>NZ_JAKJSX010000032.1:0-648 GCF_050337435.1 Vibrio satsumensis | reverse complement strand
TCACTTAACCATACAACCCGAAAGGGTCTTAGCGTATGGCAACTAACCAAGGTTTTTGGTTGTCATCAAGAAGGGTTAATTCTTGATAACTGTTTGCCGGACTCAATGTGATTCAAACAAGTTTGAATCGAATACAAGACACTTGAATGTGTTTGTTGTGTTTACCATAAAGRTAAACATTGAGAACTTTTAAATTTGATTGAATTACTCGTAAGTAATCAATCAGTCAGCTTTCCAAATTGTTAAAGAGCATGAGACTTTAAGAACCAGTGTTCTAAAATTCACATTTTCTAAAGACTCTCACAGTCGAAAAATCAAACCAGCGACATAAGAAGTGGTTTGGAGTTTTAACTTCCAAGAATATTTAGAGAATGGTGGGCGATACCGGGCTCGAACCAGTGACCCCCTGCTTGTAAGGCAGGTGCTCTCCCAACTGAGCTAATCGCCCACTAAAAGTTTTAATTCCTTCGTGGAGAAAGAATGGTGGGTCGTGCAGGATTCGAACCTGCGACCAATTGATTAAAAGTCAACTGCTCTACCAACTGAGCTAACGACCCAATGGTATCCCGTAGGGGAGTCGAACCCCTGTTACCGCCGTGAAAGGGCGGTGTCCTAGGCCTCTAGACGAACGGGACACTGCTAATTATT
>NZ_JAKJSX010000007.1:0-391147 GCF_050337435.1 Vibrio satsumensis | reverse complement strand
ATACCAAGAGTTGCATCGGCAGTATGATGTATCTTGCTCAATGACTGATGGCTATGACTGTTATCAGAATGCGTTGGCAGAGAGGATCAACGGAATATTGAAGATGGAGTATCTGTTGAATAAACCGAATGATTTAGATGAAGCAAAGAAAATGGTCGCTGAATCAGTAAAAATCTATAATGAATATAGGCCTCACACAGCTCTAAAATACAAAACGCCCGATGAAATACATCGAGCGTTTTAGTCAATCAAGTGTCAACCCATATCAGGACGGGTCACTAAATCAATCAACTAGCACTTACTTCCGCTAATTATCATCATTTTGCTTTGCATCTTTTTCATTGTTAAATATACTGTACAAATATACAGGTATTTAATTATGCATGAACTAATAAAAAACTTACAAGACCGCCAGCTAATCTGGAAAGGGCTACAATCAACAACGCAAGGAACTACCACTTCGACAGGCTATCCGCAATTGGATAAACAGCTTGATGGCGGCTTCCTGACGCACGGCGTTATTGAAGTTGAATCACAACAAGGGATTGGCGAACTGCGCCTGCTTACCCCCTATTTAGCTCAGCAAAACTCACAGAAGCTGGCCATATTCATTAACCCGCCAGGGAAGATCTGTGCCGAGTTTTTTAGCAGCCAAGGGATTGAGCTCGATAACATCTTGGTGATCGAGCCTCAACGCGACCTCGATGCATTATGGGCAGCCGAGCAATGCCTCAAGAGTGGTGCTTGTCATTCTGTATTGTTATGGGGAGCCGATCTCGAAATCCACCAAACCAAACGCCTACAAGCCGCAAGTGAAACGGGCAAGTGCCTGCAATTTCACTTTAAAGCCACTAGACATAATCAATTATCCCTGCCCGTTTCTTTAAGCATGAAGCTCTCTTCTCACGCGCAGGGGTTAAAGGTTGAAGTGACAAAAAGAAAAGGCAGTTGGTCGTATGGCAGCTTTATTCTCGATATGACCCACAATTGGCCGTTACTGACAGAAAAAGTCATCAGCATCGACAGTTCACATCACAATCTGTCAGATAATACTGTGTTGGCCTTCCCTATTGCGAAGCAAGGTTAGCGCATGCTGTGGCTTTATCTGCACTTTCCATCTCTGCAGTTGGATACCTTATTTAACTCTAATGAATTGGGTTCGAACGAAGAAGCACACGAGCAACCTATTATCATCGTGGATGAAAAAGATCACCGTGTGCTGCAAGCTAACCAAGCTGCTATGCAATCGGGAATTTCACTTGGTATGGGGCTAGGGTCTGCGGCGGCGCTTTGCCATAACTTACACGTCCACCCTTACAGTATTGAGCTAGAAAAAAGCAAGCTCAAAGAGATCGCTCAATGGGCGTATTTGGTCACTTCTGACATGGCGTTATTGCCACCCAATGGTTTGTTGATTAAAGCTTCTAATATGCTGTCACTTTACGATGGGCTAGATAACTACTGGCATGAACTCAAAAGTCATTTAGAAACGCTCAATATCCAGTTCAGCTTCGCGACGGGTTACTCGCCACTTTCTGCGATCCTTTTGGGCAAGCAATCCATCAACCAAGTCACTAATAATGTTGAGCAAATGAAAGCATGGGTTAATCAACAAGCATTAAGTTCCAGCGAGCTGCCAACTAAGCAAGTGGAGCGTCTGAACCGCGTCGGCATTAACTTAGTGGATGACCTATTGAAACTGCCTTTGCAAGATGTCGCACGTCGCTTTGATATCGATTTGGTGAATTATGTTGGTCGCCTTAACGGACAGTTCAAGCACCCGATTGATTTCTATCATCCACCGGAGAATTTTCAGCAATATCTCGAGCTATTGTTTGATATTGAAAACATCCTATTTATCGAAAAGCCGCTGCTGAAATTGTTGAATCAACTGGAATGCTTTTTGAAGCTACGTGACCGAGTAGCGTTTGAATTAACGCTGATTCTGCATCTTAGGGATAAAGACGATCATCCTGTCTCTTTCTATTCGGCACAAGGTGATTACCTTGCTGAAAAATGGGCAAGCCTTACCCATCTAACTTTAGAGTCACTAAAGCTCACAGCACCGGTTCAAGGGCTGACTCTCTCTTTGATTCGTCATGGAGAACCGCAAGTCGCCTACCATGATCTTTTCGATGGCAATACAGGAACACTTGCCGCGTTAGATTTGATCTCATTACTGCGAGCTAAATTAGGGCAAGCCTGCATTCAAACACCGAAAATACAGCACGACCCAAGACCAGAGAAGGCCAACCAATATTTACTACCGACACTGGGGAATACGGTAAAAAAGGGACAAATTTCCCAAGATATCGCGCAACAAACTATGACAGCTTCCAACATCAACCAACAGCAACTCAGGCCCAGTATTTTACTACCAGAGCCCGAAGCCTTAACCGAAAGCGTCACCTTATCTCAGGGCCCTGAGCGTATTGTTTCTGGGTGGTGGGATGGCGAAAAAATCATTCGTGACTACTTTATTGCTCACAGTGAAAACGGTCGATGGCTATGGGTCTTTAGAACGCCAGATAAACAGTGGTTTTTGCACGGCTTATTTAGCTAGTCAGCAAGACAATTTAGTTAAGTCACCCGTTCCACGTACTCTATTTCAACATCCCTTTTCAATCATGTTTACTCGCAATGATTAAGTGAGATTACGTTATGTCTCAGCAATACTCAGAGCTTTTCTGCCAAAGTAATTACTCCTTTCTTGAGGGAGCTTCACACGCGGAAGAGCTGGTTTTACAGGCCGACTTTTTACGTTACAAAGCACTCGCTGTTACTGATGAGTGCTCGGTCGCGGGCATCGTGAAAGTCCACTCTGCAATCAAGCAACATAAACTGTCGCTCAAGCAAATTGTCGGGAGCATGTTTTGGTTAAATGAAGAATGCCAAGTGGTTTTACTATGCCCAAATAGACAAGCCTATGCCGAGCTGTGCCGCATTATTACCAACGCGAGACGTCGTAGCAGCAAAGGGCATTATCAGCTCTCTGAGTGGGATATTATGTCGGCTAAGCACTGCTTCATCCTGTGGCTACCTCAGCAAAAAAATGAAGACGCGCATTGGGGACAATGGCTTTCTCAACATCATTCCGGTCGGTTGTGGATTGGCTTACAACGACACCTCAAACAGACCGACCAACAATACACGGATTACTGCGTTGAGCTGTCACAGCATCACCACCTGCCGATTACAGCTTGTGGTGGCGTGTTAATGCACAATGCTAATCGCTTGCCCTTACAGCACTCACTCACCGCGATTAAATATCAAAAACCAGTGACCGAAGTTGGCGGTCACTTACTGGCGAATGCCGAGCGCTGTTTGCGAAGCATCAATAAGCTCTCTCATATCTTCAAAGCGGAGTGGCTAGAAGAGAGCAACCGAATTTCTGAACTGTGCGAATTTGACTTAGGTAGTCTACGTTACGAATACCCAAGTGAGTTGATTCCTCAGGGTGAGACGCCCATGAGCTATCTACGTATGTTGGTTGAAAAAGGAAAACAGGCTCGCTTTCCACAAGGTGTCCCTAATGACATTCAACAAATCATCGATAAGGAGCTGGGGCTGATTGGTGAGCTCGACTACCCTTTCTTTTTTCTCACCATCCACGACATCGTGATGTTTGCCAAAAACCAAGGTATTCTTTACCAAGGTCGAGGTTCAGCGGCCAATTCCGTGGTCTGTTATTGCTTAGAAATCACCTCTGTCGACCCAAGACAAATCTCGGTACTGTTTGAGCGTTTTATCAGTAAAGAGCGCGATGAGCCGCCTGATATTGATGTCGATTTTGAGCATGAACGCCGAGAAGAGGTTATTCAATATATCTACCAAAAGTACGGTAGAGAACGTGCTGCACTGGCTGCAACGGTCATTTCTTATCGCTTTAAAAGTGCAGTAAGAGATGTCGGTAAAGCATTAGGGCTACAAGAAACTCAGCTCGATTACTTCATCAAAAACACCAATCGCAGAGACAAAAGCTTAGGTTGGCAGGCTCAGTTAACTCAATTAGGACTACAACCTGATTCTTTGAAGGGGCAACAATTTATCCATTTGGTCAATGAGATCATCGGCTTTCCACGCCACCTATCTCAACACGTCGGTGGCTTTGTCATATCCTCAGGACCTCTGTATGAACTGGTTCCCGTCGAGAATGCCGCGATGCACGACCGAACCATTATTCAATGGGATAAGGATGATCTAGAAACCTTAGGCTTGCTGAAAGTTGATGTGCTCGCGCTTGGTATGCTCTCTGCAATTCGTAAATGTTTCGACCTGATCAAACGTATTCATGGGCGATCACTGACAATTGCGGAGATCACTCGCCTTAAGGACGATCCTCAGGTTTATGGCATGATTCAGCGAGCAGACACGGTCGGGATATTCCAAATTGAGTCACGTGCACAAATGAGCATGCTACCAAGGCTTAGGCCAAAGGCTTATTACGACTTGGTGATTCAAATCGCTATCGTACGCCCTGGTCCTATTCAGGGCGATATGGTTCATCCGTTTCTCAAGCGTCGAGATGGCATTGAGCCAATCAGTTATCCATCTAAAGATGTGGAGTCGGTACTGTCGCGCACCTTAGGTGTTCCTATCTTCCAAGAGCAAGTGATCAAACTCGCGATGGTAGCTGCAGGATTTACTGGTGGTGAAGCAGATCAACTCAGACGAGCGATGGCCGCTTGGAAGAAAAATGGCAACGTATTTAAGTTCAAAACCAAACTCATCGAAGGCATGCAAAAGCGCGGTTATGAGACAGAGTTTGCTGAGCAGATCTTTAAACAGATATGCGGCTTTGGCGAGTACGGTTTTCCTGAAAGCCACTCGGCTTCATTTGCGGTATTAGCTTATTGCTCTGCTTGGCTGAAATGTTACTACCCAGAGTGTTTCTACGCTTCTTTGCTCAATAGCCAACCCATGGGCTTTTATAGCCCATCACAATTGGTACAAGACGCACAACGACATAATGTGGTGATACTTCCAGTCTGTGTGAACGCCTCACAAGACAATCATATAGTCGTTGAACATCAGAATGGTTTAGCGATTCGCTTAGGGCTGCGACAAATCAAAGGATTCAGCGAGCATGGAATTCAAAGCGTGCTCGCCAATCGCCCACAATCCGGTTATCGCCACCCTAGTCAGGTAAAACAGTTATCGATGAATAAGAAAGATATCGAGCTACTGGCATCGGCCAATGCGCTACATAACGTCTCGGGAGACCGCTTCCAGACTCGCTGGGCGATCATGGACTCGGCGTCAGATCTACCTCTGTTTAGCCAAATCTATGACGATGCTGAGGATAGACATGACGAACATGTACTGCACAAGCCTAATGAGATGCAAGATCTACTCGAAGACTTCACCAGTGTCGGAATTTCATTGAACAAGCACCCAATCACTTTGCTCGAGGAAGCGGGGCGATTAGGTCGATTCACACATATGAAAGATTTAATACAACAAAGACACAAATCTATGGTCACCGTTGTCGGATTAGTCACAGGCAAACAATCTCCCGGAACCGCGGCAGGTGTCACCTTTGTCACGCTGGAGGATAGCACTGGCAATATTAATGTCGTGGTATGGGGAGCAACCGCGCGCGCTCAACAGCAAGCTTATCTGACAGCCAAGGCGTTAAAGGTACAAGGGATATTAGAAAAAGAAGGAGAAGTCGTGCATGTTATTGCGGGGAAACTTATCGATATTACCGGTGAAATTGTTGGCTTGAAAACCAAATCTCGGGATTTTCATTAGCGAAGTACCAACTGTTCTCAATAGGTCACTGGCTAAAGGAGGAACGAGAGAAAGAGCAACGAAAAAGGGAAGCATCCGCTTCCCTTCGATTCCAATTGTTGAGTTATGACTCAACTTCAGCTTCCGTACGTCTTTTCTTAAATTCCCTATACAGTAATAAGCTCAAAGTCATGACAACTTTAGACGTTAACCATATCATTAAGAGGAACTACCTTAGATTGTGTGTGAAAAGTTACGCTAGTAGTTGAGCATATTTCGTTAAGAAAAATATGCTGCGTGAATATTAGCAAACGTTTTCTATAAGGTCACTCAAAACAAACCGTACAACAGCATTAATTATAAAATCTGACGCATTCGCTCTTGAGTCACTTCAACCAAGAGGTCCGGCTGGAACTTGGAAATAAAGCGGTTACACCCTACTTTCTCAACCATAGCTTCATTAAAACTTCCACTTAATGAAGTATTTAGCGTAATAAACAGGTCATGCATTCTAGGGTCAGTACGTACTTCGTGTGTCAGCTTATAGCCGTCCATTTCAGGCATTTCAGCATCGGTGATCATCAGCAATATTTCTTGATTGATGTCTTTGCCTTCATCACACCAGCCCTTAAGTAAGGTCAGTGCTTCTAAGCCATCACAACACTCAATAATGTTCAAACCCAACTGCGACAAGGTACCTTTGATTTGGTTACGCGCTGTTGAAGAGTCATCAACGATAAGCACATTACGTCCTATCATCTCCTGAGCTAATTGTTCGTCTAAAACGCCTTCAGAGATCGAGACATCGTAATCAATGATCTCAGCCAACACTTTCTCAACATCGATGATCTCAACAATTTTGTGCTGCTCTTCTTCTTGAATATGCGTGATAGCGGTTAGGTAGTTTGCACGGCCTGTTGTCTTTGGCGGCGGTTGAATTTCTGTCCATGTCGTGTTCACGATATTACGAACTTGTCCAACCAAGAAACCTTGTACGGTTCGGTTGTATTCCGTAATAATTAGGTTGCTCTCTTGAGATTCCGCACGAGATGGCGGAAAGCCAATCGCGCTGCGCAAATCAATAACAGGCACCGATTCACCACGTAAAGAAGCCACACCCGTAATATGATGGTGAGAGCCAGGTAAGCGAGTGAGCACTGGCACTTTTAGGACTTCTTTCACTTTAAATACGTTAATCGCAAATAGTTGACGACTGTTTAAGCTGAATAATAAGAGCTCCAGACGATTTTCACCGACCAGTTTGGTTCTCTGATCAACCGAATTTAAAACGCCAGACATACAACACCTTAGTGACAAATAATAACTGTGGCTACAATAGCCTACTTCAATAGGTTAAAGCAAAGCGCCAATGCACAGAATGCTTAAACTAAGTACAACAAATGATGTTATACAAAGCTTAAGTACATGGAAAGGTTCAGGGTAAGGCTACAAGACGAGAAAAGAGGTTAACCTTCAATAACTTTCATTAACAGTTGGCCATCGTATAAGGCCTGCTTGATGAGCGCAGCACCTGGCATGGTTGCCTGCTTATAAAAACGAGATTCCACCAGCTCTAAGTCTTTATGGTAAACCGATAGACTCTGCTCTTCGATGCACTTTTGAATCGCCGGGTATAACACGCTCTTCGCCTGATTGATAACACCACCCACCAAAATTTTCTCTGGGTTGAATAAGTTAATCACAATCGCAATCGCAGAGCCTAAGTAACGGCCTAGCTGTTCAATCACTTCGACAGCCAATGGATCCCCATCAGCAGCAGCCGCGCAGATCTGTTCAATTGTGACATCTTCAAACACAGTAAGCGTTGATTCTTCACCATTTGCCAGTCGCTCTTTGACTTGCTCACGGATCGCTTGAGAACTCGCGACCGTTTCTAAGCAACCTCGGTTACCACAATGACAAAGCTTGCCTTCTTTATCGATCTGAATATGACCCAACTCACCGATGTTACCGTGACGCCCTTGCAGAACGCGACCATCAAGAATGATCCCGGCACCTAAACCGTGGTGAATCGAGATAAGAACAGAGTTGTCGTTATCTTGTGAGTTACCAAACAGCTTCTCTGCTAATGCCCATGCTCGGGTATCATTGGCAATAAAAACTGGTAGGCCGGTTTCTTTGTAGATCTCCGGCCCCAACGCCAAGTTTTCAACGTTGTAGTGCGGCATCTGCAGCACAATACCTTGCTCTGAATTCACCAGACCTGGCAGCGTGATAGCGATACTCGTCACCCTGTCGAGTTGCTCAGCATAGGTTTGGAAGAACTCATCGATTTCATGGAGAAGACGCGCAAGCACATCATCTTGATCGCGTTCATGGATATCAATTTTGGTATCGATAAGCACGTCACCGCCCAATTCATGGAGCGCGATCGTCAAGTATCCGCGACCAAGACGCATCGACAGAAACTGCCAACCTTCGTTATTGGTTTGCAGACCGACAGCAGGACGCCCACGAGTCGTGGCTTCTTGAACCGTCGTTTCGTGAATCAGGTGAGCTTCAATGAGTTCACGGGTAATTTTAGTAATACTCGCCGGAGCCAACTCACTTTGCTTGGACAAATCGATACGAGAAATAGGACCTTTAAGGTCAATTAGTTTATATACACGACCAGCATTGACCTGTTTGATATGATCAATATGGCCCGGTTGAGCCATGTACATTTTACGCTCCAGAAATCATCAACGAGGTAATTTTTTTACTTTGCGAAGTAATTGTGAAGTCACTTGGTATATCGCCGTGACCAGTATCACGTATATACATGAATCTTTGTGTATCGAGTCAAATAGTTCGAGGAAAATTAACACCCACATCGATAATTTACGACTTAATTTTCAGAATAAAACATCGCGTTTGAGCCCTGAATTCAATAATTAGAGGCAAATCAAGAAATATCCCCCTAGCTCCCAATAAATTATCAATTAATGCATATACTTAATTCAGTCTTTTAAAAGATTACTTGGCCTCACTCTAGGAGTATTCATGACAGCCGAATTAAGAAAAACGAAAATCGTCACAACGCTAGGCCCTTCTACTGATAAAGGTAACGTGCTTGAAGAGATCATCAAAGCCGGTGCCAATATCGTCCGTATGAACTTCTCTCATGGCACCAGCGAAGACCATATCCAACGTGCAGAAAATGTCCGAGCGATAGCCAAAAGACTCGGCACTCAAATCGCCATTCTCGGGGACTTACAGGGTCCCAAGATTCGAGTGTCGACATTCAAAGAAGGTAAGATCCAACTTGCTGTCGGTGATCTATTTACTCTCGACAGTAGCTTAGGTTTAGGTGAAGGCAACCAACAAGCGGTTGGCCTTGATTATAAAGAGCTGCCTAACGACGTATCCTCCGGCGATATCCTGTTGCTTGACGATGGTCGTGTTCAACTGAAAGTAACCAAAGTGGAAGGCTGCCGTGTTCACACCGAAGTTATCATTGGTGGCCCACTCTCAAATAACAAAGGCATCAATAAAAAAGGCGGTGGCCTTTCAGCAGAAGCGCTAACAGAAAAAGACAAGCGCGACATCGTCACCGCAGCACAAATCAAAGTGGATTACCTCGCCGTATCTTTCCCTCGCAATGGCGAAGACATGCACTACGCTCGTCAGCTTGCACGAGAAGCTGGCTTAGAAGCTCACCTCGTCGCAAAAGTGGAACGAGCAGAGACAGTCGCCACTGTTGAGAATATGGATGACATCATAATGGCCTCAGATGTGGTCATGGTGGCTCGTGGTGACCTCGGAGTAGAAATTGGAGACCCAGAGTTGGTCGGTGTACAAAAACAGCTTATACGCCGTGCTAGAGCGCTTAACCGAACGGTGATCACCGCGACTCAAATGATGGAATCAATGATTTCTGCGCCAATGCCAACCCGTGCCGAAGTCATGGACGTTGCCAATGCGGTACTCGATGGCACCGACGCAGTGATGCTTTCAGGTGAAACCGCTGCGGGTGATTACCCAGTCGAAACCGTAAAATCAATGGCAGAAGTCTGTATTGGTGCTGAGAAGATGGCGGGGGTTAACCAATCTAATTACCGTATTGACCGCACCTTCGTTACCGCAGAAGAAACTGTTTCTATGGCGACCATCTACTCAGCAAACCATATGGAAGGCATTAAAGGAGTAGTCACTCTAACTGAATCAGGCCGTACTGCACTGATGATGTCTCGTCTAAGTGCTGACATGCCTATATACGCGCTGTCTCGTAACGAAGGAACACTTAATCGCTGCACCTTGTACCGAGGTGTGACACCTATCTACTTCGAGACAGAAGCCAAAGACAGTTTTGACATTGCCCTATCTACGCTCACCTGCCTAAAAGAGCAAGAGCATCTTAAGTTTGGCGATCTCGTTATCGTCACTCAAGGCGACATTATGGATGTGGCGGGATCAACCAACTGTATGAGAATCTTGCCTGTCACCTAATGTTTGCCCGTAAGGCAAAACGATTTGCCTAATCTCAAGGCAAAAAAGGGTTATTGAACCAAGTTCAATAACCCTTTTTCATTTCAGAACACTGAATCATTAACGATATAAGAGCTAACAGCATGCTAACTCATCAACTTCAAGAATTACTTGCCAGCAGCAATGGTTGCTAACTGTGGAATGTGTGAATTGCGAGCGTTTTCCGTTGATGTGTAGGTTTCTACAAATCGGTAACCGGCTTCTAAGCCCAATTCGTAATCGTGTAACAGATCCTCTTTATCACTCATTAGTGAACTCGATTTCAGCGGCTGACTTGGTGCTATCTGCACTACAAACGCATCATCCGGTGGAGAATTCAAAAAGTCTTGTGTCAGTGAGTAGGTTTGGTAATGCACCATCAGCATGTCAGCCAAGCCTGAATCAAACTTATCACCGATTAAATGACTTAAGCGATAGATATCATCCGCACCAAATAACCATCGGCCACCATTAAGCAGATCCAAATGCCCGCGGTCACGCTTTTGCTCTTTTGAGCGCATAATTTGTTGTTGGAAGAAAGAGGTCCAGTCGGTTTTCCACTGCTCCACTTTCTGTTGCCAGTGGCCTTGAACACTGTCGAAAGATTCACGAAACCATTCCAGCTCTTCGGCGGATATCGGTTTAGGTGCTTTTATTGAAGGTTTATTCACCTGAGAGCCCGCTAAATGTCCATCCCCTTCCTCTACCACGGGCTCAGTACGAATCACGACAATAGAACGAGCTTGTCTGCGCCATGCTTCTTGAACCGGTATACATGCTGATACACCACCGTCCACATAAGCACTGTCACCAATGAAAATTTCGTCATTGTACAAACGAGGAATGGCGCAGGTCGCAATCATCACTTTGTACCAGTCGTCGCCCAATAATGGGAAGTAGTGATCTCGTAAATCTTTAGAGTCCGTCACTGCCGCATAAAAATGGCGATCGCCTAACGTTTGTCGTCCCAAATCCAGATCGAGCTTATAGGGATAAGCCATAATTTGCTCTAAAGCCCATTCGAGGCCTAGATTCTTTCGGTGTCGTATATAAGAAAAAAGATTGAAGAATTCTGGTGAGGTAGTGAGGTCGAGAACAAAAGAACGCCCAAGGCCTTTATCACGGCACAGATAAGCGCATAAGTTGAGGGCACCTGCTGAGGTACCAAAAAATTCGTCGAAGGGGTCAAAATTAGAAAGAAGAAAGGCATCCAGCACTCCCGAAGTAAAAATACTTCTCTGTCCGCCACCTTGAGCGACCAGTGCTGTTTTTCCAGCAATAAACTTAGCGTAATAGTCCAAGTCTATTGCTGTATCAATATTGGTTATAATCCCACTATTCATTATTCCCTGAGCACAAAAACTCAGCCTCGCAATAAATGGTATTAGCTACCAATCGCAATAAAGCCAAATGAAAGAATGATTGTGTAGATAAACGCTGTTATTTGTAGAGCATTTTTCAGATTATGGTCCATAGACACCTCTGGCTTATTATTAATTTGTCGAGTCTCTATTTAAGTACTATCAGGTGTGTGAAGTATCTTCAAGAATCGTTGAAATTAGTCGCACAATATTGATGTAACCATCACAATTAGTAAGTGTATGGACAAGGATATACTCATGAATAACAAAGCAAATATAATGGCACTGGTTACGCTTCTTTCCATTTCAAGCGCGAATGCTTCGCCGGAGATCATCATTACTCCGATGGTGGGTTATACCGGCGGTGGCAGTGTCGAAGACCAGGATGGAAAAACTTATGACATGAAAGGCTCTGAAAACTACACTTTTGCAATTGAAACGCCACTTGAAAAAGGACGCATCGGCTTTTTCTATTCCAATCAGAGCTCTGAGTTAGAAACACTCAACTTAAGTTCCTCCATCCAATACCTGCACTTTCAAAGCAGTATCTACTACCCTGCTTCTCCTGTATTGTCCGGCTATCTAGGGCTAGGTCTTGGGGCGTCTTACGTTGATGTTGACTGGGCGAAAGACAAGTATGGATTCTCCACCTCTATCTTTGGTGGTTTAGAATACAAATTTAGTGACCGCTTAGCTTTAAATACTCAAATACGCTGGCTAGGTACGGTTGTCGATAACGACACATCCGGTGTTTGTAGCGTGCCAAGCACTGGGCAAGACTGCATTATCCGCTTTGATACCGATTGGATGAACCAATTCCAGGCCAATATCGGACTCAGTTTTACTTTCTAAGTCAACGCCTGTTCTCAAGCGAAATGAGTTAGAAGAAAATCTGGATGTCTGATTTAACGACAAAGCCAGCTAAATGCTGGCTTTGTCATTATAAAAACGTTTTTTGGTTCGAGTTAGAACTTGTATGTAATACCCAGAGCACCGCCTACTTGCAACTCAACCCCTTTGTACATGTCGAGCTCAGGGTGAACTTGCGCGTAAGCATTCCAACCTTCATAGAAGTTCACCTTCACACCTAACGGCAAGCGTAAACCAAAGTCATCATTCCATTCAGCCCAAGCACCAGCGCCGACGTACCAGCTCAACGGAGCTTCAGTCTCGAACTGACCGCGCTTCCAGATGTAGTCAAATGCAGCACCATCATTGCCAATCGTAGCACGGTATTTCTGATCAAATTCCACAACGACACTCAGGTCTTGGTCAATGGCGAGTCCAACTTCCAAAGCTGGAGCTTCAGAAGCGTGGGCAAAAGAGGCTCCACTGCAGCACATAAGGCCGATCAAGTAACGATGTTTCATAATATTCTCAGACTGTGTTTAAAAAACGGTAGTTTACTGGAATAACAGCTAAAGGTGTCATCGCTAGGTAAAAGATAAAAGATATGAAAAATTTGAGAACGAACATCAGCGCATCGAGCCGAACGGTAACTCTCTGAGTTAAAAAAGATTAAAGACAGGAAAGTCTTTCATAAAGCAGAAAACAAAAAAGGAGGCCTTTCGGCCTCCTTTCAATTTATTGAATCAGAGAATTAACCGTTGTTACGGATCCACTCATCCATGTCTGTCTTAAGGTTGTCAGACTTAGTACCGAAGATAGCTTGTACGCCACCAGCAACAACAACAACACCTGCAGCGCCTAGTTTCTTCAGTTTGTCTTGGTCAACAAGAGCTGTATCAGCTACAGCAACACGTAGACGAGTAATACAAGCGTCAAGACCAGTGATGTTCGCTTTGCCGCCGAATGCAGCAACTAGCTCACCAGCAAGTTCAGAACCAGTCGCAACTGACTCTTCTTCAGTCTCGTCTTCACGGCCTGGAGTTTTAAGGTCTAGAGCTTTAATCACAGTGCGGAATACGATGTAGTAAATTGCAGCGTAAGCAATACCACATACAACCATTAGGCCCATCTTAGACGCATTGCCAGATAGAACTAGGAAGTCGATTAGACCGTGTGAGAAAGATGTACCGTGTACAAAACCTAGAGTGTTCGCAAGAACGTATGCAGAACCAGCTAGTAGAGCGTGGATTGCGTACAGTACTGGAGCAACGAATAGGAAAGAGAATTCGATTGGTTCAGTGATACCCGTTAGGAATGAAGTCAACGCAGCAGAAGCCATGATGCCCATTACTTTAGCGCGGTTTTCAGGCTTAGCTGAGTGTGCAATCGCGATTGCAGCAGCAGGTAGGCCGAACATCTTGAACATGTAACCACCAGCTAGCTGACCGAAGCCATTGCCCGCTGCACGAGATGCGTCATCAGCAACTAGGTAACAAGTAAGAACACCATTTTGAGTTTCACCAGCAGCGTTTACACAAGTACCAGCTTCAAAGAAGAAAGGTACGTTCCAAACGTGGTGAAGACCAAATGGAATTAGAGAACGCTCAACGATACCGTAGATACCAAACGCCACTTGTGGGTTTTGGTGAGCAGCCCAATCAGAGAACGCAGAGATAGCGCCGCCAACTGGTGGCCATACTACAGATAGTAGGATTGCTAGACCAATCGCAGAGAAACCTGTGATAATTGGCACTGCACGCTTACCAGCGAAGAAGCCAAGGTACTCTGGTAGTTGAATACGGAAGAAACGGTTGAATGCCCAAGCAGCAACACCACCGACTAGGATACCACCTAGTACACCAGTATCGATTTTATCAACGCCCATTACACCAGCCATTACGCCAAGTGTAGCAGTCATGATGCCGTAACCAACGATAGCAGCTAGACCAGCCACACCATCGTTGTTAGTAAAGCCAAGTGCAACACCTACTGCGAACAGTAGTGCCATTTGACCGAATACTGAACCACCAGCTTGTTCCATTAGGTTTGAAACGATTTCTGGAATGAAAGGAAGATCTGCTGCACCGACACCTAGCAAAATACCCGCAACTGGTAAAACTGATACTGGAAGCATCAGAGACTTACCAACTTTCTGCAGGCTAGCAAAAAGGTTCTTAAACATGTTTATGCTCCTGATAAAGATAAAATAATTATATGGGTTCTAACGGCACACCCCCGTAGCCTATATGTTAGCACCCAGTGAAAATGTAACCATGTATTGCATTATATTTTCTGCCGCTAAATATATATTGATGGGGAACTAACTTTCTAGTCACTTACGAAATTTAGTTTCAAAACACGTCTTGGATCACATGTCAAATCTAGAAATGCAATGCTTTACAATTATTTAATTCATTGAAAATAAAGGGCATTTTCAATGAGACCTATTATTTTACTGGGTAAATAAAATAGGAGCTAATGTTATTTTTAGTAACAAAATTACAAATGTTATAAATAGCCATCTCAAGTTCAACATAATTAGTAAACATTAAAAAAAAAAGCATTTTTGGTGATCAAAAACACAAAAAGGGAGCTTTCGCTCCCTTTTATTTGTTTACTTCGTTTTTTATCGCAAAAAAAGTTTTTGATAATTTTTGGTTGTTTGTTCAGCAACCTCTTTCATTGACAAGCCTTTCAATTGTGCAATATAGGCTGCAACTTCTACAACATATGCAGGCTGATTCTGCTTACCACGATATGGAATTGGCGCCAAATATGGAGAATCTGTCTCGATCAATAGCCTATCGAGAGGAAGCTTCCTAACAACTTCTTTGAGTTCTGTTGCTTGTTTGAAGGTCACGATACCTGAAATTGAGATATAAAAACCTAGCTCCATTGCCGCTTCAGCGAACGCTTGATCTTCAGTAAAGCAGTGAATCACGCCACCACACTTCTCAGCTCCGCCATCACGTAAAATAGCCAATGTGTCTTCACGTGCGTTACGAGTATGGATGATCAAAGGTTTATTAAGCTCAACGGCCAATTCAACATGCTGCTTAAATCGTAGCTGTTGTAGCTCCGCAGTCTCTGGTTGGTAGTGATAATCTAAACCTGTCTCACCAATCGCTACAACCTTGGGATTGCTCACGTACTCACGCATTGTCTCTAGGCAGAAATCACTTTCAACATCGAGAGGATGAACGCCACAGGAGGCTTTGACGTTATCAAACGGCGAGATCATCTCGAGCATGTTTTCAAACGAATCTAGTGTCACACCGACAGAAAGCAATTGGTCTACATTGGCAGCCTTCGCCTTGTTAACCACATCTTCTACGCTGGTGTGTAAATCTTGGTAATCCAGTTTGTCTAAGTGACAGTGGGAATCTACGAACATGTTTCCTCGCAAGTGGCTATTAGCCAATTCATTATGAGTAGCTCCGTATTGAGCCCAGGGTGTTGCTTTAACTGCTCAATCAATATCAGCAGTTTATTCGATGCTGCATAAGCACTTTGGTAAGACATCACCTCACACAGTGCTTTTGCACTCGGAGTGATAGCCTGATTCGCCAAACCAAAATGCAGCTTCTGTACATCCGACAATAAATGCCAAAGCCAGCCAAGTTGAATTAAAGGGTCTTTGCTAAGCTCTGTAGAGAACTTTAGCATGTCAGGTTGAGTGCCTTTTATCACATTCACAAAGCCATCGAGCGCTTTTGTTGATGCTTCAACGCCACCTTGCTCAAACATCGCTTTTGCTTTTAAAGGCGCGTTGTCATTGAGTGCTAAAATATACTGCGGTACCGCTTTGCCCACTTCCCCATCTAACCACGCCGAACCTGCCTCTAACTGCGGGCTAACCACGTTGAATTGCTGACAACGGCTGATAATAGTCGGCATTAAGCGATTACTGTTGCGAGTAGACAGAATGAAAATACACTTGCTTGATGGCTCTTCCAGAGTTTTCAGTAGTGCATTGGAAGCCGATTCGTTCATTGCTTCAGCAGGGTTAAGCAAGATAACGCGCAAACCACCTAACTGAGAAGACTCTTGAGCCCAGCGGTTGCTGGCACGCACTTGATCAACTGTGATCGACTTACCTTCTTTCTCTGGTGAGATCACATGAAAATCAGGATGACTGCCCGACTTCATTAATTCACAGCTGTGGCAAAACCCGCACGACTCGCTTTCATAATTCGTACACATCAATGCGTCGGTAAGTTGGTTAATCAACGCATCAACGCCGAGCCCTTGCGGCGCATTAACAATCACAGAGTTAGGAAAACGCTCCGCATCGAGACTTTTTTTCCACTCACTCCATACCGGTGTGAGCCAAGAATACACTTCAGCCATGACTACCTACTGTTTGTCGAGCCAAGCAGTTAGCGCAACTTTAATATCAGTGGCTACTTGCTCAATTTCTTGCTGCGCATTAATCACAAGTACAGAATCATCTTGTTCTGCAATTTCTAAATAGCGCTCACGCGTGCGGTCGAAAAATGAGATGTCCATTTTTTCAATTCTATCAAGCTCACCACGGCCTCTAGCACGCTCTAGCCCTACTCTAGGGTCTAGGTCCAAATATAGCGTTAGATCGGGCTTAAAGCCGCCTAGCGTGGTTGCTTTCAGTGATTCCATTGTCGTGCGTGCAATCTGACGACCACCACCTTGGTAAGCCTGTGAAGACATATCATGACGATCACCCAAGACCCATTTACCACTGTCGAGTGCGGGCTTGATGACGTTCTCTACTAATTGAACACGTGCTGCGTACATCAGCAGCAATTCAGTCATGTCTTGAAGCTTCTCGCCTTCGTGCTCTTCTTTAACCAATGAGCGCATCTTTTCAGCTAAGACTGTACCACCCGGCTCGCGAGTATTAACAATATCCTCGACACCCGACGCTTTTAATGTCTCAACGATGGCATTGATTGCTGTGCTTTTGCCAGCGCCTTCAAGGCCTTCAACCACGATAAATTTCGACTGATTCATAATTATTTCTTTATCTGTTTTTTCTTAATTGCTTTAAGTAAGCTCGCACTGCACGGTTATGCTCAGTCAAACTCTTTGAAAATACGTGACCACCTGTTCCACTCGCAACGAAATACAAGTAGTTGCTCTTCTCTGGATTCAACGCCGCGTTGATAGAAGCTTTGCCTGCCATAGCGATAGGTGTCGGTGGCAAGCCACTCATTGTATAGGTGTTGTATGGCGTTGGCGTACGTAAGTCTTTCTTACGGATATTGCCATCGTAGCTCTCACCCATTCCATAGATAACCGTAGGATCAGTTTGCAAACGCATACGCTTGTTCAGACGGTTAACGAACACAGAAGAGACACGCTCACGTTCTGACGCAACAGCGGTCTCTTTCTCAATGATAGATGCAAGAATTAACGCTTCGTATGGCGATTTAAGAGGCAGTTTATCCGCTCGATTTTCCCACTCTTCATTCACCACGTTCATTAGGTCTCGATGCGCCCGCTTCAACAAATCTAAATCAGTGGTGCCGTAGGTATAGTGATACGTTTCTGCTAAGAAAAGGCCTTCTAACTTTTCGTTTTCAATACCCAACTTTTCAGCAATCTCTTTTTCAGAGACGCCATCCAACGTCTGTTGAATGAATTCGTTGTCTTTTAGCTGGACAAGCCATTCGTCAAAACGACTGCCTTCAACAAAGGTAATGGTAAACTGGTGCTCTTTCCCTTCTACAAGCACCTGTAGCGCTTGCTCTAAGGTTAAACCCGGTTCAAGCAGGAAAGTTCCCGCTTTTACGTCTACAAGCTCAGGATGTAACTTACGGATTAATTTCTCGTAAGGAGAAGCCTCAAAAAGCCCCTCGTTAATCAACTGGGCTAGAACGCGGTTAAAGCTGCTACCTGAAGCAACAGTCACGACTTGTGGTTTTTCTAATTGAATAACTTGTTTCAAGTTATCTTGTGCTTGGTTGTAAACATAAAAACCAGCAGCACCGGCTGCGATTAAGCACAAGATAATAAAAATAAATAACTTTTTGATCACGAGTTTAGTTGTCCTTGAAGGCTACGAGTAACGGTTCCAATGTTAAATTGGGTATCACTAATACGGGTAACTGGGGCAACCCCTAAAATGGAGTTGGTCATGAAAACCTCATCAGCTTGCATGAGTTGAGATAAGCAGTAGTCACTAATTGTAACGGAAAGTTCAGCTTGATTCAGCGCGGTTAACACTTGCTTACGCATAACCCCTGCTACACCACTTTGAGTGAGTTGAGGTGTGTATATCGCCTGACCTTTGCGCCAAAACAGATTGGCCATGGTGGTTTCAATCACATTACCCGAAATATCAAGCACCACACCATCCACTTCATTAGCTTGATCCATTTCATCTTTCATCAAAATCTGCTCAAGACGATTATTGTGCTTATGGCCAGCAAGTAGTGGGCTCAAACCTAACGCTTGATGGCAGATACCGAGTTCAACACCGGAGCCTTGCCACGCTGAATAATGACTTGGGTAATCAAAGGTACTGATGGTGATTGTCGGCTTGGCGATATTCTTGGTACTGTAGCCACGCCCACCCGCTCCACGGCTAACGTGCAGCTTGATCCCTGCTTTTTCATTATGAGGCTTGTTTGTCTTGTGGAGGTTCTTTGTTTCATGAAGACCGTTGTGTTGGATATGTTGAAGTGCACTATCGAGCCAAAGACCAACTACATCCCAATCAAGAGCGGAAATACGTAGCGCTTTAAGGCATTCGTCGACACGGTGCTGATGATCATGAAAATGTTGTATCTCACCATCACTCACAAGCATTGTTGTAAAGCAGCCGTCTCCGTACTGAAACGAGCGGTCCAAGATATCGATAGTTTGCTGGCTTTCTCCATCAACCCAAAACATGTTTTTCCCCATAAAAAGAAACGGCTCAATGCTAAAGCATCAAGCCGTTTAAAAACAAGTCTAATTGTGACTATCTACGAGTGTTTACGTCTTTAATAAGATGATTAAATCTTTTTGAAGATCAAACAGCCGTTTGTACCACCGAAACCGAATGAGTTACATGCAGCATATTCCATGTTGCTAACTTCACGCGCAGTGTGAGGTACTAAGTCAATATCTAAGCCTTCTTCAGGGTCATCTAGGTTGATTGTTGGTGGAACAATTTGGTCAACCAGAGACATTGCCGTGATGATAGCTTCAGCAGAACCAGCAGCACCTAGAAGGTGACCTGTCATTGATTTCGTAGAAGAAACCAATACTTGCTTGCTGCCTGCTTCGCCAAGAGCACGCTTGATGCCCTTAACTTCCGCTACGTCACCAGCAGGAGTCGAAGTACCGTGTGCGTTTACATAACCGATTTGTTCACCAGTAATGCCAGCATCACGCATAGCAGCTTCCATTGCTAGTGCACCACCTGAGCCATCTTCACTTGGAGATGTCATGTGGTAAGCGTCACCCGACATACCGAAGCCAACTAGCTCACAGTAAATCTTAGCGCCACGAGCTTTCGCATGTTCGTACTCTTCAAGAACCATCATGCCTGCACCGTCACCAAGAACGAAGCCGTCACGGCCTTTGTCCCATGGACGAGAAGCTTTTTGAGGCTCATCGTTACGAGTAGACAGTGCTTTAGCCGCACCAAAACCACCCATACCTAGTGGCGTTGATGCTTTTTCAGCACCACCCGCTAGCATTGCGTCAGCATCGCCGTATGCAATCATACGAGCCGCGTGACCAATGTTATGTAGGCCAGTCGTACATGCAGTAGAAATCGCGATGTTTGGACCGCGTAGACCACGCATGATAGACATGTGACCAGCAATCATATTCACGATCGTCGACGGTACGAAGAACGGGCTGATCTTACGAGGACCTTTTTCAGTTAGAGCTTGGTGACCGGCTTCGATCAAACCAAGACCACCAATACCAGAACCGATAGCAACACCCACACGTGGAGCGTTTTCTTCAGTAATAGTTAGGGCTGAATCATCTAAAGCTTGAATACCTGCTGCGACGCCGTACTGGATGAACAAGTCCATCTTACGAGCATCTTTTTTAGTCATATACTCTTCGCAGTTAAAGTCTTTAACTAGACCTGCAAAACGAGTTGAGAAATTGGTTGCATCAAAGTGCTCGATATTAACGATACCACTTTGACCAGCTAGCAGGGCTTTCCAAGAAGATTCTACAGTGTTGCCTACCGGTGACAACATACCCATGCCAGTGACAACTACACGACGCTTGGACACGATTTTACACTCCGGGGATTGAGGTGATTTAAGATGAGGATAGATGAGTTAGATAAAACACAGGCGGTCGAGGTGACCGCCTGGGAGAGATTATTACTGAGCGCTAGTTACGTAATCGATAGCTGCTTGAACAGTAGTAATTTTCTCAGCTTCTTCATCTGGGATTTCAGTGTCGAATTCTTCTTCTAGAGCCATTACTAGCTCAACTGTGTCTAGAGAATCTGCACCTAGGTCATCAACGAAAGAAGCTTCGTTTTTAACTTCAGCTTCGTCTACACCTAGCTGTTCAACAATGATTTTCTTTACGCGTTCTTCGAGGTTGCTCATTTTTTCTTTTCCTTTACAGAGTTCGCTTTATGCGATGTTTTCCGTAGTTTATTCAATCTATTGAAAGTTGCAAGGTCAACTTTTCTGGTCAAACCACAATTTTCACGATTTTAACCGAAATTACGTATGATCTTGACTTAAATCATGCACAAATGTTGCACATAATTTACACCATGTACATACCGCCATTGACGTGAAGTGTTTCACCTGTGATATAAGCTGCCGCAGGTGACGCCAAAAATACCACAGCTTCAGCGATTTCGCGAGGGTCACCTAGTCGACCTGCTGGTACATTCGCCAAAGTTGCTGCACGTTGGTCATCATTTAGCGCTTTAGTCATGTCAGTTTCGATGAAACCAGGAGCTACAGTGTTCACTGTAACGCCACGAGACGCAACTTCACGAGCCATTGATTTAGTAAAACCAATTACGCCTGCTTTTGCAGCTGCGTAGTTAGCTTGACCAGCGTTACCCATAGTACCTACTACAGAACCAACGTTTACGATACGACCTTGACGCTTCTTCATCATGCCACGCAATACAGCTTTAGACATGCGGAAGATAGGCGTTAGGTTAGTATCGATGATGTCATTCCACTCGTCGTCTTTCATACGCATAAGTAGGTTATCACGAGTGATACCTGCGTTGTTAACTAGAATGTCAATCGCACCGAATTCATCGTTGATGGTTTTCAGTGTAGCAGCAATTGAGTCAGTATCAGTTACATTAAGAGCAAGACCTTTACCGTTCTCACCAAGGTACTCGCTAATTGCAGCTGCGCCGCCTTCAGATGTAGCAGTACCGATAACTTTAGCACCACGCTCAACTAAAAGTTCAGCGATTGCACGACCGATGCCACGGCTTGCGCCTGTAACTAGTGCAACTTTGCCTTCTAAATTCATCATAACTTCTCTATTAAGTGGTTATTACTTAGCAGCTTCTAGTGATGCAGTGTCATTAACTGCAGCAGCTGTCATAGTTTTTACGATTCGTTTTGTTAGACCAGTAAGAACTTTACCAGGGCCTAATTCAAGTAGCTTCTCAACACCTTGCTCGTTCATCGCTTGTACACCTTCAGTCCAACGAACTGGGCTGTATAGCTGACGAACAAGTGCGTCTTTAATTTTTGCAGGGTCTGTTTCAGCAATAACATCAACGTTATTGATAACAGGCAGTGCTGGCGTGTTGAACTCTAGAGCTTCTAGAGCCACCGCTAGCTTGTCTGCTGCTGGCTTCATCAGTGCACAGTGAGACGGCACAGAAACAGGTAACGGAAGTGCACGCTTAGCGCCCGCTTCTTTACAAAGTGCACCAGCACGCTCTACTGCCGCTTTGTTACCCGCGATAACAACTTGGCCAGGAGAGTTAAAGTTAACTGGAGACACAACTTCGTCTTGCGCAGCTTCTTCACACGCCTTAGCAATCGCTTCATCGTCTAGACCGATGATTGCGTACATTGCACCAACACCTGCAGGAACCGCTTCTTGCATCAGTTGACCACGTAGTTCAACCAACTTGATCGCTTCTTTAAAGTCGATAACGCCTGCACATACTAGTGCAGAGTATTCGCCTAGGCTGTGACCTGCTAGATTTACAGGTTGCTCTAGGCCAAGTTCTTGCCATACACGCCAAATAGCAACAGACGCTGTTAATAGAGCCGGTTGAGTGCGGAAAGTTTCATTTAGATTTTCTACTGGACCATCTTGAACCAATGCCCATAGATCGTAACCAAGTGCTTCTGAAGCTTCAGCAAATGTCTGTTTAACAACATCATACTGTTCGCCTAGGTCAGCAAGCATACCGATAGCTTGAGAGCCTTGGCCTGGGAATACGATAGCAAACTTGCTCATTGTAATTATCCTTTAAGCAAAGCAAAAAATTGAATAAGGCACATAAGTTATGTGCCTTGTTTGTTGATTATCGCTTGAGGTTAGAATTTAACTAACGCAGAACCCCAAGTGAAGCCGCCACCAAAGGCTTCAAGAAGAAGCGTTTGACCACGTTTAATTCGCCCGTCGCGAACAGCCTCATCGAGTGCTGTTGGCACGGTAGCTGCTGACGTATTACCGTGCTTATCAAGAGTAATAACTACTTGATCAAGCGACATTGTCAGCTTTTTAGCCGTTGCCGAGATAATACGGTAGTTCGCTTGGTGTGGAACTAACCAATCAAGCTCTGACTTATCCATATTATTCGCAGCTAATGTGTCTTTAACTAGCTTAGAAAGCTGAGTTACCGCCACTTTGAATACTTCGTTGCCTGCCATGTGCAGCCATTTGTCAGCATCACCGCCGCGCTCTGGTACTTCTAGGCTTAGAAGCTCACCGTATTTACCATCAGAGTAAATGTGAGTAGACAAAATACCTGGCTCTTCGCTTGCGCCTACAACCACCGCGCCTGCTGCATCACCAAATAAGATGATAGTAGAGCGGTCAGTCGGATCACAGGTTTTTGACAGTGCATCAGCACCAATTACCAAAACGTTCTTACACATGCCAGTCTTGATGTGTTGATCAGCAACAGACAGTGCGTAAACAAAACCAGAACACGCTGCAGCCAAATCAAACGCAGGGCAGCCTTTAATTCCAAGCTTACCTTGTACCTGACATGCCGAAGACGGGAATGTGTGGCTACTGCTGGTTGTCGCAACGATGATTAAATCAATATCTTCTTTGTCGATACCTGCCATTTCAATGGCATTCTCAGCAGCGTAAAACGCCATATCAGCAACGGTTTCGTTTTCCGCTGAAATACGACGCTCTTTAATACCTGTTCTAGCAACAATCCACTCATCGCTAGTCTCTACCATTTTCTCTAAGTCTGCGTTTGTACGCACCTGAGATGGCAAGTAGCTGCCAGTACCTAAAATTTTGCTATACATGAAGACTAATAATGCCTCTCGAGTAAAACCGCTTCCAAACGATCGCTAATGCGGCTGGGGACTTGTCGTTTGACCTCGTGTACTGCCTCACCAATCGCGTTGACGACTGCAGACACATCAGCACTTCCATGACTTTTAATGACAATGCCGCGCAATCCTAACAAACTTGCGCCGTTATACTGGTCGGGGTTCAAGGTTTTTAATTCAGTAAATAGCTCAGAAAACAACATTCTGGCTATCCAACCCTTTATTGTTGAAGCCATCATGCGCGTTTTTAGCTTATCAATAAAGAGCTGAGCCGTACCTTCGCACGTTTTTAAGCAGACATTGCCCACAAAACCATCACATACGACGACATCAGCAGCATCTTGAAGTAATTGATTACCTTCAATATAGCCTATGAAATTCACAGACTGAGTATTCGACAACATTTCAGCGCATCGTTTTACAAGGTCATTGCCTTTAATTTCTTCTGCGCCGATATTCAAGATAGCGACACGTGGCGCGCGACCTAAATGTTGTTCGGCTAATGCACTGCCCATTACGGCAAACTGAAACAGTGAATCTGCGTCACTAGAAACGTTCGCCCCTAAATCAAGCATCCATGTACGGTTGCCAGAAGCAGTAGGCAAAGCTGAAACCAATGCAGGCCTATCAATGCCGGGAAGAAGTTTGAGTCTGAAACGAGATAGCGCCATCAGTGCGCCGGTGTTACCACCACTCACACAAGCATCAGCCTGTGATTCAGCAACCAAATCAATAGCAGCACGCATAGAGCTACCCTGACTGTTACGTAAGGCTAGTGACGGTTTTTCAGAATTGGAAATAACTCGATCACAATGCTGGATACTCAAACGAGAATCAGGCATTCGACCTAATGAAGATAATTGAGATGTGATCGCGGTTCGATCACCTATGAGAATGACTTTTAGCTCTGGGAAATACGACAGTGCCTGCACGGCGGCAGGCACTGTTACACGAGGACCGAAGTCCCCGCCCATTGCATCAAGCGCAACGGTTAGATTTTGCAAAGGTCAACCTTACTTGTTGATAACCTTTTTGCCGCGGTAGAAACCTTCGGCAGTCACGTTGTGACGTAGGTGAGTTTCACCTGAAGTTGCGTCTACAGAAAGTGCAGCTGTAGTTAGTGCATCGTGTGAACGACGCATGCCACGCATTGAACGTGATTTCTTGCTCTTTTGTACGGCCATTGACCCTACTCCTATGTAAATTCTTAAAGATACTTATTAATAAGTTACTTCTTTAAGTTTTTTAAAACATCAAATGGATTCGGCTTTTTATCTTCCTCAATTTCTTCAGGAAGTTCACCAAATACCAAATTATTTGAGTTAACGCTACAGTCCGCATCGTCGTGCATTGCTATTTGTGGCAATCCAAGGATGAACTCGTCTTCAACTAATTGAATCAGGTCTAACTCACCGTACTCGTTCAGATCTACCAAATCGTACTCTTCCGGTGCTTCCTCTTCACTTTTCTCACTGTAAACAGGAGTATAAGTAAATTGGACATCGCACTCATGTGCGAAAACCTCATTACAACGTTGACACTCTAAATCGACTTCGACGTTAGCTTTACCAGAGATAACGACTAATCGTTGTTCATCAAGCCCAAATGACATTGAGACTTGCGCGTCACGTTTTACGCCTTCAGTTGCTTCGGTTAAACGCTTTAAAAGACTGACCTGAATGATACCATTCACATCAAGTCGTTTTTGAGCCGTTCTTGCCGGATCAACTGTACGCGGTATTTTTTCCTTTTGCATAGGGCGCGAATCTTATCTTCCAAATCATGTTTAGTCAAAGGAAATGGCAAAAAAAATGTACTTTCCTACCTTTCCTGTTCAGAGCATTATGAATAGCAGGATAAGTTACGTTATCCTGAACTAAATGCTTACTCGAATTGTAAATTAAAATGAGAAATTACCAACTAGTTTTAGCTTCTACGTCTCCATTTAGGCAAGAGATCCTCAAAAAACTACAGTTAAACTTTGTCACAGCTAAGCCTGACTGCGATGAAACGCCGCTTCCCGAAGAGACACCTCAACAGTTGGTGATGCGCCTTGCTGAGACCAAAGCTAAGTCTTGTGCTGTGGAGCTGCCTAGCTTAGTCATTGGCTCTGATCAGGTTTGTGTGATTGACGGAGAGATCATAGGTAAGCCTCGTACTCGAGAAAAAGCGATCGAGCAATTATCTCGCCAAAGCGGCAAGAGTATTACTTTTTATACCGGGCTTTCGGTTTGGAACAGTGAGGCTAACAAAGCTGACACGCGTCTCGACACCTTCGTAGTGCATTTCCGCGATTTAACAGAGCAACAGATCATTAGTTATGTTGAGAAAGAACAGCCTTATTACTGCGCCGGTAGTTTTATGTGTGAAGGGTTAGGCATCGCGTTGTTTAAACAGATGGAAGGCAAAGACCCAAATACTTTGATCGGTTTACCGCTGATCGATCTAGTCGATATGTTAGAAGTGCAAGGAATGAATGTGCTATAATGGATACTCTCTCTTTTGTTAGAGATTCCCTACTCTCTCCTTCGTCAGTCTAGGGAATCACTCAAATCGCTACATTATCCAATCAGCTAATTGATTAACTCGATAGCAACACGGACTGACTTTACTCAGGAAAAATCGTCATCCTCAAGAGCGAGGAGCGAGCGAGTTGAAGGAACTTCTCCAGCAGAAAACAAAAAAGGTTGACGATATTCGCCAACCTTTATGATTCTATGTACACACTCGATTTAAAAAGAATATCTTCTTTTCGTATCTCGTATCTTCTTAGATCTTACGTAATCCAGTGAGGGCTTTCTCTAACCTTCTTTCCATTGGCGCCGAGATATCCATCTTCTCTTCACTACCTGGGTGCGTAAACTTGATGTTCGCGGCATGTAAGAACAGACGATCAAGACCAACCTTGCCCGTGTAAGCGTCAAAACGACGATCACCGTAGCGATCATCCCAAGCAATTGGGTGACCAGTATACTGAGCGTGCACACGGATTTGGTGTGTACGGCCTGTAATTGGACTAGCTTGAATCAACGTCGCCTCTTGGAATTTCTCTAAAACCTTAAAGCGGGTTTCAGAAGCTTTGCCGTTTGGGTTCACGCGAACAATGCTGTTTACTTCATTTTTTAGCAATGGAGCATTTACAACCTTACAGCTGTTCTTCCACTCACCCATCACTAAAGCAAAGTAATACTTCTGTACGGTTTTTTCACGGAACTGTGCTTGAAGGTGTCTTAGCGCCGAGCGCTTCTTAGCAACAAGCAAAATGCCAGACGTATCTCTATCGATACGGTGCACTAATTCAAGAAAGCGAGCATCGGGACGAAGTGCTCTTAACGCTTCAATTGCGCCGAACTTAAGTCCACTACCACCATGAACCGCAGTACCTGATGGTTTATTCAAAATCAGCATGTGATCATCTTCATAGATGATGCACTGTTCCAATTCTGAAACCTTGTTGAGTTTCGTGCTTGGCACGTTCTCTTCAACTTTCTCTTCAATGGTAACTGGCGGAATACGAACTAAATCACCAGCTTTTAGTTTGTACTCAGCCTTGATGCGTTTTTTGTTTACGCGGACTTCGCCTTTACGCACGATTCGGTAAATCATGCTTTTCGGGATGTTTTTTAATTGGTTGCGTAAGAAGTTATCAATACGCTGACCAGCCATATCTTCGTCAATGTCGACGAATTGGACTTGGGTTCTAATTTCGCTCATTGGGCTATTGTATCACTGTCACTTTTGATAATTGAGATTTTCTTAGCTCTATTCCGAACTTATTTATCCTTAATCCCTGCCGATCTATCCTCAAATGCTCGTTGAAGTTCTATATTTCTTTGATTCTTCGAACAAAAAAGCACCAAGATTCCTGCAAATTAAAATATCAATTGATAAATTATTTATAGACAGTGAGTTAGAGCTATCAAAACCCAAACAAAAACTGTTTTTTTTACAGCATTCCGACAAAGCAGATTGCTGTGTTTACCGACCGCTGCTATAGTTCACAGCTGCTATCAGTGGTTTGACTATTATTTAAACAGCTAACCATTCATAAGCAAGTAAATGAGTAGATAACTCAGATTAGACAGTGCTGCAATCGGCGTAAGACACGGTCAACTGGGTTCCTTATCGCTCTACTCACGTACGCTCATGTTGAGTATTCACCGCCACATCGCGGATCATAGGCTAACTCCCTATGATGACTGACGTGCCCCAGAGCATCCCTCTCCAGCCGGGAGGCTGCACCGATAAAGCCATGGGATCTGGCACCATGAGAAACGAAATAAAGCGATAAGAACAATGATGAAAATAAGAAAAGACAATGAGAATTTCTAAATGAAAAGAATGTTAATTAACGCAACTCAAAAAGAAGAGTTGCGTGTCGCTTTGGTTGATGGCCAGCGACTGTTCGATCTAGATATCGAAAGTCCAGGTCACGAGTCAAAGAAAGCGAATATCTACAAAGGACGTATTACCCGTATTGAACCAAGCCTAGAAGCGGCATTCGTTGATTACGGCGCAGAACGTCACGGTTTCCTCCCTCTTAAAGAAATTGCCCGCGAATACTTCCCTGAAGGTTATACATACCAAGGCCGTCCTAGCATTAAAGAAGTGCTAAAAGAAGGCCAAGAAGTAATCGTACAAGTAGAGAAAGAAGAACGTGGTAGCAAAGGTGCTGCACTGACAACTTTCATCTCTTTGGCTGGTAGTTACTTAGTTCTTATGCCTAATAACCCTCGTGCAGGCGGTATTTCTCGTCGTATCGAAGGTGATGAACGCACTCAACTGAAAGCAGCATTAAGCACTCTTGAGCTTCCTCAAGGTATGGGCCTAATCGTGCGTACAGCGGGTGTTGGTAAAAGTGCAGAAGAGCTAGAGTGGGACCTAAACGTACTACTGAATCACTGGGGCGCTATCAAGCAAGCTTCTGATTCAAATGCAGCTCCTTTCTTAATTCACCAAGAGAGTAACGTTATCGTTCGTGCGATTCGTGACTACCTACGTCGTGATATTGGCGAGATTCTAATCGACAGCAATACTATTTTTGAACGTGCACAAGCGCACATTCAATTAATACGCCCAGATTTCATGAATCGCGTTAAGAAATACGATGGTGAAGTGCCACTATTCAGCCATTACCAGATTGAAAGCCAGATTGAATCTGCTTTCCAACGTGAAGTTCGTCTTCCATCTGGTGGTTCTATCGTAATCGACCCAACAGAAGCACTGACTTCTATCGATATCAACTCTGCTCGTGCAACAAAGGGCGGCGATATTGAAGAAACAGCACTTAACACTAACCTAGAAGCAGCTGATGAAATTGCCCGTCAATTACGTCTGCGTGACCTAGGTGGCCTTGTTGTAATCGACTTTATCGATATGACTCCGGTTCGTCACCAACGCGAAGTAGAAAGCCGTCTACGTGATGCCGTTCGTTTAGATCGCGCACGTGTTCAGATTGGTCGTATTTCTCGCTTTGGTCTTCTAGAGATGTCTCGTCAACGTTTGAGCCCATCACTAGCAGAAGCAAGCCACCACATTTGTCCTCGTTGTACAGGTACTGGTGTTGTTCGTGATAACGAATCTCTAGCACTTTCTGTTCTACGTTTGATTGAAGAAGAAGCTCTAAAAGACAACACAGCACAAGTACTTGCTGTTGTACCTGTTCCAATCGCTTCTTACCTTCTGAACGAAAAACGTCGCTCAGTAAACCACATCGAGAAGAACCAAGAAGTTAAGATCACTGTTGTTCCTAACTCAGACATGGAAACGCCGCACTTTGAGGTTATCCGTGTTCGTGAAGGTGAAGAGTTCGATCTACTCTCTTACTTGCTGCCTAACAAGCTAGAAGCTCTAAAAGAAGCGGAAAGCAAAGAGCCAGCTGAACAGACTATTCGTCCTAAGAAGATCGAAGAACCTGCTCTGAAAGGCTTTGCAGCTCCGGCTCAATCGGCACCAACTCCCGCTCCAGCACCTAAAGCTGTAGAAGAGAAAAAAGCTGAGCCATCAGCAACTCAAGAATCAGGTCTAATTGGTCGTTTCTTCAAAGCTATCGGTAGCTTCTTATTTGGCTCTTCAACTCAAGAAGAGAAGAAAGAAGAAGAGAAGCAAGAAGAAAAACCTAAAAACAATCGCAACAACGGCAACCGTCAACGCCGTGATCGTAACGATAACCGTCGTCGTAACCAACGTGGTGAGCGTGGTGACAATCGTAACGAAAACCGTGACAACAAACGTCGTCGTAAGCCTGCACGTGATGAGAAACCTGAAGAGCAGAAAGAGGCAGCTCCACAGCAAAATCGTCAGCCTCGTAAGCCTAAGCAAGACCGTCGCAATAAGCCACGTGATGAACAGAAGCAACGCGAAGAGCAAGCACCATCTAAATTAGCAGAAGAAGGTCTACAGCTAGCGGCAGAAGCACAAGCTGGAAAACCGGAAGCGCCTAAGGCTAAGCCTGAAGCGAAAGCAGCTAAGATTAAAGAGCGTCGTCAGCGTCGTAAACTGAACAAGCAAGTTCGTGTTAAAGACCAGCAAGCTCAAGCTGAAGATAATGCTTCAAAAGAGCAAGTTGCTGCTAAAGAACTATCTGTTTCAAAAGAACAATCAGTAGCTCAAGAGCAAAAAGTTGCGGAACAAGTAGAAGCAACTCAAGCGAATGCAGAGCAAACTGAACAGGAAGAGCCGAAACAACGTCGTAACCGTCGTTCTCCACGTCACCTACGTGCAAGTGGTCAACGTCGTCGTCGCGGTCGTGATCGTCGCCCTAACCCATTCCGCCTACGTAAAGGTGGTGTAGCTTCTCCAGAGATGGCTATGGGTAAAGTGATGCCTCGCTTCATTCCAAAACCTCACCACAAGCAGACAAAACCTGAAGTGGCTGAAGTTCAAGTAGTAGCTGAAGCTCAAACATCTGTTCAAGAGCAGAGTGTTGCTCTAGAGACGGCACCACAAAGCAACGTAGCAATGGCTGGCGGCTTCGCATGTCCTGAACTAGCTATGGGCAAAGTGATTATCCGTCGCGAAGAAGCTGCTGTTGAAGCTCCTGCAGTCGTTGAAGAAGCACCAGTGGTCGTTGAAACTGCGAAAGTTGAAGCTCCAGTGATTGCAGAAGCGACGAAAGTTGAAGCGCCTGTTGTAGCAGAAGCAGCACCAGTTGTTGAAGCTGAAGCGCCTAAAGCTGAAAGTGCAAAAGTTGAAGAAGCACCTGTTGTAAAAACAGAAGCTCCTAAAGCGGCACCAAAGGCAGCAGTTGCTAAGAAACAAGCCGGTTCACCAATGACTAAAGCTCCTGGTCCTCAAGAGATCAAAGAGATTGAAGTGATTGCAGCTCCGTTCCGCACTGAACGTTTTGTATCGAAAGGTGCAGGCAGTCAGGCAGCGTCGAACAAAGCTGGCGCGGCGATGACAAAGCCAAACTACTAGTGATTACTGATAGATAATCGCAAGTAAATAGAATCAAAGGCTGCTTATTAAAGCAGCCTTTTTCATATCTAATAATCGAATAAAAATTAACAGATATATTACTCAAAGTTAGGTTCAACCTTGAACTTAATCACATTTTTGGGTAGCATTCGCGCACTTATCTTTTCGACACTTCGCTATTGCCGCTCTTTTCCATCACTGTTTGGCTACGCAATACACCCGTGTCGGTAAATCCATCTTAAGCATAGCTGAGCAAACATGTTCGAATTCCCACAATTTTCAAAGCACTCTGTAAAGAATGATGTGCTTTCAGGTCTTACAGTAGCCCTAGCTCTGGTACCTGAAGCCGTAGCATTCGCCTTTGTTGCAGGCGTTGACCCAATGGTTGGTCTATACGCAGCATTCATCGTAGGTTTAATTACTTCTGTCTTCGGCGGTCGTCCAGGTATGATTTCTGGTGCAACTGGCGCAATGGCTGTTGTAATGGTGAGCCTAGTGGCAACCCATGGCGTTCAATACCTATTTGCGGCAGTTATGCTAGCCGGCCTTCTGCAAATTGCAGCGGGTGTATTTAAGCTAGGTAAATTTATCCGTATCGTTCCACACCCAGTAATGATTGGTTTCGTGAACGGTTTGGCAATTGTTATCTTCCTAGCTCAGCTTGGTCAATTTAAAGCACCAGACGTAACAGGTGCACTAACTTGGTTACCAAGCGGTCAAATGACACTAATGCTGGGTCTAGTAGCCCTTACAATGGCTATCATCCACTTCCTACCTAAGCTAACAACAGCGGTACCATCTTCATTGGTTGCTATTGTTACAGTAACAGCTTTGGTTGTAGGTCTTGACCTTGAAACTCGAACTGTTGTCGACTTCCTACGTACGATGTCTGGTGACGAAGCTGCAACGCTAGCGGGTTCTCTACCAACGTTCTCTATTCCTGCTGTTCCGTTTTCTTTTGAGACACTACAGATCATCCTGCCTTACGCAATTATTCTTGCGGCTATCGGCCTGATCGAGTCTCTACTGACACTGACAGTACTAGATGAAATGACAAACACTCGTGGTCAATCTAACCGTGAATGTGTTGGTCAAGGTATGGCTAACGTAACGTGTTCAGTATTTGGCGCGATGGGTGGTTGTGCGATGATCGGTCAATCGATGATCAACGTAAACTCAGGCGGTCGTGGTCGCCTTTCAGGTATTGTAGCGGCAGTTGCACTACTCATGTTCATCCTGTTCGGTTCTGCACTGATTGAAATGATTCCTCTAGCAGCACTTGTGGGCGTAATGTTCATGGTTGTTATCGGTACATTTGAGTGGGCAACCTTCAAGCTTGCACGTCGCGTTCCTAAGCAAGACTTCTTCGTTATCGTTCTTGTTACCGTAGTAACAGTACTGACCGACCTTGCTGTCGCAGTAGGTGTGGGTGTTGTAGCTTCAGCGCTGATGTTTGCTTGGCAACATGCTAAACACATCTACGCAGACACGTCTGTAAACGCTGAAGGCTCTAAAGAGTACAAAGTTAACGGTCCAATCTTCTTTGGTTCAACGGCTAACTTCCTAGAGTTGTTTGACGCATATAACGATCCACAAGATGTAGTCGTTGATTTCGCAAACTCACGCGTTACTGACCACTCTGCAATTGAAGCGATCGATACGATTGCTGAACGTTACGCGGCATTAGGTAAAACACTTCACCTTCGCCACCTAAGCCAAGACTGTGTTGCTATGCTGCACAAAGCAGGTAGCTTAGTTGAAGCGAACGTTGCAGAAGACCCAATCTACAAAGTAATGTCTAAGTAATCTTAGCAGTAGCTTTAAGTTAGATTTAGAAAGGCCGGCATTCAATGTCGGCTTTTTTTTATATCTATGTCCCGTCCTAAAATGTGTTTACACATTGAGGACGAATTATGACTACTTCAAATACTACCTACGTTAAGCGTACTCAGCGTGATTACACACTACAATGAACGCAATATCGCTTCGCTAGACTCTTCGATTAAATCCAACACCAATTCAAAGCCATTTCCCTCACCATAATAGGGATCGGGGACCTCTTGATATTGTGACTCTCCAAAGCTTAAAAATAACGCAAGCTTGTATTGGAAGTGAGCTGGACACTGGCTCATTAAGTCGTCTAAATTGGCTCTATCTGCCGCGAGTATCAGGTCAAATTCTTCGAAGTCATTATCAACCACTTTACGAGAAATAATCCCCTTAAAGCTGTAGCCTCGCTTCTCTCCTGCAGATTTCGAACGCGAGTCTGGCGGGTTGCCTTGATGAAAACCAATCGTCCCTGCAGAGTCAACCACAACGTCAATATCCAGTTGTTGCGCTTTCTTCCTTAGTACCGCTTCACCTGTTGGCGAACGGCAAATATTCCCCATACAAACCACAAGTATCTTTTTCATCCCTAATCACCTGTTCTTCCGATGGTTTTTGCTATCGTTAAGTTAGGCTATGATAGGCGCAATCACAACTTAAAAGGATTTGTTATGTCGACTGAAGACAACAAAGAACAACGCCACAAAGCAAGACAACAGAAAGTAAAAGAACAAGTCGATGCTCGTGTCGCTGCAGCACAAGAAGTAAAAGGCCTATTGTTGGTTATTACTGGTAACGGTAAAGGTAAATCAACATCCGGTTTTGGTACGATTACACGTGCAGTCGGCCATGGTAAGAAGTGTGCCGTCGCTCAGTTTGTAAAAGGAACTTGGGATAACGGCGAAAAGAATGTCCTGCAAAAGCTCGATGTAGAGTTTCAAGTGATGGGTACTGGCTTTACTTGGGAAACTCAAAACAAGGCTCAAGATATCGAAGCCGCACAGCGCGTGTGGAAAGAGTGCCAACGCATGCTAGCCGATGAGTCGATTGATGTGATTCTGTTTGATGAACTGACTTACATGGTGAGTTACGGCTACATTGAACTGGATGAAGTGGTAGAAGCACTGAATAACCGTCCGAAAATGCAATCCGTGATCATTACTGGCCGTGGAGCACATCGCACTTTAACGGACATGGCCGATACCGTGTCTGAAGTTCGTAACGTAAAGCACGCTTTCGAGTCTGGAGTTAAAGCTCTGCAAGGCGTTGACTGGTAATCACATTAAACCAGAGATCCCCTTCTCGCTCATTCTTCCCTCTCGAGGATGACGCCCACTAGACTGTCACGCTCTTAACCACCTATCGTCATTCCCTAGAGCGAGTGACGCGTGTCATAGAGAATCTTTCGAAAGTATTATAAGCACCCAAACAAAAGCGCCATTCCTACCGTAGGAATGGCGCTTCTTTTATATACGAGTTAAAAACGTTTAGTTAAAGAAACCTTTCAATAAACCATCAACTGCTTCTTTAGTTTTCTCGTCTTTGATCTTGTCCGTTAGCTTGTTCACACCACGGTCAATTTCTTTCTGTGCTTTCTGCTTCAACACATCATCAAAAACAAGTGCGAATTTCGGGTCAGCCCACTGGCCAGTTACCTTAATTGGGATTGTCACATCTTTCAGATCGTCAATACTCTTACCGCCCTGACCTTCAAGTGAACCCACAATTGATGTACGCACCAGGAAATCGACCGTTTCATTGATGAAGTTTGCTTTACCTTGACCTGTCACGCGTAACAATGGCGACTGTGCTGATAAGTCGTTAGTTGAAACCCAACCTTTATCCACTTTCAGCGTCGCTTTCATTGCACTGAAGTCCGTTTTTTGAGCTTCATTTGTGCTTTCAACTTTCTCGCCCTTGATCTTAGCGTAGTTTTCTCGAATCAGTTGAGCTACGTTGATGCCGTTAACTGCACCATCTTCAAAGTTAATCGCGATAGTACCAACTAGGTTCTTCTTAATACCCGTCGGAGTCAGGCTCTTACCTTTCACATTAACATCGATATTGCCCGTACCTTCCAGCATATCGTTATCCGCAACATCAATCAGTAACGGTTGTACTTTCACGCCTTTGATTTTCTTCTTAGCCGTGTAAGTCGCCGGTGTTTTACGAGCGTCTAGCTTAGCCGTAGCTGAAATAGAACCTTGGTAAAGATTCGATGTGAATGAAGTCAATTCAGCCACACCGCGGTTAACTGAAAATGCCGTTTTAACATTCTGCATTTTCGCGTTGTTCGCCTTGAACTTATCAATCGTGATGTCACCTTTCACGTCTAACGTTTTCAGAGCCGACAGATCAGGTTCCACTTCTTTAGCTGGAGCTGAACTACCAGAGTTTGACGTTGAGCCACCAGCAGAACCAGAAGGAGCAGTGCTCGCTGTTTCTGTTGTATTGCCTAAGCCTAGGAACTCGTCCAAATCAATATTCGGGCTATGAAGAGAGAAACGAACCTTTGGTATTTCAGATAGGGTTACGTCTGCTTTACCATCTAATGCAATAGCGTTAGCTTGTAGCTTCTCTAACACAAAGCTCAGGTGGCTCTTGTTAAGATCGAAGCTTAAGTCAGACAGCATGTCGACTTTCATTGGAGACTGAGGAAGCGTGTCGCCTTTGAATGTTGAGTCTAACGTTAATTTGTTCAGCGTTACTTTTGAAATCGCGCTATCAACAGTAAGTTCACCGCCACCTTTAAGATCAAGGTCAAGGCCAGCCGCGTTACCGATTACAGCGTAAGTCAGTTGGTTTACCTTATCGAACTCAAACGTATTCAAGCCAATTTTTGCTGACTCAATCGACGTCGATGGATCATTGAACTTAGCGTTTAAGTCAATATTACGAAGTGCGTAACTTGCGAAGCCTTCAGCTAACTTGAATTCTGCACTGCCTTGTGCAGAGAATTTCTGTTGATTGTTTTCACCAGAAGCGGCGAAGGTTGCCGTTGTCCATGTATCCACAGCGAACTCAGATAAGTTCAAAGACACATCGTATAACTTAGTGAATGAACCCGCTTGCTTGTCGTCCATTTCAAACAGTGCGTTTGATACAGTGACACCTGCTAGGTTAATCGTCCAACCAGATGCTTCCGTTGCGCTTTGTTCTTGAGGTGCTGGAGCTGATTCAGTATTGGTATCTGCAGCTGGTTCAGACTCTTGAGGCGCTGACGCTTGTGTTAACGCATCAATGTTCTTGCGACCATCTTTAAGCGTTTCTAAATAAAATTCTGCACCGTCTAGAGTGATGTTGCCGATCTCTAGTTGGTTGCTAAATAGCGGAGTAACCGAAACATCAACGCCAACGGTATCAACCTTGAATAGATTTGGTTGAGTGAACCCTTCTGGGTTACGTAATTCAGTTTGACCAAGTTCAAAGCCAATAGATGGGAAGAATTGCCAGCTGATATCGCCCTCGATCACGAGCTCTAGGCCAGTGTGTTTTTGGGCTTGTTCGACAATTAATGGCTTAAATTGGTTGGGATTCACTAACAGCACTAGTGCCAGAATTGCTGCAATGACAACAGACACTGGTACAGCTATGAAAATGAGTAGTTTCTTCATCCGCATATTCCTTGCTTAGATTCCAAAAGAAAGTGGCACTATAAAAGTGCCACTGATTCGGTAAAAAATAAAGCTAAGTGAGTCACTTAGGCAAAATTTTATTCGATTAAGACTTCAACAACTTCGCAATGTGCGCTTTTAGCACATCAATCGCAATACGGTTTTTACCACCACGAGGAACGATGATGTCTGCATGTTGTTTTGAAGGCTCGATAAACTGCATGAACATTGGACGTACTGTTTGTTGGTATTGCTTAAGTACAGTGTCCATTGTACGACCACGCTCTTCTACATCACGCTTAACACGGCGTAGTAGACAGATGTCTAATGGTGTATCCATAAACACACTTGCGTGCATTAGTTTACGAAGACGCGGGTCTGTTAGAAGCAGAATACCCTCTAAAATGATCACTTTCTTAGGAGTAAGTGTAGTCGTTTCAGAAGTACGTGTGTGCTCTGTGTAGCTGTATTCAGGAACTTCTACGGAGTTGCCACTCATTAGCTGCTGTAGATGTTCACATAAAAGATCATGATCTAGTGCATTTGGGTGATCGTAGTTAGTTTTAACACGCTCTTCCATACTCAAGTGGCTTTGGTCGCTGTAATAGCAATCTTCCGTGATAACACCAATTTGATGGTCGCCTACTTTTTCGCGCAATTCATTATAAATTGTACTAGCAATCAGACTTTTTCCTGAAGCTGAAGCGCCAGCGATACCTACGATGACACATTGATTATTATCAGACATTAATTTTGCACCCGATATGGTTTGGTGGTGGGAAGAGATAAACCGCCTGATTATAGGGGCTAAAGCACATAGATTCTAGTCGCGATTTTAGCTAATTGCAGTCAAATTGATGATCTTAATACATTTACTTAAGACAATCGTTTGCTTTCAAATAACTTGCCTACAACTATTTGCACAACCCCAATGGCTATCAGCCTAAATCCAACCGCTGTTTATCTAATCCAACACGATTTACACGACATTAAGAGTGGCTAACTTTATTCAACCATCGAGAAGTTAATCACTTCTGGTCTCGCCTTGCCGGTCCAGAACATCTTCGCAGCCACATTCTCAGCAAGCTCTAAGTAATGACGTGTATGTTCACTATCTGGACGACGAATCACCGTCGGACAACCTGCATCGATGTCTTCTCGCACATCAATATGAAGAGGGATCTGTGCCAAAATATCGAGGTAAAACTCTTCTGACATGGCTTCAGCACCACCAGCACCAAAGATATGCTCTTTCTCACCACAGTGACTACAAATATGATAGCTCATGTTTTCAACTAAGCCTGCGACTGGCACACTCACCTTATCAAACATCGCTACGCCTTTACGCGCATCCGCTAATGCCAAATCTTGAGGTGTAGTCACCACTACCGCGCCTGTCACTGGGATCTGTTGTGACAATGTCAGTTGAATATCACCCGTACCAGGTGGCATGTCGATAACAAGGTAATCCAACTCTGGCCATACGGTTTCATTAACAAGCTGCCCCAAAGCCTTAGCTGCCATTGGGCCTCGCCAGATTGCCGCATCGTCTTTCGACACAAGATAGCCAATAGAGTGAGTGAAAATGCCATGTGCTTCGATTGGCATCATCCATTTGTTGTTCTGTACTTCTGGTTTTGCGTCTAGCTGGCCGAGCATCATAGGCACTGATGGGCCGTAGATATCCGCATCCAACAAACCCACTTTTGAACCAGACTTAGATAACGCAAGCGCAAGGTTAACTGACGTCGTCGATTTACCCACCCCACCCTTTGCCGACGTGACGGCGATTATATTCTTAACCCCCTTCAATGGCGTCGCGACAGTGGTTTCCAGCGCAGACGGCTTCACTTTTACTTCAAACTGAAAAGCGCTAACAAGTTGTTGTTCAATCTGAGAGTGGATCCACTGTTCCAATTCAACCGCGAGCTGATTAGCAGCAAAAGGTAAGGTGATAACAAATGATCCACGCGGATCAACCGAGACAATATTTTGGTGTAGCGCCCACTCTGGGATGAGGATTGGTGACTCGAACTCATTCAACCATGAACAGAAATCTTGCTTAGAAGTAAAGTTACGCATTGGGGCTCCTTTTTTTATTTATGCTATCACCCACGAGATGAAGACTGAACCCCTAAAAAACTAAGGGAATCCTTTGTCTGATACCTTGGCGTATCACACGTTATAAAGTAGTATTACCTCTCAAATTTATACCTATCAAAAAAGCGAATTATTAAGTATGGCAACTGATCCAAGACAACTTTTGGTAACTTGTGCGCTTCCGTACGCTAACGGCTCTATTCACCTTGGCCATATGCTTGAGCATATCCAAGCTGATATCTGGGTTCGATACCAGCGTCTGCGTGGCAACACTGTAAACTTCATCTGTGCTGACGATGCTCACGGCACGCCAATTATGCTTAAAGCTCAACAGATGGGTATCACGCCAGAAGAGATGATCGCTGCTGTTAGTGAAGAGCACCAAAAAGACTTCGCTGGCTTTGATATCAGCTTTGATAACTACCACAGCACACACAGCGAAGAGAACCGTGAACTGGCTTCACACATCTACCTAGAACTTAAAAAGAACGGCTTCATTTCTAGCCGTACTATTTCTCAGCTTTTCGACCCTGAGAAAGAGATGTTCCTACCAGATCGCTTCGTAAAAGGTACTTGCCCTAAGTGTAAGTCAGAAGACCAGTATGGTGATAACTGTGATAACTGTGGTGAGACATACAGCCCAACTGAACTGATTAACCCTAAATCAGCGGTTTCTGGCGCAACTCCAGTAATGAAAGACTCTGAGCACTTCTTCTTCGACCTACCTCAATTCGAAAGCATGCTTAAAGAGTGGACTCGTTCTGGCTCTCTACAGAATGAAACTGCAAACAAAATGCAGGAATGGTTTGAGTCTGGTCTGCAACAATGGGATATCTCACGTGATGCACCTTACTTTGGCTTTGAAATCCCAGGCGAAAAAGACAAGTTCTTCTACGTATGGCTAGACGCACCTGTTGGCTACATGGCTTCTTTCAAGAACCTATGTGACAAGCGTGACGATCTAAACTTCGATGAATACTGGAAGAAAGACAGCACAACTGAGCTTTACCACTTCATCGGTAAAGACATCGTTTACTTCCACAGCCTATTCTGGCCAGCAATGCTAGACGGCGCAGGTTTCCGTAAACCAAACAACGTATTCGTACACGGCTACGTAACAGTAAACGGCGCGAAGATGTCTAAGTCGAAAGGCACATTCATCAAAGCGAGCACGTACCTAAACCACCTAGACCCTGAGTGTCTGCGTTACTACTACGCTGCGAAACTAAACAGCCGTATCGATGATTTAGACCTTAACCTTGAAGACTTCACTCAACGTGTAAACGCTGACGTAGTAAACAAGATTGTTAACCTAGCTTCTCGTAACGCAGGTTTCATCACTAAGCGCTTCGAAGGCAAGCTAGCTGCTGAATTTGCAGAACCAGAGCTTTACAACGAATTCGTTGCTGCCGCTGAGCGTATCGGTGAGCTATACGAATCTCGTGAATTCAGCCGTGCTATTCGTGAAATCACCGCACTAGCGGATAAAGCTAACCAGTACATCGATGAAAAAGCACCTTGGGTTCTTGCAAAAGAAGAAGGCAAAGAAGCTGAGCTTCAACAAGTGTCTTCTGTAGGTATTAACCTATTCCGCGTACTGATGGCTTACCTGAAACCAGTGATGCCAGAGCTTGCAGCTCGCACTGAAGCTTTCCTAAACGAAGAGCTCACGTGGGAAGCGATTGCGACTCCACTAACTGATCACGAGATCACTAAGTTCAAAGCACTATTCAACCGTATTGATCCTAAGAAAGTGGAAGCAATGGTTGAGTCTTCTAAAGAAGATGCAGCCGCTGAAGCAGCAGCGAAAGAAAAAGCAGAAGCTGAAAAAGAACAAGCAAGTCAAACTGAGCTAGACAAAGAACCAATCGCAGACGAGATTGAGTTCGATGCCTTTGCAGCAGTAGACATGCGTATTGCTCGTATCATCTCTTGTGAAGAAGTACCAAAAGCGAACAAACTACTGAAGTTCCAGCTGGACATCGGTGGTGAGACTCGCCAAGTATTCTCTGGCATCAAGTCAGCATACAAACCTGAAGAGCTAGAAGGCAAGCTAACCGTAATGGTAGCAAACCTAAAACCTCGTAAGATGAAGTTTGGTATGTCGGAAGGCATGATCCTAGCAGCGGGCCCTGGCGGCAGCGACCTATGGATCCTTGAGCCACACGAAGGTGCTCAACCTGGTATGCGTGTAATGTAATTCTGATTTCAGTCAGATAACTAGCACTCATAACTAAATCCCTAATGCACTTTTAACTTGAAAGAGTTAATAAGCATTGGGGATTTTTTATATCTACCGAAAATAAGCGTTCTCTGTTAGAGTCGCCGTCAACTATGCTATGTAGAGTAGAAATTGGTTTGTCGACGATAATGGACTAACCAACACCTCTTTACTCTAAAACCCTTTTTAGGAATCCCCAGTGACTAACAACGAAATCTTGCGTCGTATTCAACACGCACTAAACCTTAAAAATGCACAAATCATCAAAGCAATTGAACAAGCTGATGTAACCGTTGCTCATGACCAAGTGATTAACTGGCTAAAAGACGACAACGACAAGTCATGCTCTAAGATGAAAGATAAAGAGTTAGCAGTATTCCTAAATGGTTTCATCAACCTTAAGCGTGGTAAAAAAGAAGGCGAACAACCTAAACCTGAAGTTGCACTGACTAACAACATGATTTTCATGAAGCTTCGAATTGCATTAAACATGAAAGCGGAAGATGTTTTGGACGTACTAGAAGTGGTTGGCATTAACTTGAGCAAGTACGAAATCGGTGCTTACTTCCGCAAACCAGAAAACAAAAACTACAAAGTGTGTGAAGACCAACTACTTTGCGATTTTCTAAACGGTGTGCAATTTACCAACCGCCCAGACTCAGAAGAGTTTGCGGGGTAAGTTGCTACTCATAGATAAGTTACTATTTATAGGTAAGTATCTGCCCCACTGGTAAGTTCTAGCAACTATCAATAAATAAAAAGCGGCGAGATAATCAAATTATCTCGCCGCTTTTTTGCTTTCTTTACGTCGTTTACTTAATAAGTAAACCAACCTAACCGTACTTTAATGAAAAGACTTAGCTGTCGTCTTCTGTAAAATTCGTTGGCAATGTCGTTTTCATTTCATTCCAAATTTGCGCACTTGCGATACCGTAGTTACGAATCACTAATGGCAAAGTTTCGCGCTCGCCACTTTCACAGATAATGAACAACTCTTTATAAAAGTCCATCGCTAAACGTCGTGCTTCTGGGTTAGAGAAGTAGTAGCTACCGATACGGTCATACAGTTTACGCACACCGTTAAAGATCAGGCCGTAAATCTGGTTGCCTGAGTGAAATGCCAAACGCTGGAAAAGCATGTAGTCATAGAAGTTGAAAGTCTTCGCGATTAAAATCGTCTGACGTTTCGCTTCATCTTTTTCCGAATCTTCTTTTACCGCTTGTTTGATCTTGTCAGCGTATGGCGATGATTCTAAGAACTCATCCCAAGTCGGTGCCGCAAGTAGCGCTTCACAAGATTCAATCACGTTACTGATCGTACGTTCTGAAGCTTCTTTATTTGCTTTAAATGCATAACGCATAAAAATCGGGCTGATATTCGTGCGCGCAGCAAGCAAGTCTTCTACCATTTTGCTTGCGTTATCAACGTCTAACGTCATTAACGTATCTAGGATATGAAGACCTGAGGTTTCCATAAACTGATTAACTTTAGTTGGCTTGCCGTGTTGGATTGTCAACCAACCGTCGCGAGCAAGACGTTGTAGTACTTCACGAAGCGTAGTACGTGTAACACCAATCAGCTCAGAAAGCTCACGCTCTGCGGGCAAGATAGAACCTGGAGGGAAACGGCCATTCCAAATACTTTCAATGATATACTTTTCTGCAAATCCTGCCGGGCTCTTCGCCTTAATGACCATCTACACTTCAATCCAATTTAATTATTCTGTTCTAATTTACTCATCATACCACTAGTTCACACCTAGCGGAAACACCCGCAAAAATTTTACTCACTCAAAATAGCAGTAGAGTTAAAACTCTAAAGTTCAGCACACCTTTGCACCCTAGATTTAGAAAGCAAGCGACTACAAACTACCATTTCAACAAATCATTAACACAACAAATTTTCTTTTAAATCAACGAGATTGGTCATATTTTCAAAGTTATTAATTTGCAATATTAAGTTGTAATAATCATATATAAACCGTCGTTATTCTGTAAATTTCAATCATTTCGCTGAAATATTGATTCTAGTCGGTTTTTATCACATTTTAAGTGGTATGCTTGCGCTACTTTGATCGCGTTTCTCAACAAAAAAGAGGTATTTTTAGGGCTACAGGGCTTTTCCTGTTGACTAAATGTTATCTAAGAGTAGAGTTGCGCTCAAAAATAAGCAGTGCTTGAGTTTCTAAGGGAGTGACTTGGCAAGACCACAGAACATTACATGGAATGTAGTTTTTCTAAGTCACTGTTAGTTATAGTTTTTAACAATTTCTATAGCTCGATTCTCAAAATGTTGTATTGCTTGTCTATTCATAATCAACATAAAAGAGTATTAACATGCCGATGTCTCTCGGAAACGCTTTTATCAAGAACTTCCTTGGTAAAGCTCCTGATTGGTATAAACTTGCCATCATTTCCTTTTTAATCATCAACCCGTTTGTTTTCTTCCTAGTTGACCCATTTGTTGCGGGCTGGCTGTTGGTGGTTGAGTTTATTTTCACTCTAGCTATGGCTCTAAAGTGCTACCCTCTTCAACCGGGTGGCTTATTGGCAATTCAAGCCGTCGCCATTGGCATGACCAAACCAGAAATGGTTTATCACGAGCTACAAGCAAACCTTCCAGTATTACTCTTACTTGTATTCATGGTTGCTGGTATCTACTTCATGAAAGAACTACTTCTGTTCATTTTCACGAAGATCCTGCTCGGCATCCAATCAAAAATCTTACTCTCTGTCGCTTTCTGTGTCGCTGCAGCGTTTTTGTCTGCCTTCCTAGATGCGCTGACAGTAATCGCTGTAGTTATTAGCGTTGCGGTAGGCTTCTACTCTATCTACCACAAAGTTGCATCGGGCAAAGGCACAACATCTGCGCACGATCATACTCATGATGAAGAGATCTCAGAGCTAACTCGTGATGACCTAGAAAACTACCGTGCTTTCCTACGCTCACTACTTATGCACGCCGGTGTTGGTACTGCACTGGGTGGCGTAATGACCATGGTAGGTGAACCACAAAACTTAGTAATTGCTAAGCAAGCGGGTTGGGAGTTCGGTGAATTTATCATCCGTATGCTGCCAGTAACACTGCCTGTTTTCTTCTGCGGTATTCTAACTTGCGCACTTGTCGAAAAATTCAAAGTGTTTGGTTACGGTGCAGAACTGCCAACGAATGTTCGCCAAATCTTAGTTGAGTTTGACAACAAAGAACGTGCAAACCGTACAAAGCAAGACGTAGCAAAACTATGGGTTCAGAGTGCAATCGCAGTTTGGCTGATTGTTGGCCTTGCGCTTCACGTCGCTGAAGTAGGTTTGATTGGCCTTTCAGTGATCATCTTGGCAACGGCATTTACTGGCGTTATCGAAGAGCACTCAATGGGTAAAGCCTTTGAAGAAGCACTGCCATTTACCGCACTTCTTGCCGTCTTTTTCGCGGTTGTTGCTGTAATCATCGACCAAGCTCTATTTAAGCCAGTAATCGATGCTGTACTTCACGTTGAAGATAAAGGCGCACAGCTCGCACTCTTCTATGTTGCCAACGGTATCTTGTCGATGGTTTCAGATAACGTATTCGTAGGTACGGTTTACATCAACGAAGTGAAAACTGCACTGGTTGAAGGCATTATCACTCGTGACCAGTTTGACCTACTTGCTGTTGCTATCAACACTGGTACTAACCTACCTTCTGTTGCTACACCAAATGGCCAAGCTGCATTCCTATTCCTATTAACATCAGCACTTGCTCCGTTAATTCGATTGTCTTACGGTCGCATGGTTATCATGGCGCTGCCATACACCATCGTATTGGCACTGGTTGGCCTAGCAGGCATTGTGTTCTTCGTAGAGCCAATGACAGCATGGTTCTACGATGCTGGTTGGATCATTCAACGCACTGGTGAAGTCGTCGCTCCAGTTATCTCTGGTGGTCACTAAGCTAAACACTGTGTCGCAAACCACAATAACTATAACTAACTAATCAAAAATATTAGTTGATTAGGAAACTTATCCAAGATAAAAAGCTCTGAGTAATCAGGGCTTTTTTATTTTATAGACGGGATTAAATTCGTGAACTTTTTTGCAATGCTTAAAGACTTCTCTAAGGGACGTTTATCTTGGCTTTTACTGCTGGCTTTTATTGTCTTTTTTGAGGCATGCGCTCTCTTCTTCCAACACGTGATGATGCTTGGCCCTTGCGTAATGTGCATCTATGAGCGCGTTGCGATGCTTGCTATCGGTGTTGCTGCAATCATTGGTGCTATCGCCCCTCATAACCCAATATCACGTTGGTTAGGCCTTGCTGGCTGGGGGTTTGGCGCATACAAAGGTTTGACGCTGGCTTTAGAACATGTTGACTACCAGTTTAATCCGTCTCCTTTTGCGACTTGTGATCTGTTCGTGACTTTCCCAAGCTGGGCACCTTTAAACCAATGGGCTCCGTGGATGTTTGAGGCTTACGGCGACTGCAGCAAGGTTGTGTGGCAGTTCTTAGAACTTTCGATGCCACAATGGCTTGTGATTATCTTCGCGGGTAACTTAATTGCTTTCGGTTTTGTAGTGATTTCTCAATTCGTTAAATCAAAGAATGACTAACAATTAGCTCATCATCTTCAAAAACAAAAAAGTCGACCCAAAGGTCGACTTTTTTATTACTTAAATTTTGGGCACTTAAAGAAAGTCTGTTATTCACTCAAGCTAAGTTACTCAACAATCCGAGGTTAGCTGTTTTTACCGCAGCATTGTTTAAACTTCTTACCACTCTCACAAGGGCACAGGTCGTTTCGACCAATATCTTTAAACGGGTTCACGCTCTGGGATTTATTGCCCAGCATCGCTTCATCCGCTGCCATAGCCACTTCTGAAATCATCAGATCGACTTGACCCACTAAATCGGCAAGCGATGGTGGGTTAGTAAGCCCTGCAGCGATCATTTGTTGTTGAGTTTGTTCTTCATCAATCGCCAACATCAACGTTGTTAGGAGCGCTTGCAACATTCGCAAAGTGCCATCCGCAACGGTCACGCTCTGCCACTGCTCTTCCACTGTTGGCCAAACCATCATGAAGCCTTCAGAAAAATCGGCGAACTGCTCGTTAAAGTCACCTTCAGCCAAGACGTCTGTCAGTAAATATTCATTACGCTGAATCAGGTTGTGCTGACGGTTAATCTGTTCTGTAACCGTTGTTACCAGCTCTTTACCCGCTTCGGGCGCTACGATAGCAATCCATTCTTCAGGATCGAGTGGCTTTGTCGCTAAGTTAGACGCAAGGATTGCACCTTCCATAAACTGCGGAGTAATATCTGTGATTGATTCTGGTAGGCTTAATAATTGATATGTCATGAAAGCTCTGGATATTGGGCATTTTCGATATTATAACGCCATACTCACCAAGATGTCGCCAACCACTTTCCTCTGTTTTCTCGCAAACAAACTTACGCAAACCATTGCTATTCAAATATCATCGACATTTTACTTATTTCGCTTTGATAATCAGAATATTGGGTGTAAAACGCCCACTGAAACATTCAGTTACATACAGGCGTATTCATCATGAAATCAAAGTCCCAAGGTTTTACATTACTCGAACTTATTGTGGTGGTCGTTATTTTGGGTGTATTAGCGGTAACCGCTGCGCCTCGTTTTCTTGGTGTTCAGCGGGATGCTCATGAAGCATTGGCGCAAGGTGCGTTTTCAGCATTTAGAAATAGTATCGATATGTATCACTCGCAATGGCTTGTCGATGGTGAGCCTACTTTTGATCAAGTGGTGAATTATGGTGAAGGTGATGTATATCCGTCAGAAACTGGGTTTCCAATCTCAGTTCTTGATACTCCGCCAGCTGAGACTCCACAAGTTAGCGGTGACCAATGTGTGGCACTTTGGAACTCTTTGATTGATTCTGATTTGGTCGCTCGTTCTCAATACGATACTGGCTTTATTTTGCCTTCTGATGAAGCCATTGTTAGTTGGTATACTGGAACACCCGAATGCTATTACTACTACACTCCAAGCTTTACAAGCTCTGAACGTTTACCCATTCTCTATTATTCACCAATTACCGGAGAAATAAGAGTAACTCGAGAAATGGCGAACACCGCTCCTTAGTGACAATCTAACTAACACGCCGTACAATCACGCCTCGAATTTTTCGGTTCACTCAGTTTCGGGCCACTCATTTTAGGTAAAGCAACATGCGCGTAATACTTGGCCCTATGGAGGGCGTTCTAGACCATCTAATGCGTGAAATTCTCACAGAGATTAATGATTACGATCTCTGTGTAACAGAATTTGTGCGCGTCGTTGATCAACTTCTTCCTCCACATGTGTTCCACCGTATTTGCCCTGAGCTGCATCAAGGCTCTCAGACCATGGCTGGTGTGCCCATCCATCTCCAGCTTTTAGGGCAACATCCAAATTGGATGGCCGAAAATGCCTTTCAAGCTGCTAGCTTAGGCGCTAAAGGCATTGATCTTAATTTTGGTTGCCCAGCAAAGGCGGTCAACAAAAGTAATGGTGGTGCGTCACTGCTTAAAGAGCCAGAACTCATCTATCAAGTGGTGAAGTCTTGTCGAGAAGCGGTACCTGCACATATTCCCGTGTCCGCAAAAATCCGATTAGGTTGGGAGCACCCGGAAGAGTGCTTTGAAATTGTCGACGCTATCGAGCAAGCAAAAGCTGACGAACTCACCGTGCATGCAAGAACCAAAGTTGGCGGCTATAAAGCCAGCGAAATCAAATGGGATTACATCAATCAAATAAGAGAAAAAACTTCTCTACCGTTGATTGCTAATGGGGAAATCTGGAACTATCAAGATGGTCAAGATTGCATAGAAGCAACAGGCGTCGATTCATTGATGGTCTGCCGCGGTGCTTTCAATATTCCAAACCTTGGTAACGTCGTTAAGCACAACCACCTGAAAATGCCGTGGGATAAAGTCATTGAACTTTTGCTGCGCTATTCAGAGTTTCAAATTAAAGGGGACAAAGGTATGTACTACCCCAATAGAGTGAAGCAGTGGTTTGTTTATTTAAGTAAAGGCTACCCTGAAGCGAACGAACTGTTTAAAGAAATTCGTACTTTCAAGAAAGCGCCACCGATTGTAGAGCGTCTTCAACGTTATCAAGAAGAACGCCGCCAACCTGTTTAAGATGAGGCGCTTAACGATTCAACAGTGTGGCTAAAATTCGAGACGGTCTTTACCCGCCGTCTTAGCCACGTACAGCTTTTCATCAGCGTACTTAAATATCTCATCGAAATTAAGTTTACTCTGCTTTGTTTCCACAATGCAGACGCCTCCAGAAATCGTAAAGCCATTTGGGACGATATCTGATGATTTATTGCAAACTGCAGCTTTCACGCGCTGTAACGTTCTAATCATCGTATCACGGTCATCACCTTTCAGGTAAACAACGAACTCTTCTCCGCCAAACCGTGCTGCAACATCACTGCTTCGTACACTGTTACTTATCTGACGTGACATATAACGAATCACATCATCACCCTTGTCGTGACCGTAGGTGTCGTTAATTAACTTAAAATCATCGATATCAAATACAGTTAAGGCAAACAGTTGATCGTGCTCTACATTACGCCAGAATGCTTCTAACCCGCGGCGATTCAATAAACCTGTCATAGGATCTTTGGCTGCGAGATCTTTGAAGTAACCACGTTCTATATTGGAATTGACGTAAAAGAAAATAGTTACAGAGAATAGATACACGATGATGGCAACAATAAGGCTGTCTTTCTCGTAGAGAAAAAAGTGCTCCACTTCTTTGGCAAAGTCCAATTCGTAATACATGGCATGATGGGATGCGACACCTTCTAGGTTAATCTCATGGTAGAAAGCCGCACTATCAATCGGCGCAGAGCGAGTAGTATCGATAATATCTATCCGACCAGCCAGATGCCCATTAGAATTCTCAAGCAACCTGCCAGCATTAATATCTACCGACAGCATCCCTTGGTGAACCCCTTTATGGAATACAGGGATGGTCATACTGATCATGCGGTCAAGGGAATCAAAGCGATAACCAGGGCCAGAGAGCGTGAGCTGGTCAGGGTTGTTGGCAGTTTTCTGCCAGTAAGGACGACTCTTTATAGTCGAGAGCAGCTCTTTACTGAGTCCTTTGGCAAAATCTTCCGGCGAAGAGATCACATAGCCACTCGTATCAATAAAGTGCACGCCGTCGTGGTATTCATCAAGCTGAGATAAAAATGAAAGAATAGGAGCTAGAGCTATCTTTTCTGAGGCGCTCTTGTAGCTATCACTGGTTTCGGAACAAAGGGATTCTTGGCCGACCAGCATATAGTCGATATCGACAGAAGGAATGTCTGAAGTTTTACCGTCCGCGAGGAGTAGCACATCAATAGGCCAGATTTGGCAAAGCCCATCCACAACTTGTTTGTTGTGATCGAGAAAGAGAGGGTTTCCGGATTTGTAGTAGTTGGAGAAGCTGTAATCTAGAGCAGTCACCACTTTTGTGGTTCTTTTGAACACCTCTTCGATACGATGGAACTCGCTGTCGATGTCTTTTTTAACCGAATCAAAATGGTTCTTTCCGATTAAGCCAAGCAGCATCGTCGCGATCACCGCGGGAAACCCGAAGATAAAGGTAAGGCTAAAGTGCCTATTTACTTTCATATAATTTGCTCTTAGCGCTCAGCTATTTTCATTTACCCCATTAATATTATTACATTAATTGTCATTTCCCACGAGGTAAAAGAGTGTAAATTGATATGAATCGATCTTTCCCATTCACTCAAAACTTTAAAAAACTAGCCCAGACTAAGCAGGACTAGTCTTGAGTGATTTAATCCAGTTTATTGACGACGTCAAAAATCATCGACTGCATCGCTGGAATAACAATATCTGCGGTACCGTTACAGATCAAAACACGTTCTATTCGACCAAGCAAAGCGACCAGCTCACCTTGCTCTTGTCCAAGCATCCACACAGGCAAAGACAACAGCTTTTCATCTTGGGATAAGTTCAGCACAACCAGTGTCTTTTCGCCCTTAAGACAGCGCGTAAACACTAAAGTCTCAGTATCACAATATAACTCTAAGTAGGAGCCACTTTGTAAGCTGTGACGTTCTGTTCTTAGTTTTATCAACGCTTGATGGAATGGAAACCAAGCCGAAGAGTGTTCCTTTCCCCAAGGGAAGCATCTTCGGTTATCCGGGTCTTGCCCGCCTTCCACTCCCACTTCTGTCCCGTAGTATAGACACGGGGTTCCGACATAGGTAAACAGTAAAGTCAGCGCCAACTTTTGTTTAGCCTGGTCGCCACCCAGTAGCGTCAGTAGTCGAGCCGTATCATGACTGTCCAGTTGATTTAACTGTGATAGCTGATTCAGCCATGGAACCTTCGCCCTCGCTTCAGCTAACCAATCAGAGAAATCTAACATATCAATTTCAATCGGCTCGTACGCGATGTCTTGCTTAGCCAATAGCGCACGTACTGGGTGAGCAAAACCATAATAGTTCATCGATCCGTCTTCTTGTGCCCCCTGTAACCACGATGTAGCCTCGAAGAAGTGCTCTCCTAATATGTAGGCTTCCGAATTCTCTGCTTTTGCTGAATTTCGAAATGCTTCCACATAATGCGCATTGTTATAAGCGCCCTCACCCTCGCCTAACATGTGAATCACATCGAAGCGCCACCCATCGACATTATAAGGTGCTTTCAACCAGTGCTTTATCACAGAGTCTTGTGACTGGTATATGTAATCCCGCACGGAAGCGTTGGAAAAGTTTAAGACAGGAAGAGAACTAATCCCTTTCCAACCGACATATTGTTGAGGGTTGTCAGGGGCGAAAAAATAGTAATCGTGAAATGCCGAGCCTAGGTGGTCATAGGCACCCGATCCTGTCACTTTCAGCTTATCGAACCAAGGGTGCTCGACAGAGGTGTGATTAAACACAGCATCCAGAACGATTCTCATATCACGTTTGTGGATGTCATTTGAAAGTGCAGCGAACTCGTCATTGGTTCCGAAATGCGAGTCGATGTTGTAGTAATCCGTCGTATCATATTTATGATTACTAGGGGACTGAAAAATTGGATTGAGATACAGAGCGGTGATACCTAGGTCTTGTAGATAATCTAACTTGCTATGAATGCCTGCGAGATCGCCACCGAAGAACTCCGCAGCACCCGTTCCATTATGTCCTTCAACAGAGTCACCCCACTCTTTCACCACGACATCTAAGGTGTTGTCTTTTAAGCGATATTCCCCAGCTTTAACACTGATACTCGGGTTACCGTTACAAAAACGTTCTGGGAAGATTTGGTAGAAGACCTGCTCCGACACCCATGATGGTGGTCGGTGATGGGCATTAAACTTGAAATGAAACTCACGGCTAGGAACGCGACTATGTATACCCCTAGCATCAAGCCAGTGCTGTCCGTTTGAGTCGACTAACTTGAATACATAATGAGTAATGTCTCTGTCTGAATTAACTGGAAAAGAGACTTGCCACACCGTCAAGCGACCTTCAGTACCGACTTTGATCATATCAAGCAGATACTCTTCGTTATCCGGCTCATGCCTCAAGAGAACTCTATTCCAGTCATCACGTTCAGACATTATTGTTACGGTTAATACGCCATCTTTTTCATAGAAGTAATCAGAAGTTTGGGCATGAAAGATAAATGGTTTCATAGCGTTTCTCGAGCAATGTTCAATTTGCTTAAGATATGAAAAATTTCATTGACCACAATGAGAAAAATAACATCCGTTAAAGTAGATCACGTTTTGTAGATCCACTTTGTTTTCAGTAAGTCGATATCTCTCAAAATGAACAAATGAATTGCTCGTTTTTTATAGGGAGATCTAATTTAGAATTGTTATATCAACGACTAACTATCGCACGATCGATCACAGACTGAGGTACAGTCACGCCAAGCTTACGAGCAGCATCTAGGTTCACCACCAGCTGAGAACTCTGCGCAGTTTTGACACTCAACTTCCCTGGCTTCTGTCCGTTAAGAATTGCAGCCACATAATCCGCAGTTTGAATCCCAACATCATAATAATCTAGGCCTAAACCAGCAATCGCCCCCTTGCCCACATAAGACGTCGCTCCTGCAACCACAGGTGTGCCAGCTTGGTTTGCAGCGTCTATCAGCCCCTCCATACCGCTAGCAACCGTATTGTCGGTCAACGCATAGATAACATCAGATTTCTTCGCGACGGATTCGGCTTTTGCTTCTACATCATCGATAGTCAGCACTTTTTCAGTATGAAGTGTATACCCGAAGTCTCGGGTCGCCTTTCTCAATAACCCAACTAACGCAACGGCATTCGCTTCGGCAGGGTTATAAACGACACCGATTGAACTAGCCTCAGGAAGAAGCTCTTTGATCAAAGATACATGTTGGACGATTGGCGAGAGATCAGAAAGACCCGTGACATTTCGGCCCGGCTTATCTAACTGTTTGACAAGCCTTGCACCGACGGGGTCAGTTACTGCGGTAAACACAATTGGTATCGAGCGAGTTGCTGAAACCAAAGCTTGAGAAGTCGGTGTTGCGATACCAACGAGTACATGTGGGTTTTCACTGACCAACTCTCTGGCAATCTTTGCTGCCTGAGCCGGGTTGCCATCAGCCATTTCATAGGAAAATTCTAAGTTCTTACCGGGTTCAAAGCCTTTAGCTCTTAATCCTTCAAGAAGCCCTAAGCGCGTTGCATTCAAATCTGGATGATCGACAACTTGTGAAACCGATACCTTGGCAATATTTGCTGCCACGCTACTAGCCCACATCAACAGACAACCACTCAACGCAGCCGTTAATACTCTTCTTACAGAACCCATAATACTCCCTTCATCAAGCGCTCGTTGTTATTGCTCGATCTAGAGAGAACACAACATTAAATTCACTATTGATATTATTACCAGTAAGTTTTGATGACTTGAAGTGATATTTAACAAAAACACAACAAAGCTCGAATTATGCGTCAAAAGGCTGGTTGGGTTGAATCCGTAGGTAAGAAATGAAGTGAATAACAAGAGGCAAATGAAACGAACAGCAAAGAGTAAGATAAACAAAAAGTGTGATGGGAACGAATCTGAGAACATGCCATCAACTAAATATAGCTGTTCTCAGACGATAGGGAGCCGTGAGGTTTTCTTAGAACCAACGTTCCATTGAAGATTTGTCTAACTGACGGAATGCGCGATTCAAGATAATCGCCAATTCCTTATAACGAGGGCGCGACTTCATCGGTTCTAACGCAAAACCCGTTTCAGTGATCTTTTCATGCAATTCACGGTACCAAGATACTAGCGCCGGCGGAAGTTGTGTATTTGAGCGATTGCCCAACCACCACATGCCTTGAAGCGGCAAGCTGATTGCAAACAAAGCCATAACCACAGCCTGTGGCATCGCTTGGTAATTATTAAAGACCATTTGTGTAAGAACACTAATAGCGGCAATCGCAGGCATCACTTTCACGCCAAAACGCGTCGCTTTAATAATGCGCTGTTCTGGGAAGATCGCGTTTAACTCTTTTCGGACGGGCCAGAGATCCATGTACTTTTGGCCATCTTTTAAACTACTAGCTAAACCAACTCTATTGCTCATATGAGTCTCCCATTAAAAAAAAGTTGAAACCATCAACTAAAAACACAAAAATTTGACGAAAAATAATATTCTTTCAAATTTTTTTGTTATATTTGCACAATATCGCTATTATTTGCAGACCTCAATCTCATTGTTGCCCTTATTTACAATTTAAGCAACTTTGGGAAGACTTCTGCAAGGAATGCACAAGCCTCTTTTTGATAAAGAGCGCTTTCACTTTATACGGAAATTAACGTTTTTTTGACCAAGGTTAGTACGCAAGCCTATGTGCTTCGACTATTCTTGAGATTAATTTTCATCCTTAACTGATTTCGATCAGAAAAATAAACAGGTAGTCATTAATGTCTAAGCTAGTTTTAGTTTTAAACTGTGGTAGTTCTTCTCTTAAATTCGCTGTTGTTGATGCAGAAACAGGTGCAGAGCACCTAACTGGTCTTGCTGAGTGTCTAGGTCTTCCAGAAGCTCGTATGAAGTGGAAACTTGATGGCAAGCATGAAGCACAACTAGGCGCGGGCGCAGCTCACGTAGAAGCACTATCTTTCATGGTAGAAACTATTCTTGCTTCTAAGCCTGAGCTTAAAGCTAACCTTGGCGCTATCGGTCACCGTATCGTACACGGTGGCGAGCAGTTCACTTCTTCTGCACTTATCACTGATGAAGTTCTTAAGGGTATTCAAGATGCTGCGACTTTCGCACCTCTTCACAACCCAGCTCACCTTATCGGTATCGAAGCAGCTCAACAGAACTTCCCTGGTCTACAAAACGTTGCTGTATTTGACACTGCGTTCCACCAAACTATGCCTTCTGAGTCTTACCTATACGCTCTACCGTACAACCTGTACAAAGAGCACGGCATCCGTCGTTACGGCATGCACGGTACTTCTCACCTATTCATCACTCGTGAAGTTGCAGGCCTACTAAACAAGCCAGTTGAAGAAGTTAACATCATCAACTGTCACCTAGGTAACGGCGCTTCTGTATGTGCTATCAAGAACGGTCAATCTGTAGATACTTCTATGGGTCTTACTCCTCTTGAAGGTCTAGTAATGGGTACTCGTTGTGGTGATCTAGATCCTGCGATCATCTTCCACCTACACGACGCTCTTGGTTACTCTGTTGAAGAAATCAACAACATGCTAACTAAAGAGTCTGGCCTAGCGGGTCTAACTGAAGTGACTTCTGACTGTCGTTTCGTTGAAGACAACTACGGTGAGAAAGAAGAAGCAACTCGTGCAATGGACGTGTTCTGTCACCGTCTAGCTAAGTACGTTGCTGGCTACACTGCAACTCTAGAAGGTCGTCTAGACGCAATCACTTTCACTGGCGGCATCGGCGAGAACTCTGGCCCAATCCGTGAAATGGTTCTTAACCGCCTAGGCATCTTCGGCATCGAAGTTGACGGTGAAGCTAACCTTAAAGCTCGTTTCGGCGGCGAAGGTACTATCACTACAGCTAACAGCCGTATCCCTGCAATGGTTATCTCTACTAACGAAGAGCTAGTAATTGCTGAAGACACTGCGAAACTAGCAGGTCTTTAATTGATTTTCCTGACTAGCTTCACTAGAAGCTAGTCAGTTTTTCATATTAAGAAAATGGGGCTCAACTTCTATTCCTACCCCAATTTAAATATCGGTGGGAATAGCAGTTGAGCTTTTTTTATTTCCAATAGTCAAAGGTGTTCGTCAATGTCACGTACTATTATGCTTATCCCTACAAGCGCTGGTGTTGGTCTTACTAGTGTTAGCATGGGTGTTCTTCGCGCTATGGAGCGTAAAGGCGTAAGTGTTTCTTTCTATAAGCCAATCGCTCAACCTCGTAGCGGTGGTAACCAACCAGATCTAACGTCTACTATCATCAGCGCAAACAGCGACATTAAGATTGGTGAGCCAATCGCAATGACTAAAGCTGAAGCTTTGATCGGTAGCGAGAAAATGGACGTACTTCTTGAGTCTGTTGTTGAGCAATACAACAAAATCAACAAAGACGCAGAAGTAACGCTAATCGAAGGCCTAGTACCTACTCGTAAGCACCCATTTGCAAACCAAGTAAATGCGGAAATCGCAAAAACACTTGGTGCGGAGATCGTATTCGTTGCGACTCCTGGTACTGACAACCCTACGCAACTTAAAGAGCGTATCGAAGTAGCATGTTCTAACTTCGGCGGTACTAAGAACAAGAATATCAAAGGTGTAATCATCAACAAGCTTAACGCTCCTGTTGATGAAGCTGGTCGTACTCGCCCTGACCTATCTGAAATCTTTGACGATGCAGACACAGCTCAGCAAGCGAACCTTGAAGTAATGCAAATCTTCAACTCAAGTCCTATCCGTGTTCTTGGTTGTGTGCCATGGAGCATCGACCTAATCGCAACTCGTGCGATTGATATGGCTAAGCACCTTAATGCTGAAATCGTTAACGAAGGTGAGATTGCTACTCGTCGTATAAAGAGCATCACTTTCTGTGCACGTTCCCTACCGCACATGATTGAGCACTTCAAACCAGGTTCACTGCTAGTAACTTCTGCAGACCGTCCTGACGTTATCGTTGCTGCGGCTCTTGCTGCGAAAAACGGTGTTGAGATTGGCGCAATCCTACTTACTGGCGGTTACGACATTCCAGAAAGCATTGCTAACCTTTGTGCACCAGCATTCGCTTCAGGTCTACCGATCTTCAAGGCTCAAGGTAACACTTGGCAGACGTCTCTTAACCTACAGAGCTTCAACCTAGAAGTTCCTGCAGACGATAAAGAGCGTATCGAGTTCGTTAACGATCACGTTGCAAGCCACATTGACGGCCCTTGGATTGATTCTCTATCTGAAGGTACTCAAGGTATCCGTCGTCTAAGCCCACCAGCATTCCGTTACCAGCTAACTGAATTTGCTCGTAAAGCAGCTAAGCGCATCGTACTTCCTGAAGGTGATGAGCCACGTACAGTTAAAGCTGCGGCTATCTGTGCTGAGCGCGGTATCGCAACGTGTGTACTTCTAGGTAACCCAGAAGAAATCCGTCGTGTTGCTGCACAGCAAGGTGTTGAGCTTGGCGCTGGCGTTGAGATCATCGATTCTGCATTAGTTCGCGAAAACTACGTAGCTCGTCTAGTAGAACTTCGTGGCGCTAAAGGTATGACTGAAGTTGTAGCTCGTGAGAAGCTAGAAGATTCTGTATTCCTCGGCACTATGATGCTTGAAGCTGGCGAAGTTGACGGCCTAGTTTCTGGTGCTGTTCACACTACGGCGAACACTATCGTTCCTCCGTTCCAGATCATCAAGACTGCTCCTGATGCTTCTATCGTATCTTCAATCTTCTTCATGCTTCTGCCTGATCAAGTTCTTGTATACGGTGACTGTGCGATCAACCCAGATCCAACAGCTGAACAGCTTGCTGAAATCGCTATCCAATCTGCAGATTCTGCTGCGGCATTCGGTATCGACCCACGCGTTGCTATGATCTCTTACTCTACAGGTGAATCTGGTAAGGGTGCAGACGTAGATAAAGTACGTGAAGCAACGAAGCTTGCTCAAGAGAAACGTCCTGATCTAGTGATCGACGGTCCTCTACAGTACGATGCTGCTATCATGGAAAACGTTGCTGCTTCTAAAGCACCAAACTCTCCAGTAGCTGGTAAAGCGACTGTATTCGTATTCCCAGACCTAAACACGGGTAACACGACTTACAAAGCTGTACAGCGTTCAGCAGATCTAGTATCTATCGGTCCAATGCTTCAAGGTATGCGCAAGCCAGTAAATGACTTGTCTCGTGGCGCTCTAGTAGACGACATCGTTTACACAGTAGCTCTAACGGCTATCCAAGCAGACCAAGCCGCTCAAGCTGAAGAAAAAGTAATTAACTAATTGCTGTTTCTACTATGCAAAACCCTCGCCACTCGCGAGGGTTTTTTATTTGTACTTATCTATTTTTTCAAATTAGACCTATACCACTTAACTAATATCATCTACTAAAAATACGTATATTAGAGATTTCTTTAAATTTAGTTGCTAGTATTTAGCGACTAATGACTCATCATGTAAATTATGCTGCCATCTATCAGTGCCCAAAAAAATCAAGTTCTTACCGTTGCGTGCGTGACACTCGGTGTTATCTCTCTTGGCTTAGCAGGCCTTAATTACCTTTATATAGGTGCGCATACTTTCGCAGCTATTGAATTGATTTTCTCACTGTTCTGCTTTTATGTACTTGTTGAAAGTAAGAAAAATATAATTAGAAGTTGGCACTACCCAAGCATCGCTGCATTTTTTACATTTATCATCATGTATGGATTGACCGTTACAAAGGTGTCCTCTGCTCTTATTTTGTGGACATTCTGTTTACCACTTTTGTATCACCTTTTTTTCAATCGCTATGTTGGCTCCCTTTTAACCTTGGCAGTTCTGGTTACATGCTTAACTGTCGTGAATCAAAACCACGTCCAAACAAATCCTTTTGCGTTTCTTAATTTTTCTCTGCCTTATATAACGGTATGGATCATTTCATTTGCTTATGAAGAAGTAAGAGAACGGGTTCAACATAACCTCCAAACTCTAGCACTCACGGACTCCCTAACCGAGGCCAAAAATCGGCTGTGCCTATTACACGACGCGAGCCATGAGTTAGCCCACCTACATAACCTCTATTTGTTCCATTTCGACTTAGATCACTTTAAAAAAATAAACGATAGTTACGGACATAGTTGTGGAGATACGGTTCTCAAGTCTACATGTGAGGTGATTCAAGAAACAGCAGGCTCGGATAAACTGTATCGTGTTGGTGGTGAGGAGTTTTGTATTGTATTTGAAGCATCAGATGCAGACAGTGCTTTTCACTTCAGTGAGATGATTCGTAAATCTATTGAAAAGAACATAATTTACGACAACGAACACTCACTAAACGTGACGATTAGTGGAGGGTTAGTTCCTTTATCTCTTTCTGAACATAGCGTTGATACAGCGCTTCAACAAACTGATAAAGCACTATATCAAGCGAAATCAAATGGAAGAAATCAAGTGATATTAGCTTAACTCATCACGTCTATGCGGGGAATCTAAATCCAAGTTAGGCCCAACAGGGACAACTTGAGTTGGATTAATACCTGCGTGGCTGTAATAGTAGTGACGCTTAATATGATAAAAGTCGGTCGTTTCTTTGATGCCTTCGATCTGATACAGCTCTTTTAGGTAGCCCTGGATATTTTCATAGTCCGCAATTCGCTGCTTGTTACACTTGAAGTGACCCACATACACTGCATCGAATCGGACCAAAGTGGTAAACAACCGCCAATCCGCCTCTGTAATCTCATTACCTGCCAGATAACGGTGCTCGCTAAGATGGGCATTCACTTTGTCTAACGCTTCAAATAACGCGTCATACGCTTCTTCATAAGCCTCTTGTGTTGTCGCAAAGCCGGTACGATAAACGCCGTTATTGATGTTCGGATAGATGTAGTCGTTCCATTCGTCAATCTTGCTCGCCAATTCCCATGGGTAGTAATCATCGGTGTTACCTGTTAACTCATTAAATTCTGAATTGAACATGCGGATGATTTCAGACGACTCATTGCTCACGATGGTGTTGGTTTTCTTATCCCATAAAACAGGAACCGTGACTCGACCTGAATAGTCCGGTTTGGCTTGGGTGTAGATTTGGTGCATGCGAGTGTGACCGAACAGAGGCTCAGGCAAACCCATTTGCCACCCTTCACTCATCATATCAGGGCAAACTACTGTCACATCGATGTGATCGGTTAGGTCTTTCAGTTCACGGAAGATCAGCGTGCGATGCGCCCACGGACAAGCTAACGATACGTATAGGTGGTAACGACCACTTTCTGGCTCAAATTGCGCTCCGGCTTTATTTTCAACCCAGTTGCGAAAGCCCGCATCCTCACGAACGAACTTACCACCGCTTTCTTTGGTGTCGTACCACACATCGTGCCAAACACCTTCAACTAACTTGCCCATATCCAAACCTCTGTGATGCTAACTTTTCTCTAGTATAAAAAAAGCCAACTTTTTCAAAACTAGAAGAAGTTGGCTTAGTTGTTCGAATATTTTGATGAAGCTTGTTGAGCGAACCAATAAGCCTAAGACAAAAAAAGCGCGACTCTAATAACTAGTCGCGCTTAAGCCTGTCACAGGCTGAACCGTTTTAAATAGGCTCTAGACTTGTACGTGCAAGCAAGATACTGCGTGAACGTCATCGCCTTGAATCGTTGGCTTAGTTTGCGCACACGCCTCTGTTGCTTGCGGGCAACGAGTACGGAACACACAACCTGATGGCGGGTTGATTGGTGACGGTAGATCACCTTCCAGCATCTGAATGGTTTTGCTGCGCTCTAAGCGTGGGTCTGGAATTGGAACTGCAGACATCAACGCTTTGGTGTATGGGTGCTTAGGATCAGAGAACAATGCATCTGATTCGCCAAGTTCTACCGCGTTGCCTAAGTACATCACCAACACGCGGTCAGAAATGTGTTTAACAACCGACAAATCGTGTGCGATGAATACCAAAGACAAACCTAACTCTTTTTGTAATTCCTTCAAAAGGTTAACTACTTGAGCTTGGATAGATACATCCAATGCCGAAACAGGTTCATCACAGATGATCATCTTAGGTTTTAAGATAAGAGCACGTGCGATACCGATACGCTGACACTGACCACCAGAGAACTCGTGTGGGTAACGGTTGATTACGTTTGGTAGTAGACCAACCTTTGCCATCATCTCTTTAACTCGGTCCTTCACTTCCTGTTTAGAAAGTTCTGGGTAAAAAGTCTCTAGAGGCTCGGCAATGATGTCACCAACAGACATACGCGGGTTAAGCGATGCCAGTGGGTCTTGGAAGATCATCTGAATCTCTTTACGAGTTTCACGACGCTGCACTTCCTGCATTTTAGTTAGGTCTTGGCCTAACCACATGACTTCGCCGTCTGTCGCTTCAACCAAACCAATGATTGCACGAGCAAATGTCGATTTACCACAACCAGACTCACCTACTACACCCAGCGTTTCTCCTTCGTAAAGGTGAATATCAACGCCATCAACAGCTTTCAGGTTTGACGGTTTTGCCCAAGGCCACGCTGATTTAGCTGCGATGCTAAAGTGAACTTTCAGGTCTTTAATATCTAATAATAACTGCTTATCTACACTCATTTTGTCCAAGTCTCCCAGTCAGAAAAACAAGCACGCTGACGGTCATTACCAAATGGCGTCAAAATAGGTGCTTCTTGCTTACAACGGTCCATTACACGGTGACAACGGTCTTGGTAAGGACAGCCTGTTGGCAGGCGAAGTAAGTTTGGTGGATTACCTGGAATAGTCGGTAGAATTTCACCTTCTGTATCCAAACGAGGAATCGCTTTCAGCAGGCCTTCAGCGTATGGGTGGCTTGGCTCGTAGAAGATTTCATCAACCGTGCCGTACTCCATTGTACGACCAGCGTACATCACAAGTACCTTGTCACATGAACCTGCAACCACACCCAAATCGTGGGTGATCATGATGATTGCCGTGTTGAACTCATCTTTCAATTCGTTCAGCAATTCCATAATTTGCGCTTGAATAGTTACATCCAAAGCGGTTGTTGGTTCATCAGCAATAAGCAATTTAGGACGACACAATAGTGCCATTGCGATCATCACACGCTGACGCATACCGCCAGAAAATTCGTGTGGGTACATAGTGATACGCTTGCGTGCTTCAGGGATTTTAACCGCTTCAAGCATGCGTACTGATTCTTCAAACGCCTCTGCTTTACCCATGCCTTTGTGCAGCATAAGTACTTCCATCAACTGATCACTTACTTTCATGTAAGGGTTCAGTGATGTCATCGGATCTTGGAAGATCATCGCGATCTGTTCAGCTCGAACTTTGTTGAGCTCTTTCTCTGGAAGGTTAAGAATCTCTTTACCTTCAAACTTCGCGCTACCCGAGATGATACCGTTCTTAGCCAGCAGGCCCATGATAGAGAATACAGTTTGTGATTTACCTGAACCTGACTCACCCACGATACCCAGCGTTTCGCCTTGATTGAGTGAGAAGTTCAGATCGTTTACTGCGGTTACGATACCATCTTGCGTGGTAAATTCGACGCGCAGATCTTTGACATCTAATAAGCTCATTATTGCTTCCTTAATCTTTTATAGCTTTTAATTGCTATTTCTTTATCTGTCTTTTGGATCAAGCGCGTCGCGCAGACCATCACCTACGTAGTTAAAGCAGAACAGCGTAACTACCATGAATGCCGCAGGGAACATCAATTGCCAGATAGCAACTTCCATTGTTTGCGAACCTTCTTGAAGCAATGCGCCCCAGCTTGTCATAGGCTCTTGAACACCAAGACCAAGGAAAGATAAGAATGATTCTGTAAGGATCATGCTTGGAATAAGCAGCGTAGAGTAAACCGCTACGATACCCAGTACGTTTGGTACGATGTGACGTGTAATGATCTTCCATTTGCTCACACCACATACGTGTGCTGCTTCAATGAACTCTTTACTACGTAAGCTCAGCGTTTGACCACGTACAATACGCGCCATATCGAGCCAAGCAATCGCACCAATAGCAACGAAGATAAGGATGATGTTACGACCAAAGAATGTTACTAGAACGATAACTAGGAACATGAATGGAACCGCGTACAAGATCTCTAGGATACGCATCATCACTCGGTCAGTACGACCACCGATGAAGCCAGAAGCTGCACCGTAAAGCGTACCAATAAGTACCGCTACGAAGGCACCCATCACACCAACCATTAGTGAGATACGGCCACCGATAAGCGTACGAACGTACAAGTCACGGCCTAAACTATCAGTACCAAACCAATGATCCGCGTTTGGACCCACGTGCATTGCGTACCAGTCAGTATCATCATAAGTGTACTGAGCTAGCATCGGTAAGAAGATAACTGCCAGTACCATAATAGTAAGGATGAACAGGCTGACCATCGCAGCTTTGTTACGCATGAAACGAATGCGTGCATCCTGCCACAAACTACGACCTTCAATCTCTAAACTCTCAGAGAACTTTTCGATCGCTTCTAAATTTTCTTTTTTCTTCAACATAACCAGTCCCTGTTAGTAGCGAATTTTCGGGTCAATCAGCGCTAGCAAAATATCAACGATTGCGTTGAACAAGATGAATAGGAAACCAATCAAGATGGTTACACCCATTACTAGCGAGTAGTCACGGTTAAACGCGGCGTTAACAAACAGCTTACCGATACCTGGTAGACCGAAGATGGTTTCAACAACAACTGAACCTGTGATGATACCTACGAATGCAGGGCCCATGTAAGAAACAACAGGCAGCATTGCTGGCTTAAGTGCATGTTTTAGAATGATGTAACGGTAGCTTAGACCTTTTGCACGTGCAGTTCGGATAAAGTTACTGTTTAGCGTTTCAATCATGCTACCACGAGTAATACGAGCAAAGGTTGCTACGTAAAGAAGAGACATCGCGATAACAGGCAGCACGATGTACATGAATGTACCGCCATGCCAACCACCTGCTGGGAATATGTTCCAGTGCAGGGAGAAAAGGTAAATAAGCGCCGGTGCCAACACGAAAGATGGCATTACCACCCCGAGCATGGCGGTCGACATTATGGTGTAGTCGACCCAGGTGTTGTGCTTCAAGGCAGCAATCGTCCCGACAGTGACCCCCATCAATAGTGTGAAGATAAAGGCAACGAAACCTACCTTCGCAGATACTGGAAGTGCAACCGCGATCAGCTCATTTACTGTGTAATCTTGGTACTTAAACGAGGGGCCGAAGTCACCTTGTAAGATATTTGTCAAATACGTGGTGTATTGTTCAAATACTGGTTTATCTAAGCCGTATTTAGCTTCGATGTTAGCCATAACTTCTGGCGGTAATGGACGTTCGCTTGAAAACGGGTTACCCGGTGCGAAACGCATGAGAAAGAAAGATATAGTGATCAACACCAACATGGTTGGAATCGCTTCAAATATCCTTTTCATAATGAATTTAAGCATAAACTCACTCTTTCAGTCTGTGACAATTAAAATTAGAAAGACGCTACATGCGCGCCCTGCGCATGTAGTGCCTGTATCGTTATAGTTATATTAACTTTTTAGAATCGAAGCTTATTATTGAGCTTTGATGTATAGGTCTTTCGAGAAGATCTTGTCTTCCGCGTTGTTGATTGGGAAACCACCAACATGCGGGTTAAGTAGACGAGATTTAACGTATTGGTAGATAGGAGCGATTGGCATGTCGTTTGCCATTAGCGCCTCAGCTTCTAGGTAAAGTGCTTTACGCTCTTCTTCTGAAGTTGAGTTAAGTGCTTTATCGATGATCTGGTCGTAAGCCGCGCTGTCGTAGTGAACACCACCGGTAGTGTTGTTACTCTTCATTAGCGTTAGGAACGAAGACGCTTCATTGTAGTCACCACACCAACCAGCACGTGCTACTTCGAAGTCACCAGAATCTTTAGAAGATAGGTACGTTTTCCACTCTTGGTTCTCAAGTGTTACAGAAAGACCCAGTGTTTTCTTCCACATAGAACCTAGCGCTACAGCAATCTTCTTGTGGTTCTCTGAAGTGTTGTAAAGCAGGTTGAATTTAAGTGGGTTGTCTTTACCGTAACCCGCTTCTTCAAGAAGACGTTCCGCTTCTGCGTTACGCTCTTTCTGAGACATCTTGCCGTAAGCAGGTAGCTCAGGATCGAAGCCAGCTGTGATTTCAGGCGTTAGGAAATACGCAGGTTTTTGACCTTGCGCTAGGATAGCACCTGTTACGATATCACGGTCGATCGCGTAAGAGATTGCTTGACGAACACGAACATCATCAAATGGTGCTTTCTTCGTATTGAAGATGTAGTAGTAAGTACATAGGTTACCCGCTACAGATACATCTTCTGCGTACTCTTTTTGAAGGCGCTTGAAGTGCTCAGTTGGAAGTTCGTTTGTGAAATCGATTTCGCCAGATAGGAAGCGGTTCATTTCCGCTACTTGGTTTTCGATTGGTAGGAAGGTTACTTTATTTAGAACCGTCTTATCGTTGTTCCAGTATTGGTCGTTACGCTTAAGTACTAGACGCTCGTTAACAACCCATTTATCAACAGAGAATGCGCCATTGCCAACAAAATGCTCTGGCTTAGTCCACTGGTCACCGTATTTTTCAACAGTCGCCTGGTGTACTGGCTTCATTGTTGTGTGGCCCATCATCATTACGAAGTATGGTACCGCTGTTTCTAATTCAACAACAAGCGTGTTTGCATCTACAGCTTTAACGCCTAGCTCACTCTTGTCTTTCTTACCCGCTACGATGTCCTTCGCATTCGCCATCTTGGTATATTCCATGTACCAAGCGTATGGAGAAGCCGTCGCAGGATCGACTGCACGTTTCCAGCTGTATACGAAATCTTGAGCTGTTACAGGATCGCCGTTAGACCATTTTGCGTCTTTACGTAGGTGGAAAGTGAATGTTTTGTTGTCTGTCGTTTCCCAGCTTTCAGCAACACCAGGGATAGTATTACCTTCGCCGTCTTGGTTCACTAGACCTTCAAGGAGATCACGGATTACGTGAGATTCTGGTACACCTTGAGATTTGTGTGGGTCAATAGTAGCAACTTCAGTACCGTTACCGCGAACAAGTTCTTGAACTTTTGCTAATTCTGTACCTGCTGGAACTTCAGCAGCGATAGAAAGAGTAGACGTGGCAGCCACTGCCAAACCAGCACCTAGAAGAAGGGCCTGAGTGATTTTATTCTTGTACATTTAATAAACTCCAAGTTTTCCGTATTGCATCCATGACTTCTTTGCTAGGTTCACTGAACGGCAGTGATTTAGATTTATTTAGCTCAAAATTTAAGCATAAAAATCTAAAACCTTACAAAGATTGAGGCACACACTATCAACCATTGAAGTAATTTGCCATAAACAAGTCGCAAAAAATCGGATAATTCTCCGAATTACTTAAGGTAATAGTGTAAATCTCTAATAAAAACCTAATGAATAGTGAGTTACACATAAGGATTAATTAAAAAACAGCCTTTAGTGTTGATGTATCTGTATTGATACTTTTTTTTAGCATCTTATGCTAGAACACCGCCAGCAAATTAACATTAATGCCACATGAAATCTAATTGCACATCACATATCCCCTAAATAGACTCCACTATTTGTGAGGGTTATCACTTTATACAAAACAGCATAATGCACTGCACCAAAACGGAAAATTCGATGCACTAATTCAGACAAAACTGATGGTTGAATTTATATGCAACAGCAGTGATTAACAATTTATTGAAGCGCTGGATGTTTATAAATTAATTGGTGGCGGGTACAAAAAAACCGACCTAAGTGGTCGGCTTTTGACTGTCTCATATATAAATGAGTAAATGTTGAAGCAACATCACTTTAAGAGAAATTACTTCTCCCAGCGCTCTGCTGCTTTTGCATCTGAATCGCGAGAATCGACCCAACGAGTCGCCTCGGTGGTACGTTCTTTTTTCCAAAACGGCGCTGTGGTTTTCAGGAAGTCCATAACAAACTCACAAGCTTCAAAGGCAGCACCTCGGTGCGCACTTGATACACCAACGTAAACAATCTGGTCACCGATATCTAAGTCACCAACTCGGTGAATCACTCGCATCTTCTGGATAGGCCAGCGCGCTTCAGCTTGATCACAGATCTCGCTCAACGACTTTTCTGTCATACCCGGGTAGTGCTCAAGAGACAAACCAATCACGTTATCGCCGAGGTTCATGTCGCGAACTTTACCTACGAACGTCACAATCGCTCCGGCAGCTGTACCTTGAGCCAAGTAGCCGTATTCGTCGCCTACAGAGAAATCCTCTGCTGTCACTAATACTCTTGGATCCATGCTTAGCCTCCAGTGACAGGTGGGAAGAAAGCCACTTCGTCGCCGTCTTTCACTTCAGTCGTCAAAGGTACGATTGATTGGTTAAGCGCAGCTAGAAGCTTGCCCTCTTCCAAAGCGATATCCCATTTGCCTTCTTGTGCTACAAGGTGGCTGCGAATCGCTTCAATCGTCTTGAACTGTGCATCAACTTCAACGCTGTCCACACCAACAAGTTCACGAGTTTGAGCAAAGAAAAGAACTGTAATCATGATTCCACCTTAAAGTGACCAGATTTACCACCCGTCTTCTCTAACAGGCGTACATTCTCGATAACAATGTCTTTCTGAACAGCTTTACACATATCGTAAATCGTTAACGCAGCAACAGAAGCAGCCGTTAGCGCTTCCATTTCTACGCCAGTCTTACCAGCAAGCTTACAAACAGATTCGATGCGAACCTTGTTTTCAGACTCGATAGCTTCAAGCTGCACTTCTACTTTGGTTAATAGTAGAGGGTGACACAGTGGAATCAGATCCCACGTCTTTTTAGCCGCTTGAATACCAGCAATACGTGCCGTTGCGAAAACATCACCTTTATGGTGGCTACCAGAAACAATCAGCTCTAGTGTTTCAGCAGACATTTTTACGAAAGCTTCCGCTCTCGCTTCACGTACTGTCTCAGCTTTAGCCGATACATCGACCATGTTTGCTTCACCAGACGCGTTAATGTGTGTAAATTGGCTCATGCTCAAACCGCCTTATACAGAAAGATGTGGCATGAAGTTGCAAGGACGGTGGCTAGCATCCATCTGTTGCTTGATGATCTTAGTCCAACCCGTGCGGCAAGCACCTGTAGAGCCTGGCATCGCAAAGATTACTGTGTGGTTAGCAAAGCCCGCAATCGCACGAGATTGAATGGTCGATGTACCGATCTCTTCGTAAGATACTTGACGGAATAGCTCACCAAAGCCTTCTACTTCTTTGTCGAATAGTGGCTTAAGCGCTTCAGGCGTGCTGTCACGAGAAGTGAAGCCCGTACCGCCAGTGATCATGATCGCTTGTACACTTTCATCAGCGATCCACTTAGATACGATCGCACGGATCTTGTACATGTCGTCGATAACGATTTGCTTATCAACAACGTTGTGACCCGCTTCTTTAGCATGTTCAGCTAGGTAACCACCTGACGTGTCATTTTCTTCTGTACGCGTATCTGAAACCGTTAGTACTGCGATGTTTGCTGCTTGGAATTTGCTTTCTGCGTGACCCATTTGTTCACCTATATAAATTTTTCAATTATGAGGGCGTGTTGGCCTTTCGTGATTAAATTTTGTTCGAGATAAAAGCGTTTTAATCGCGGCGAGGGGGAAGTAGCCTAGTCATTCTAAGCAAATCTCCCTCAACAAAGAGTAAAACGCTTTTAGCCGAACCCTTCGGGCAGCGTTTGCTGGTCATTTCTACTACGTTATCGACTTCTCATGTAGGCTAGCTACACATCAAAGCCTCTGCCTTGTATAAATACCCAGCAACTCGCTGCAAAAATCAGCTCGAAAGAGCAACACGCCCTAGACTGATTCGCCCAGCCTAATGAAGCTGAGCGATAAAATGCTTTAGAGTGTATAGCGGGTTAACCGCCGATTGACGCCAAGTTTGGAGTCATGCCGCTGTTGCCATCATGTAAGAAGTGGCTAACGGACTTGGTTTGAAGCTGAGCCTGAATTCGATCAATGAGCTCTTGCTCTTGTTGATCTTCTTGAATCAGATCTCTCAGTTCAACACCGTGGTCGCCAAACAGACATAGGTGAAGTTTACCTGTCGCAGACACGCGCAGGCGGTTACAACTCTCACAAAAGTCTTTCTCGTAAGGCATGATCAAACCAATTTCACCCTTGTAGTCTGGGTGGACAAACACTTGTGCAGGGCCATCATTAGCGGCTTTGACTTTTAGTAGCCAACCGTTAGCAATAAGCTGATTGCGAATCGCAACGCCCGATACATGGTGTTTATCAAACAACTCGTCCATCTCGCCGGTTTTCATCAGCTCGATAAAACGTAATTGAATAGGTTTGTCTTTGATCCAATTAAGGAAGGCTGGTAATTCCTGACTGTTGAGGTCTTTCATCAATACAACGTTGACTTTGACTTGTTCATAGCCAACCTCAAACGCTTTATCAATACCTCGCATAACCTCGGTAAACTTATTCTCACCAGTGATCTGATGGAACATACGTGAATCTAAGCTATCCACGCTGACGTTTATATGGGTTAAACCAGCATCACGCCACTGCCCTACTTGTTTCTCCATGCGATAGCCGTTCGTTGTCGTGGCTACTTTTTCGATGCCTGGAGTAGAAGCAACGGTATGTATGATTTCAGGAAAGTCTTTACGCAGACTCGGCTCTCCGCCTGTAATGCGGATCTTTGAGGTACCACAATCTGCAAACGCTTTTACAACGCGTTTGATCTCTGGAACACTTAAAAAAGACGAGTTTTTTTGCCCTGACGGTTTATAACCATCCGGCAAGCAGTAAGTACATTTAAAGTTACAGACGTCTGTAACCGACAAGCGCAAGTAATAAAACTTGCGATGGAATCTATCTTCGAATTGTTGCGCCACGGAACACCTTTCCAAACACGGGAGGCATAATCATTTCCAATTAAGCCCTTGTGACAACATGTCACTGGCTCTTGATGCGTATCGGTACAGCAAATACCACTGTGCGACTTAGCATGCGAGAGCTCGGAGTTATGGCAACCGCACGTTATATTCACACGTGCAGTAGCTGAGTAATAAAATACTTAATATTTGTACGTGAATCTAGCTCTGATGGTAAAAAACGGGTCACATCGGCAAAAAAAACGTATCAAACGCTCAAAATAACTCTTGTTGAGTATATAGCGAGAAGCATTTAACCTAAATTATAGTTGGTAATAATCTAACAAGAACAAAAAATGAATATTTACTCTTCAAAGAAAGTCGTAGCAATCGGTGGAGGCCATGGCTTAGGTCGTATGCTTGCTGCATTAAAAGACTTTGGTAACAACGCAACCGGCATTGTTGCAACAACGGATAATGGCGGTTCAACCGGACGAATTCGAGACTGCCAAGGTGGTATCGCTTGGGGAGATACACGCAACTGTATCAACCAATTGATCACTGAACCTTCAATCAGTTCGATGATGTTTGAATACCGCTTTCGCGGCCAAGGCGAACTCGATGGTCATAACCTAGGTAACCTGATGCTCACTGCGTTAGACAACCTCTCGGTTCGTCCATTGGAAGCAATTAACCTAATTCGAAATATGCTTAAGGTCGACGTTAATATCGTGCCGATGACCGAGCACCCTTCAGACCTGACCGCTCTTTCAATGGACGGCCGTTGGGTCACTGGAGAGACCAACGTTGATGACATGACAGAAAAGCTGCGCATGATGGACTTATCGCCGGAGGTGCCCGCAACTAGAGAAGCAGTAACAGCCGTTGAACAAGCAGACTGTATCGTTCTTGGGCCTGGAAGCTTTCTAACCAGTGTTATGCCTCCGCTCTTATTACCAGAGATCGGCAAAGCAATTGCTGAAAACAGGAACGCCAAGGTTATTTTCGTGGAAAACCTTTCGCCAGAACATGGTCCAGCAGGCAAGATGACACTTCAGGAACAATTGGAATGGTGCGAACGGACCTGTAAGGCAAGAAAGATAGACATTGTGTTAGGCAATGTGCCACACCCTGAACTTGAAGGGTTATGGAATTGCGTGACCACTGATCTTGCCTCACCGAATCGAGATTGGCGACACGACCGCGTAAAACTCCAACAAGCGATTAGGGAGCAGTTGGTTTAACTTGATTAGCTGAATCTGATTTCCACCCCCCAACAAACACAAAAAGGAGCCTCATGCTCCTTTTTTAATATATGTAATACCCTACCGCTTTAGATATCTGCCATCAACTGCTGGTATTCTTGGTAGGTGGATAACAGCAGTTTCTGCATATCTTGAAAGTCAACCTCAGTGACAGGCAGCGCTTGCTTCACTTTCGTATCCAAGCAAATCGCAAAACTACACAAAGAGTCCGCGCCAAAACTCGCGGCGCTGCTCTTAAGTGCATGACTGATATCAGCCAAGTACTTAGAAGTATCCGACTCCTTATTTATCTCTAGGTGTTCGTAGTAGCCTTTCAACTCACCTAAAAAGATCTCCAGTAAAACAGGAACATTCTCTTGCCCTATTTCGCCGGCAAGCTCATCAACTTTTTGCTGATTTAATACTTTCGTCATTATGATTTTCTTATTGTTTGGTGATTACTGCTTCGCATTCCACGTTTGTAACTTGCGGTATATGGTCGAAGGACTCACATCTAAGAAACCTGCTGCTCGTGGAATGTTACCGTCACACGCTTTAATGGCCTGTTCGATAGCCGTCTTCTCAGTGATCCATAATGGGAAAATATCTTTTACCGTGATGTCTTCGTTCTGCTTCTCTTTCAAGCGCAGACTGTTCTCAATCGGCTGGTTCAATGGTGGCGGAAGCATGCTAAGAGTAATCTCTTTGCCATTATTCAATACCACCACGTTCCGTAATACGTTTTGTAGTTGGCGCACATTCCCAGGCCACTCATATTGATTAAAGCGATCAAGAACTTCCTGAGCAAAACGAACAAACGCCTTCCCCTCCTCAACCGACATATAGCCTAGTAACGAGTAAGCAATCTCGATAACATCTTCACCACGCTCGCGCAATGGCGGCAAGTGCAGTGGAATCACGTATAAACGATAGTATAAATCTTCTCTAAAGCGACCTTCTTGTACTTCTTTCCAAGGATCACGGTTGGTCGCACAAACAAAACGAACGTCCACACTCTTCATCTTCGAAGAGCCTACTTTTTGGAAAGTACCAGTTTGGATAAAACGCAGCAGCTTAGTTTGCAGTTCAAGGTCCATTTCACACAGTTCATCGAGAAACAGTGTTCCGCCATCAGCAAGCTCAGCAGCCCCTTGGCGATCAGTTGCCGCGCCCGTAAAGGCACCTTTCACATGGCCAAACAGCTCACTTTCAATCAGATCTTTAGGGATAGCGGCACAGTTAATCGCGATAAACGGCTTATCTCCACGCTTACTCGCAGCGTGAATAGCTTCTGCACATACCTCTTTACCCGTACCACTTTCACCCGTAATGAAAATACTCGCCTTACTTGATGCAGCAGAATCGATAGTTCGATAAACCTGCTGCATGGTCTGGCTGCTGCCGATGAAGCCTTGGTAATTTTGGTTTCCCGGGTGTTCCGAGCTGTTTTTAAGCTTGGTAGCTTTGCGGATCGCATTGTTCACCGTAATACGGAGTCGGTCTGCTTCACACGGTTTGATAAGGAAATCTTGAGAACCATGACGCATCGCTTCTACGGCAGTATCGATAGAGCCATGAGCCGTCATGAAGATAACCGGAACTTCAGGATACTTTTGTTTTACAGCAAATAGCACGTCCATACCCGTCATATCAGGCAGACGTAGATCTAATAAAATAAGGTCTGGGATTCGATGATTCAAACTCTCGATTGCATCGCGGCCAGTGCCGACAATGTTGATATCAATTTCGAGCGGTGTAAGATACGAGCGATATAAAGCTGCTACCGAAGCGGTATCCTCTACCATCAACAAATACTTCGATTTGTTATCTAGCGTTTTTGATTGCATATCCTAGCCATTTATATTTTGCATTTCTTATTATAGTCGCATTCCGCTTTGCATTATGCAAATTAGCCACAATATTTGTAGTGTGTTTTTTTACTTACTTCAAACAATCAATGTTTTATCTATATGGCACGAACGATGCAGTAGTGTAAATGACCTTCGGGTCACCTAGCCAACTGACGTTGTTAGTGAACCGAGTGTTCACAAACGTAAGCCAGTAGAACATTTACTACTGGCTGTTTTTTTGTCTGAAACACTCTCAGTTTTTGTCTTGAGGGGATCAACTTCTTGAGTAAAACGCGAGATTAGCTATTAGTAATAAATTGCTTTCTTAGCTGCTCAATTTCATCACGTTTCTGTGCCGCTAATTCAAATTCCAGGTTCTGAGCATGCTGATACATCGCTGCTTCTAGCTTACTGATCTCTTTATCAAGCTGTTGCGGCGTAAGCACGGCATAACTTTCTGAAGACTCAGCCACTTTAGATAGTGGGACTTGCTTAGATTGACGCTGCTGTTTCGACTTGGTGATATCACCCAGCTCCATAATGTCTTTGATATTACGTTTCAGCGCTTGCGGCGTGATGCCTTGCTCTTGGTTGTAGGCCTGCTGTTTCTCACGACGACGATCTGTTTCATCAATCGCTTTTCTCATCGACTTAGTAATCGAGTCACCATATAAGATCGCCTTACCTTCAAGGTTACGCGCGGCACGACCAATGGTTTGGATCAGAGAGCGCTCAGAACGCAAGAAGCCCTCTTTGTCTGCATCAAGAATCGCCACCAGCGACACTTCCGGCATATCCAAGCCTTCGCGAAGTAAGTTAATGCCCACTAACACGTCGAACTCGCCCAAACGTAGGTCTCGAATGATCTCGACACGCTCAACGGTATCAATATCCGAGTGCAAGTAACGCACTTTAACGCCGTGCTCACTTAGATATTCGGTTAAGTCTTCCGCCATTCTCTTAGTCAATGTTGTGACCAACACGCGTTCTTCTTTCACTGAACGGATTCTGATCTCAGACAGCAAATCATCAACCTGAGTCGCGACGGGTCTTACTTCAATGATCGGGTCTAACAGGCCAGTAGGACGAACGACTTGATCAGCAATCTCGCCATCTGATTTTTCAATCTCGTAATTACCCGGCGTTGCCGACACAAAAATCGTTTGTGGAGCTATAGACTCGAACTCTTCAAACTTCATTGGGCGGTTATCTAACGCTGAAGGCAGTCTAAAGCCAAATTCGACCAAGGTTTCTTTACGAGAGCGGTCACCTTTATACATAGCGCCTATTTGCGGCACAGTCACGTGTGACTCATCGATAATCAGCAGACCATCATCAGGTAAGTAATCAAATAATGTCGGAGGCGCTTCACCTTCCGCACGGCCACTCAAATATCGTGAATAGTTTTCGATACCAGAGCAGAAACCAAGCTCCGTCATCATCTCGATATCAAACTGAGTTCTCTGAGAAATACGTTGCTCTTCCAAAAGCTTGTTGTTGTCTTTTAAGTATTGAGCACGATCGCGCAGTTCATCCTTGATATTCTCAATCGCCTCAAGGATTTTCTCTCTTGGCGTTACATAGTGAGTTTTCGGATAAACGGTAAAGCGCGGCAAGTCTCTTTGCTTCACCGCACCAGTCAAGGGATCAAAAATACTGATGCAATCTACTTCGTCATCGAACATTTCAATTCGAACTGCATCTTGGTCAGATTCAGCAGGAAAAATATCAATCACTTCACCACGAACACGAAACTGACCACGTTCAAACGCGACGTCATTTCTCGAATATTGTAGCTCAGCCAAGCGGCGTAAGATGTCTCGCTGATCCATCACCTCGCCACGGCTTAAATGAAGCATCATCTTCAAATAAGATTTAGGATCACCAAGACCGTAGATAGCAGATACCGAAGCCACAATGATGGCATCTTTTCGTTCTAGTAAGGCCTTGGTTGCCGAAAGCCTCATCTGTTCAATATGAGCGTTCACAGACGCATCTTTCTCGATGAATGTGTCTGTGGTCGGAACGTAAGCTTCTGGTTGGTAGTAATCGTAGTAAGAAACGAAGTACTCGACGGCATTATTTGGAAAAAAAGATTTCATCTCGCCATAAAGCTGAGCAGCCAACGTCTTGTTCGGCGCTAACAGAATGGCAGGTCTTTGCGATTGGGAAATGACATTAGCGAGAGTAAAGGTTTTACCTGAGCCCGTTACCCCTAATAGAGTTTGATGTGCCAAACCAGAATCTAATCCATCTAGTAATCTGGTTATCGCTGTCGGCTGGTCACCGGACGGGCTGTAGTCCGATACCAAATCAAAGAGTTTGCTCATAGGTTGCCATTTCCATACTGTGTTTTTAATCAGGTCATTGTCACTCTATGAGCCATCTCGTTGCAACTATTATCTAGAGAAATGCGCCTTAAGATTGAATATCAGTGATAGCTTTTATTTTTAGAACTTGGTATTATCCGTGCCCCTGCAAAGTTTCCTCAGCTAAATTACTCGAATTTTAATCCACTACTTTTCCCCAAAAAATCTAAAAATACCTCTTGTTTTACTGTTCGCTTTATAATCTACAAAAGTTATACAACCGTGATATTTTGGTACTATTCTTTTAAATACATCACGTTAGCTATAATTTTTGCATTTTCAGATTTACCTCAATTATTGTTGTTAAAGTTTCGCACACACACTTATCCACAATTTTGGTGGATAACTAAAGCAAAGCTAAATCCGATAAGGCGTCCAAGAAAGTAAAGTTTTTTATCTTATTTTTTTCTGCTATTTTTTGTTGACAGAAAATAGGTCTCTTATTAGAATTCGCGTCGCTAACAAGCAATTCCCCTTTAGTTCAGTTGGTAGAACGGCGGACTGTTAATCCGTATGTCGCAAGTTCAAGTCTTGCAAGGGGAGCCAAATTCAAAAAAAAGCCCAATCGAAAGATTGGGCTTTTTTCGTATGTAACTGCGACTAACTTGTTCCAAGTTAATGTCACACCCGAATCGTCGGACCGTCCCACCCGCCCGGGTCAAGTCTCGACAAGGGGGCCAAATTTTAAGAAGCCGCATCACTTGATGCGGCTTTTTGCGTTTTGAAGCGACTGGTTTGTACCAAACCTATGTCTCAGCCGAAGCATTGGCCTGCACTAAGCTCTGTGTTCTAGGGCGATCAAAAAAGCCACGAACGAATCCGTGGCTCACTTAACTTTTGAGACTACAAACTACCCGAGAAGTAATGGGTTATCCCGTAAAATCCATTTATATTGCATTACAGGTGACGAGCGATAGTGTCCATCAGCACTGCAGCTACCTTATCATTGCCAGCTTTGTCGCCTTTGCTGTAGGTATTGATTTGACGCTTCGATGAGTCGTGGATATTGGTTATAGCCACTACTTCTCTCTCGATACCAAACCCAACTAACTCGATCATCAACTCTTTATTTTTAAATGAGTCGCCAACGATCACGATAGAGTTAAAATCTTTCAGTAGCTCTTTAGTCAGATCTTCAACTTGAACATCATTACTATTAATAAAAAAGATATCCGCAGACTTCCCAGAGCTTCGCTCTCCAGCAGACTTCAGTTGGATTTGCTGCATCTCATTGAACACACCATTATCTTGCGTTCCAATGGTAGATAGGCTCGCAGCATTAGAAGCCAAAGACAATAGCAGTGTACTAGCAAAAATAGTACTTTTAACAAAATTCATTCTCTTTACCCTCTAATAACTAAAGAATTGTTTCTTTCATGATGCGGAACGTTTGACCTTTATCGTCAATAGTGCAATCGGTATCGATCGTAATGCCGTAGTTAGAATCTCTTTGGTATAAAGTTGACTCATTCTCATTAATTGACCAACTACTGCCATACATATTGAGATAGGCGCGCGAAACCGTCACCGCATTACCGAATACCAGTTTTTGATCACGACAAGTATTCCAATCAGCAGTGTAGTTTTCTTGCCACGTCTCATAGCTCTTTAGATCGTAAACTCGGTACAGGTCTTCACCCCAAATTTCAGCAGCATTCTTTACATGCCAAAATTCTGCAGATGGAGCATCTCTGTAATACCCAGCTTCTCCCACAGCTTTTGTATTAATAGTCTGGACAACCGAGTGGCCGATATCATTGCCTTCATCAACCGAGGTGTAATTCAACATACTGTGTGTCTGACTCGATTCTTTGGTTTGGCTAAAACCAAAACCCACTCCGAGACCAGCAGACGGACCATCTGATTTGCTCGCTTCAAAAGAGCCAGTAATATCAAAGCTATAAGACGTACTTTCAGCTAACGAAATCTCTTTGTTCACATTACTCGAACTTGGAAAGCTTTGCTGGTTCACAAACAGATTTCCATATCGGCTTTGAGGGAGACAATAATCGTTGTTTTTATCGTTTTCACATTCTTCAGACAAGTATTTCCAAGTCAGCCTTGATTGCTCTTCCGCATTATTGGGCGCCTCATTAACGGCTTTCTTGTGAGCCCAATTGTAGACATTTTCACCTGACATGAAATTAAATTGAGAATTTCCATGGAAGATCTGACCTAAGTATCCTTCTTGGTAATAAAAGTGCGGAGCAACTTTCTCATCTTCCCACTCGAAAAAATAGCCTCCGTCGGCAAGGGTTTGACGCGTTACATTCATACTGCCGTCAACCGCCATAATATAGTTAGTCTTATTTGACTGAGAAAACATCAACAAATCGATGGTACGTGCGACATCAACCTGTTCATGAATTTTGTACTTCTCCTTACCATAGCTATAAGCACCATTCTGAGAAGTGATAATAAATTGCTCTTCAATTTGGCCATCTTCTATTCTTGCATGCTGACAGAGGTTCGCAATTTTTCCAGGTAAACCCTGCTGATCTAGATGATTATTAATGTATTCTACTTTGGCATTAAAGATATCACAGGCTGTTGCCGGATCATCGTACGCAACATACTCATCAGCCCCTGTGAAGTAGGCATCATCAATCCCAGGGATAGGAGATGCATTAGCATAGCCAGATAACATAGAGACTGTTATCAAGCTTAAACTGAAGCGTTTTAATTTCATCACTCGTTCCTTTTAACTACATTTGCACCAATATCGATGCCTTTTAAAATTAGCGAGTCAAAAGAATATATTCACAATTAAATTGTGATAAAAAAATCTATTTTATTGTTGAATATTCCTGAGTAATAATTAATTTGTTATTGAACACTTTATATCTCACAGGAAGAGTTAAAATCAGTAATTCCATATTCTTTGTCCTTAAACCTTCGATAGCAATGGGAAATAAGCCGACCTTGTTCTGTCCGAAATGAAAGACCGGAGTGTCCTATGTTAATTCTCTTTCGCCATACTAGTAGGTCTTCTAGCGAATCGATCTTCTCTATTTGAATTTGTATTTTTTCAAAGTATCCATCAAAGTTCATAATTAAATATCTTACTAAAGCCAAAACCTTTCCAACTAGTTTCTATAATTCAAGTCTTTATGAAAACCAATTTTCAACACACTATGATTCTCGAAAATTCAATCAATCATTAACTGACCAATCGATAATTAAGTACATTGTTTTTATAATGTAAAAAGCCACATTAATGTGGCTTTTATTTTAACGATAGTGGCAGCAGAAGAGCAGAGCCGACTAACCGCACTACCCTCCACCATCGCTGAACACACTCTAATGTTTGACTATTTACAATAAACCAAACAAGTCAAATAGTACTGAAAATCAAGTAATTTCAAGAAAAATCAATATTTAGAATATGTTCATTTATGAGTTATATTCGATTCCCAGTCAGAGAATTCAAAGTTATCCATCTCAATAATGAACAGCCCATTTTCGCTAACTGGCAGCTCCTTAGTCGCTTTGATGTACGTATTTATAGGCTCAAGATATTTGTCCGCTGATGTCCACAAATGATGCGCATGATCATAAATATATACGACATCACCATTCTGGATGCAGCTTTCGGATTCTGTTAGGCGGCTTATCTTCATGAAGTCAGAAGAGTCGTGATCTTCGGTGTAATACGTATTACTACTATAGGTCCAATAGTAATCTTTATAATCATCTTTTCTTGAGATCTGTACATAGTCATGGTCGTGAATACAAGTACCATTATATGGATGCCAGTTGTCTAACTTAAACTTAGCGTTGGATTGCTCTCCATCGCGACCGTAGGTAAGCCAGCCATTAGGCACATTTGGATCCGCGTAAACATATTCACCAGTCGATCGATGCTTTAGCCTGATTGAGTTATATGGCTTATTGATTGGACGCACGCTATGAATTGGCGTGCTTTCATCTGCATACTCAAACGCAGCGACAGGGAAATGGTCTGAATACTCATAAAAGTAATACGGCTCCTGTGTGCCAGGTAGAACAACTCTATCCGATACTATATCTAACACTTGGTTGTGCCAGTTCTTGGGTTGCTTGTGACTACGCTCGACCAGAACATAGTCAAGTAATTGCCCTTTTAGATCAGAATAGTTTGCGTGTGCTAAACCATTTACTGCAGGGTCCCATGAGTATGGCGCACCAGCGTAATTGGTTGGCTCTGATACATTTAAGGTCTCGAGCATTGAAGAAAACTCTTGTGAGTCTTTTGCTACATTTAAATCACCAGCAATAAAAAACATTTCGTCAGCTGAGCGGTTTGACCCGAAAATATAGTTCTCTATTTGTGCAAACTGGTCTTGTCTAACCACAGAAGGAGGAGTGCTGCAGGTGTCATCATCAGCTTGAACGTGGGTGCCGATAATATTGTACCTCTCTCCACCTTTATTAATGACAGTGTGTATAAAACCTTTTTGAGATGCCCAGTCTGCACCGCACCCATCTCTGAAGATCACTTGTGACTTGTACTCAATTGGATATTTACTAAATACAATCACGCCGCCATCATCAAGAGATGTCGATCGCCAACCTTCAGTGTGATCCCAGCCATTTTTTGTACGGCCCAAAACAGGAGTTAGATATCCAAACTTCTGAGCTAGTGTATCGATAAGTATTTGGCTTGCTTGGTTGTCGAACACTTCGTTAAATATAACCACGTCGGTATCATCAAAAACCGAAGAGTTCGCCAACAACTGTGCTCGTTTATTTGGATTAGTCCCACCAACGAAAATTCCGAGACGATGATCCAGCATATAAACGTTATAATTCATTATCTTGGGGGGTGAGCTGATCTCCTCAGCTCGCAAAGTAAGAGTGATCAGTATGAGCAAGACTGATATTAGATATTTAGTCATGGTTAGTGCATCTCCTATTAAACTGTGGTGCATCCTCCCATAATGATACAATTGATAATAATGAAATAGACCTAAAAAAAATATCAAACCATAGTTAAAATATTAATAGTCATCATAAAAGTCTTCAATTGGTAAAGGCTCAATCTTTACAGCAACCATTTTCTTTACCGGACTATTTGAAATGATAAGCATATATTGGTTCGGCAACTCTTCAACAACTTGAACCGATTTAAAAAACGATAGCTTTTTTCGCGCTTCAATATATTTATCATAAACGAGCATGTCGTCATCATGTTCAAAATCAATGTCTCCATGCTCAACGCGTTCTTCACGCAAGCTTACATTAAATAGCCCATTACTCTTGCGAATGAATTTTCCTTTTGTGTAAATATCTAAGGTGTTATTGAGTCCTGCTTCTTTTATAACCGTAACCGCCTCAAAATTTTCATCACTGATCACGACGTCCATGTGCTCCGTGGCCATATAGTCACCATCTATTGTCATATATAGGGTCGTAGAGTTGACCAAAACATTATTTTTCGAACGTAGACTATATGCAATGGAAACCAGCATTAAACAAAGACAAAACAGAAGAAAATAAACGCTTTTATTTTTAGTGAACATAGCGACTAAGCTCCGCTTTAACCATACCAACCAGATCATCCGTTGATTGAGGAGATTCAAACAAAACCACTAAATTGACAGGCGGTGCCAATGGCTTGAGTATTACAATAGATAAGCTTTCTTGAGAATGAGCAAGGATCAATCGGCTTAACCTACCTTGTTTAGCTTCTTGAGAAACCAAAAGCTTAACGCCTTTTGCAACCAAGTTGGCCTCTTCTTCATTATCACAATAGACAGTTAAAGCTTCGCTAGAAAACATTTTAGTCAGTGGAAGCCAGCTCGTTAACTTAGGGGCTTTTGCAGTGAACACCAATGGAAACAGTGCCGCAATCGCTATGAATACGCAGCCTAGAACAATATAGATTTGATTACGTCCGAATGTGAATCGTGTTTTTTTTTCGGAACTCTCTTCAAAGCCCTCAGTCTTACCGCTTGGTTCCCCAGCGAATAAGTTGTCTTGGTTATCTGATTTATCATCATCGTCTTCTAGCCACGATACTGCCTCACTTTCTAGTTTATAACCAACCTTGGCGACCGTTTTTAGATACTTTTGTTGCTTACCATTATCCTCAAGCAAAGTGCGTATCGCGCTGATCGATTGTGTCAGTGAGCCTTCAGAGACATGTTTTCCTGGCCAAGCTCTTTTCAACAAATCTTCTTTAGTATTAATTTTTCCAGCGTTTTCACACAACATTAGAATCACAAGATGATCGTGATAGCCGATGCGCTTTTCTTCATTTTTGAGTAAATCAGTCACTAACGGGTGGTCTAAGTGAATTAACCAATTATTTACTTTGTACATAAATTAGCCTTAAAAAATGAATAACCATAATATTTATACAAATATAATTTTCATGGATAAATATTGGGGTTATTTAAAATAATTTTTATCTGTCACTTGATTCATTCAACCATTTACCACTAACCGAACGTTAACGGGATTAATCAAATGGTTATTTAAAAAGGCAAAATAAGTAACTTTTTTGTAAACGCAACTATATATAAAAAAAGCGTCGCCATGAAACAAAAAAAACTAAAATACATATATTTCAAACTTGATAACTATTTCATAAAAAAAAGAGTGTGGATTTCACTCAATTATTAAAGAATATTACAATTTAACTCAAAAATTGACTTACAATTACAGGAAATGTAAGTCTTTTTTTGTTCTTACAAAAAAAACCTCTAGCTACACGTTCGCTCAAAACTTCATTTACAACAAACTAATCTCCGCGGATTAAGTTTTTGCTTATGTCAGACTCATTTTGGGTAAATGATTTTGCTCTTTCCCCCCTCAATCCTCAATGATGAAACGGTTTTCTAAAACTGATACGTACAATTGCTCAACAAGAGGGCGCCTCCTAGGCCTGTTACAAGAAAAGTTTGACAGTACCCTCGTTAAAATCGTCAATTCTATGCTTAAGAAAACCACGTATAAGAGCCCAAACACGTCCATAATATGTGTATCATTCTTACGCTTTAGAACAACTGATTTGTTGCAATGAGATCTGCTATCCTCTTATTAAGCGTATAAATTTCCATCAGACATACAAAACCACACCGTTCACTGGTTGTTATTAGGTGAGCAAAGCAGGATAATATCGGGATCGGAATCTCAAGAATTAATCCATTATGACCGAATACCTTTTGTTGTTGGTTGGCACAGTGCTGGTCAATAACTTTGTGCTAGTGAAGTTTTTAGGGCTATGTCCTTTCATGGGAGTCTCCAAGAAACTGGAGACTGCGATTGGCATGGGCCTCGCGACGACTTTCGTTTTGACGTTAGCGTCAGTATCTGCATACCTAGTAGAAACCTACATCCTTACCCCTCTGGGTATTGAATACCTGCGTACCATGAGCTTTATCTTGGTTATCGCGGTGGTTGTTCAATTTACGGAAATGGTCGTCCACAAAACCAGCCCAACGCTATATCGCCTATTGGGTATCTTTCTGCCTCTTATCACCACTAACTGTGCGGTATTAGGAGTGGCACTTCTGAACATTAATGAAAACCACAACTTCATTCAGTCGATCATCTATGGTTTCGGCGCAGCGGTTGGTTTCTCTCTTGTATTGATCCTATTTGCTGCGATGCGTGAGCGTATTGCGGTTGCTGATGTTCCAATGCCCTTCAAAGGCGCATCGATTGCGATGATCACAGCAGGCCTAATGTCTCTGGCATTTATGGGCTTTACTGGGTTGGTGAAATAAGCATGAGTACCATTTTAATTGCGATCATTGCGCTAGCCGTTTTAGCCGCTGTTTTTGGCGCTATTTTGGGCTTTGCTTCTATCCGCTTTAAAGTAGAAGCCGATCCTATCGTTGATCAAATCGACACCATTTTACCGCAAACTCAATGTGGCCAGTGTGGCTACCCTGGTTGTCGCCCATACGCAGAGGCGATCGCTAACGGAGACAAGATCAACAAATGTCCTCCCGGTGGCCAAGCAACCATTGAGAAGTTAGCAGATTTAATGGGCGTAGAAGTTGAAGACTCCGCTCATGACTTAGATAACAAAGTAAAAACCGTTGCCTTCATTCACGAAGATATGTGTATCGGCTGTACCAAGTGTATTCAAGCCTGCCCTGTTGACGCCATTGTTGGTGGCACCAAGGCGCTGCACACCGTCATCAAAGATGAATGTACAGGCTGTGACCTATGTGTTGCACCATGCCCTACTGACTGTATCGAAATGATTCCAGTGGCAACAACGACTGAAAATTGGAAATGGCAGATGAACATCATTCCTGTTACTGATATCACTAACCAAGCGACTGATGCGACCGCGTCAGAGCCTAAGGCGTAGGGTTAGTATGATCTCTTTAATTGAACAAATTCGCGCGGGCTCTATTTGGAACTTCCCGGGCGGTGTGCACCCTGCTGAAAACAAGAAACAGTCGAATACTACTGATATCGTGCATGCAAGGCTTCCTGAAGAAATCGTTCTTCCGGTAAAACAGCACATCGGTAAGCCTGGTAACTTGTTGGTTGCTGTTGGTGACACTGTACTAAAAGGCCAACAACTGACGGCCTTAGAGACTGGTTTTACTTTGCCGGTACATGCACCAACATCGGGTGTGATTACCGCTATCGAACCACGAACTACCGCTCACCCTTCAGGCTTGAGCGATATGTGCGTGGTTATTAAACCTGATGGCCTAGACGCTTGGGTTGCAAAACACCCAGTTGAAGATTTTTCTACAAAGACATCCGATGAACTGCTTGATGTAATTCGCCAAGCTGGTATCTCAGGCATGGGTGGTGCAGGCTTCCCTACCGCCAAAAAGCTTCAATCAGGCTTAGGCCGCACTGATATTTTGATCGTCAACGCTGCGGAGTGTGAGCCTTACATCACCTCCGATGACAAGTTGCTTCAAGAGCATGCCGAAGAAGTACTAAAAGGCATCGAAGTGGTTGAACACATCCTTCAACCAAAGCTGACTGTTATCGGCATTGAAGACAACAAGCCAGCTGCAATAAAAGCACTTGAGATTGCGGCGAAAGACAAAGATATCGTCATTCGTGTTATCCCAACTAAATACCCTTCTGGTGGTGAGAAACAGCTGATCAAGATCCTTACTAATAAAGAGGTTCCGGCTGGCGGCATCCCTGCAGACATTGGTGTTTTAGTTCAGAACGTCGGCTCTCTTTACTCGATTAAGCGAGCGGTAATTGACGGCGAACCTGTGGTTAACCGCGTTGTGACATTAACCGGTAAAACCTTTAAGCAACCTCGTAACGTTTGGGCACTATTAGGTACACCTGTACTCGAGTTACTTGAAGAGTTTGGCTACAAAGCCGATAAAAAACTGCCGCGTTTGATTTTGGGCGGCCCTATGATGGGCTTTACCTTGCCACACGCCAATGTGCCAATCACTAAAACGTCGAACTGTATTTTAGCGCCAACGCGTCGTGAGATCTCACCAAGCACTTACGAGATGGAATGTATTCGTTGCAGCGCGTGTGCTGAAGCTTGCCCTGCCTCTCTGCTGCCTCAACAGCTGCAATGGCACGCGAAAGCCAATGAGCTGGACAAGTGCGAAGAGCTAAATATTAAAGACTGTATTGAATGTGGTGCTTGTGCGTTTGTTTGCCCAAGTGAAATTCCTCTTGTTCAGTACTATCGCCAAGCGAAAGCCGAAATCAAAACAAGAAAAGACGAAGCAACGGCCGCAGAGCGTGCCAAGGTTCGTTTCGAAGAGAAAAACGCTCGTATGGAGCGTGACAAAGCAGAACGTGAAAACCGCTTCAAGAAAGCCGCGGATAACCGTCGCAAAGACATGAAAGCGGCAGACGGTGACGATGCAATTGCTGCTGCGATTGCACGTGTTAAAGCACAAAAAGCCGCAGCTGAGCAGGCTCCAAGTGAAGAGCCAACAGTGAAACCTGCGGTAGCCGCTGCAATTGCTAAGGCAAAAGCGAAACAAGCTGCGGCTCAGAAAGCAGACAGTGCTGAACCAGACAACTCTGAAATGTCGAAGCTACGTGAAGAGCGTAAGCGTCAAGCTCGAGAACGCAAGGCGCAACAAGCAGCTGCTGACACTCCAGCTGAAAGCTCTGGCGACGCTAAGAAAGACGCAGTTGCTGCCGCTATCGCTCGTGCTAAAGCGAAGAAAGCACAGCAGGCGCAAGCAGCTTCTGAAGCCGCAACTGAAAGCTCTGGCGACGCCAAGAAAGACGCCGTTGCTGCCGCAATAGCTCGCGCTAAAGCCAAGAAAGCACAGCAGGCGCAAGCAGCTTCTGAAGCCCCAACTGAAAGCTCTGGCGACGCCAAGAAAGACGCCGTTGCTGCCGCAATAGCTCGCGCTAAAGCCAAGAAAGCTCAACAAGCGCAAGCAGCTTCTGAAGCCCCAACTGAAAGCTCTGGCGACGCCAAGAAAGATGCCGTTGCTGCCGCTATTGCCCGTGCTAAAGCCAAGAAGGCTCAGCAAGTAGAATCAGCTTCTGACGCTCCAACTGAAAGTACTGGTGATGCCAAAAAAGATGCCGTTGCTGCCGCTATTGCGCGTGCTAAAGCGAAGAAAGCACAGCAAGCAGAATCAGCTTCTGGTGCTCCAGCTGAAAGTACTGGTGATGCCAAGAAAGACGCCGTTGCTGCCGCAATAGCTCGCGCTAAAGCGAAGAAAACACAGCAAGTGAAACAGGCTGAGACAGTAGAAACCCCTGAGCCAGTAATTGAAGTTGAAGCTGAAATTCAACAAGAGTCAGTCGCTCCTAAGAAAGCCGCGGTTGCTGCTGCGATTGCCCGTGCAAAGGCGAAGAAAGCTCAGCAAGCGAAACAGACTGAGACAGCAGAAACGCCTGAGCCAGTAATTGAAGTGGTAGCTGAAACTCAACCAGAAGCTGTCGATCCTAAGAAGGCTACTGTTGCTGCCGCTATCGCGCGTGCTAAAGCGAAGAAAGCACAGCAAGCTAAGCCGGTCGACGCTGAAGAAATCGCTCTCGAACCTGTAGCTGAACCTTTAGTTGAAAAAAAGACTGTGGTTGAATCTGATGCTCAATCAGAACCCGTCGATCCTAAGAAAGCAGCCGTTGCTGCCGCAATTGCTCGTGCTAAAGCAAGAAAAGCGCAGCAAGAGCAAGATAAAAAGAACAATGAGGAGAAAGAGTAGTGGCCTTCTTTATCGCCAGCTCACCGCACGCGCACAATCGTAGAAGCACCCCTGATCTCATGAAATGGGTGGCTATTTGTGCATTGCCAGGTCTACTAGCTCAAACCTACTTCTTTGGATGGGGTACGCTCATCCAGTTAGTATTTGCTATTGCACTTGCTGTTACCTTTGAAGCCGCTGTCATGCTGCTAAGAAAACGTCCGCCAGTGATGGCATTACGTGATTACAGCGCTGTTGTGACCGCTTGGCTACTCAGTGTCGCGATTCCCCCACACTCTCCGTGGTGGATTCTAGTGATAGGTATGTTCTTCGCTATCATCATCGCAAAACACCTTTATGGCGGCCTTGGACAAAACCCGTTTAACCCCGCGATGGTTGCTTACGTTGTTTTGCTAATCTCATTCCCAGTTCAAATGACCAGTTGGAATGCGCCGACCAGCTTAACAGCTGAAGCAACGAGCTTTGTTGACTCATTTTTGATGATCTTTACCGGTTTCAATAACGAAGGTTTATCTCTTCAACAAGCGCGTCTTGGTATTGATGGCACCACGATGGCAACACCACTCGATGCATTCAAAACCGCATTAACGGCAGGCAACACCGCTTCCGAAGCTCTGTCTCAGCCACAATTCAGCTGGTTAGCTGGCGTGGGCTGGGAATGGGTTAACCTTGCCTACCTAGTCGGCGGCTTGGTGCTCATCAAGCAACGTGTGATTCAGTGGCATATTCCGGTCGCTTTTATTGCTAGCCTTGCGCTGTTTAGCTTAGTGTTCTTAGTGCTGACGCCTGGTGAAACCGCTTCTCCAACCATTCATTTATTGTCTGGCGCGACCATGCTTGGTGCATTCTTCATTGCAACCGATCCGGTTTCAGCCTCGACGACAGTGAAAGGTCGCTTGGTATTTGGTGCCCTGATTGGCGGGTTAGTCTTTATTATCCGCAGTTGGGGTGGCTTCCCTGATGGCGTGGCGTTTGCTGTATTGTTAGCCAACATGTGTGTTCCACTGATTGACTACTACACCAAACCTCGTACATACGGCCACTAAGGAGCGGATACCATGCTAAATGCAATTAAGAAAAACGGCCTTGTACTCGCAATTTTTGCGTGTGCTTCGACAGGTTTGGTCGCGGTAACTCACTACCTGACCAAAGACCAGATTAAGCAGCAAGAACAGGCTCAGTTACTGTCTGTTCTTAACCAAGTTATCCCGCACGATCTGCATGATAATGAACTATTTTCAGCCTGTACTTTGGTTCAAGCAGCAGAGCTGGGTACTGAGCAAGCGATGCCAGCTTACATCGCTAAACTTAATGGTGAGCCAAGCGCGATTGCGATCGAAGCGATTGCACCTGACGGCTACAATGGCGCGATTAAAGTCATTGTTGGGATGAAAATCGACGGTACTATTTTAGGCACTCGTGTACTTTCTCACCAAGAAACTCCAGGCTTGGGTGATAAGATTGATCTGCGTGTGAGTGATTGGATTCTTTCGTTTGCTGGTAAACAAGTAACAGACTCTAATCTTGACCGTTGGAAGGTTCGTAAAGACGGCGGTGACTTCGATCAGTTTACTGGTGCAACCATTACGCCAAGAGCGGTAGTGAAATCTGTCAAACAAGCGGTTCAATACGTTAACCAAAACAACCAAGCATTGCTTACTCAACCTCTAAATTGTGGTGGTGAATAATGAGTGACCATAAAACACTAATCAAAAATGGCATGTGGGCTAACAACCCTGCCCTAGTTCAACTACTTGGCTTATGTCCTCTGTTGGCTGTCTCTTCAACGGTGACTAACGCACTTGGGCTGGGTATTGCGACTCTGCTTGTATTGGTCGGTTCGAACGTTGCAGTTTCTCTGGTTCGTAACCACGTACCAAAAGAAGTGCGTATTCCAGTATTCGTAATGATCATTGCGTCACTGGTAACCTGTGTTCAACTTCTGATGAATGCTTACGCGTATGGCCTTTACCTGTCTTTGGGTATCTTCATCCCGCTGATCGTAACCAACTGTATCATCATTGGTCGAGCTGAAGCCTTCGCTTCTAAAAACGAGGTATTGCCTGCTGCTCAAGATGGTTTCTGGATGGGTCTTGGTATGACATCGGTACTGGTGGTACTGGGTGCAATGCGTGAGGTTATTGGTAACGGCACTCTATTTGATGGTGCAGATCTGCTTCTTGGTGATTGGGCTTCTGTGTTACGAATCCAGATATTCCAATTTGATAACAGCTTCTTGCTAGCCCTGCTTCCGCCAGGTGCCTTTATTGGTGTTGGTTTCTTGATTGCGTTGAAAAACATCATCGACAACCAAGCAAAATCTAGACAGCCTAAACAAGAAAAACCAGTCATTGAACGCGCTCGCGTTACCAATGCTTAATAAGTTACAGTAGCTTAAACCCTGCTGAGTAGCTCAACCCACTCAGCAGGTAATTAGATTGACCAAGTACACATAATAATGACGCTCATAAGAGCGCGTAACCGATGATAAAGCCTGAGCATTTAGAGTTTATTGAATACCCACTCTGGAGCTCAAGCCCTAACTATTTGAAAGTAATGTCGCTATGAACAATGTAAAACGAGTAGAAATACTTGAGCGTTTAAGAGAAAACAATCCAAAACCAGAGACTGAGCTTAACTGGAACAGCCCTTTCGAGTTGCTGATCGCCGTACTTTTATCAGCGCAGGCAACCGATGTCAGTGTCAACAAAGCCACTGATAAGCTTTACCCAGTGGCCAATACTCCACAAGCAATTTTCGACTTAGGTGTTGATGGCTTAAAAGAGTACATCAAGACCATAGGCCTGTTTAATTCGAAAGCAGAAAACACCATCAAAACGTGTCGTATGCTGCTTGACCTACACAATGGTGAAGTACCGGAAGATCGCGCTGCATTAGAAGCCCTTCCTGGCGTTGGCCGTAAGACTGCCAACGTAGTATTAAATACCGCTTTCGGTTGGCCGACTATTGCCGTTGACACTCACATCTACCGTGTATCAAACCGCACCAAGTTAGCGATGGGTAAAACGGTCGATGATGTTGAAGCTAAGCTGCTCAAAGTCATTCCAAAAGAATTCAAACTGGATGTCCACCACTGGCTCATTCTTCATGGACGTTACACCTGTGTGGCGCGTAAACCACGCTGTGGCAGTTGTATCATTGAAGACCTGTGTGAGTTTAAAGAGAAGACGGACGTCTAGGCTCATAAGCTGTTAGCCCTAAGCGAAAGAAGCTAACAGGCCTATTGGCTAAAAAGCGCCGCGTTTTTCTAGCGGCATAAAACAGAATTACAAAAACGTATACATAGTTAAAGCTAGGAGCAAATCATGTCAAACGGTCGTATTTTACACACCATGCTACGCGTTGGTGATCTAGACAAGTCTATCGAGTTCTACACCAATGTAATGGGTATGCAGCTATTACGTAAGAACGAAAACAAAGAGTACGAATACACGCTGGCTTTCGTTGGCTTTGGTGACGAATCTCAAGGTGCTGTGATTGAGCTGACTTACAACTGGGGTACGACTGAATATGACCTTGGCTCAGCTTTTGGTCACATTGCTATCGGTGTTGATGACATCTACACAACGTGTGCTGCTATTAAAGCAGCAGGCGGTAATGTGACACGTGAAGCTGGCCCTGTAAAAGGTGGCTCTACGCACATCGCATTCGTTAAAGATCCTGACGGCTACATGATTGAGCTGATCCAAAACAAACAAGCAAGCGCTGGTCTAGAGGGTTAATCCCTAAATACCTTTGCAAGATTAGGCTAGAACGCCTGATGAAATGAACAAAGAAGCGAGCATAGTGCTCGCTTCTTTTTTATCACTCTCCCCATTATCGATATTCTTTACCAATTATTATTAACAATCTCACTGATGAAACTTTACATGATAATGATTATCATTTAAATTAACCACCTATTGATTAGTGAGGTAATACAATGATTAGCGAATGGGAAAAACACACGTTACTCGCCGATACGGCATTGCAGCTCGATGATCCTGTACGAAGTATTCTTCACTATCAGCAAGCGTTGAACTTAAGCGAAGAAATTACAGAACGTACCGATATTCAGGCCGATGAACGCCTACTGATTTCAGTGATTTCTTGTCACAATCTTGCGCAATTCTGGCGCTGGGCCGGTGATACTGAGTACGAACTTAAGTATCTTCAACTGGCTTCAGAAAAAGTGCTGACTCTTATCCCTCAATGCCCTAACACGCAATGTTCTAGCTTTATTGATTCAATTGGTTGCTGTAAGAAAGCGCTGATCGATTTCATGAAACGCCATCCCAACCCTAAAATTGCTTCTATGGTCGAAAAGATCGATACCGCGACCAACTGTGAAATGATTGCTCGTTTCCGTCTTAACTAGGAAAGCTCCTTTCGCAGACGCAACGTTTAGTTCATTGATTCAAATACAAAAAGCCCGTCATGACGACGGGCTTTTTAATTTGAGCTTTAGATTTTATTGGCGCTAAACCTGCGTTCTACCCAATGAGATAACAACGCGTCGGTTCTTGTCTTTACCAATTGGCGAGTTGTTGTCGGCAATTGGACGACGCTTACCATAGCCTTGTACTTGAATACGGTCTTCTTGCAAACCGAGAGACTTAAAGTACTCTCTTAACGACTCAGCTCTGCGCTCTGAAAGGTTTTGGCTAATGCCTTTGCTGTCGACAGAATCGGTGTACGTTGCCACCAGCACAAGATCAATATCTTGGTTGTAGCGAACATAATCAGCAATCTGGCTCAACCTTTTACGTGACGACTTATTCAGCTGATCGCTATTACGGTCGTAATGCAAAATAGTAAAAGAGATATCTTCAAAGCTGTAAGGCAATAGGTTGGCAACACAGTCGCTGAACACATTGTATTTTTCTTGGAACAACACCGATGATAACGACACTTCGATACGTTGATCTCGACTTTGCCACTCTTGGTAACTGAATGTCGGGTAACGCCCTTTCTCCAGCTCACTCAAAATACCCCAAGCCGTTTGTCCGCCTACGTAGCCATCAAATTGTTGGAAGAACTTAATGGTTGTCATGCGATCAGCACTTTCGCCCGGACGCCAAGGTGGTGGCATTGAAATCAAGCTAACATTGCGAGTCGCACCCATTGGGCGGCGCATTTTAAGCTCAAAGTCCAAAATGATTTTTTTACTCGCACGAGATGAAAACTCAGCGTCACCAAAATTTGGGATTGGATGAACTAAGCGACATTCTAGTGGCGTGTTAGCCACCATCTCCCACGTTGACTGTTGAGGAGATGCTCCGTAACGCTTTTCTTGTGCCATTACCGATGACGACATAAGAAGCGAAAATAGCATTGAACCTGTTATGAGTTGTTTCTTCATAAAGTGGAGTATCTCTTAAGCAATTCGTTTAACAATGCAGCCAATTGCCGCATTTTTCTCTCGCGTTTAAATATGCAATTATCAAGCCGAAATGGGTTAGGTAATTTGTGATTTATTGCCCTTCCCTAGTTTTTATCACTGCTATTATCTGCAATAATGCAGCCTTAATCACACTCATTTGGGCTAACATGACTGTAGAAAACGAAGCTCTGACCCTAAAAAAACGCTTTCGCGGCTATTTCCCAGTGGTCATCGACGTGGAAACCGCAGGGTTTAACGCAGAAACCGATGCATTATTAGAAATCTGTGCCATTACATTAAAAATGGATGAGAACGGAGATCTGCAACCTGCATCAACGCTTCATTTTCACATTGAGCCTTTTGAAGGCGCAAATATAGAGCAGGCAGCATTAGACTTTAACGGAATTAAAGACCCATTTAGCCCATTACGTGGTGCTGTGTCGGAACAAGAAGCCCTTAAAGAAATCTACAAGCTAGTGAGAAAAGAACAAAAAGCTTCAGATTGCAGTCGCGCAATCATGGTTGCTCACAACGCTACATTCGATTTGAACTTCGTTAATGCGGCAAGTGAGCGCTGTAAGCTTAAACGCGTCCCTTTCCATCCATTTGCTACTTTTGACACTGCAGCTCTTAGTGGTCTTGCCTACGGTCAAACCGTTTTGGCTAAAGCTTGCCGCACTGCAGGGATGGAATTTGACAACAAAGAAGCACACTCTGCTTTGTATGATACGCAAAAAACCACAGAGTTATTTTGCGGCATTGTAAACAAATGGAAAGCCCTTGGTGGTTGGCCTCTTGTTGACGAAGAATAAAAAATAGAGTCGGTAAACGTTCACTCGTATTGCCTTCATAAAAAACACAACATCCCGAGAATAATATGAATCCTGTTGTAATTTCAGTTTGCATCATGCTTGTTTTAGCTTTGATGCGCGTAAACGTAGTCGTTGCTCTCACGTTCAGCGCAATTATCGGTGGCGTAGCCTCTGGTATGGGCTTGAACGATGCAGTCGCGGCTTTCGAAAGTGGATTAGGTGGCGGTGCAACTATCGCACTTAGCTACGCTATGCTTGGTACATTCGCTGTTGCTATCTCACGTTCTGGTATCACAGATCTCCTTGCTCAAAGTGTTATCAAACGCATTCACGGCAAAGAGAACAGTGCTGCATCGACTGGTCTTAAATACGGCATCCTTGCGTCGTTGATCTTAGTAACCATGTCTTCGCAAAACGTGATTCCTGTACATATCGCCTTCATCCCAATCTTAATCCCACCTCTACTAGGCGTATTCGCAAAAATGAACCTAGACCGTCGTCTAGTTGCGTGTGTGCTTACTTTTGGTCTGATTACGCCTTACATGGTGTTACCGATTGGTTTTGGCGGCATCTTCCTAAACAACATCCTGCTTAAAAACCTTCACGACAATGGTCTTGAAAACGTTGTAGCAAGCCAAGTACCTATGGCAATGTTGTTACCAGCAGCAGGCATGATCTTCGGCCTTCTTACCGCAGTATTCTTTACTTACCGTAAGCCTCGCCAATACAAAGAAACTTCTCACACTGTTGTTTCAACAGAAGTGAAAGAGATCAATAAGAAGCACATCCTAGTTGCAGCGGCTGGTATCGTAGCAGCGCTAACAGTTCAACTGTCGACGGGTTCTATGATCATCGGTGCTCTAGCGGGCTTCATGGTATTTACCTTCGGTGGCGTCATTGCTTGGAAAGAGACACAAGATGTTTTCACCAAGGGCGTTCATATGATGGCAATGATCGGTTTCATCATGATTGCAGCGGCAGGTTTCGCGGCAGTTATGAAGCAAACGGGTGGCGTTGAATCTCTGGTTGAAGCTCTTTCAACCAGCATCGGTGACAATAAACCTCTAGCTGCGCTACTTATGCTAGTGGTTGGTCTACTCGTAACGATGGGCATTGGTTCTTCGTTCTCTACGATTCCAATCCTTGCGACTATCTACGTTCCACTAGCGGCAGCATTTGGTTTCTCACCAATGGCAACGATCGCTCTAGTAGGTACAGCTGCAGCACTTGGTGATGCGGGCTCTCCGGCTTCTGACTCAACCTTAGGTCCTACATCGGGTCTTAATGCTGATGGTCAACACGAGCACGTATGGGAAACTGTAGTACCAACATTCTTGCACTACAACATCCCACTGATCGTATTCGGTTGGATTGCAGCCATGGTTCTGTAATTAGGTTCTGTAGTTAAACAGTCCTACGCTCACTTTTATAAAGACCGCCTCGTGCGGTCTTTTTTGAATTTAGCCTTACTCTCTTCTTAAGCCTTAATTTTTAGACAAACTCCCCTCTGAACCAACATCACTTTCTATACATTATTCCGTTCGCATTGATATGCAACTTATGGCTATTCATTAAATTCACTTCTACACTTAAGTGTTTAATAAATAAGCCGCTAATTCATAGAAGACAAAGTGGCAAGGCTCAATACGTCAGAAGGCTACTATATGGATATACTCGCCCGATCGCGCTACCTCATCATTGATGACAGCAGCGTCATTCAAAGTGCGACACGCGCACTGCTTATCAAACTCGGTGTTCCGAACAACAATGTAATCAGCGCCTCCAATGCCCAAAATGCCATTGAGGCTTGCCGCGCACATCGATTCGATATATTACTGATTGACCATGATTTAGGCTCAGGTAGTAATGGCTTACAACTGCTTGAGCTTTTGCAGCAGAAAGAGTTAATCAAACCACAAACCCTTGTGTTTATAGTGACGGGTAATGATAGCCAAGACATCTTCTTTGGCTATGCTCACTTCGAACCTGATGGCTACCTGATCAAGCCAATAAGAGCCGATGACATCATAAAACGAGTGACATCAGCCCTGTGTCGACAGCAATACTTTTCGACATTAGAGCAAGCCTATCTTAAGAATGGGCTTAACGCGGTAAAGCCACTCTTTGGTAAAGCCCCTGACCCATCGACATTGAAAGACGCCATAATCTACATGGCAAACATTCTGATTAAGAATCACCACCTCGATGACGCACAAGCCATGTTAAATGGTTTGCTGCAGCTCCATGATTACTTGCCTGCCAAGGTTAAGCTGGTTGAAATCCATATCGCTAAACAGAATTATCACGACGCGCTCAGTCAGATAGATAGCTTGATAGAAAACAATCCACGCAACATCAAATTGCAGCAACTTAAGGTCAAGATCTGCCTCAATACCAGTGACTTCGAATCCGCTAACCAGCTAATCGACCAAGTGCTCACCGTAAACGGCAGTAATATTGAGCTGACCAACACCATGGTTTGGCTACAACTGTTAGATAAAAATGTTGAACAAGCGACCCTACACCTCAAGTCGCTTGCTCAACTCATTCCCCACTCGATTTGGGATTCTGCTGGTAAGCGAGCACTGATCTTATGGGCAGACAGTTTAACCCTCACTCAAAAAGAGCTAGCACTTTGGAAGCCTGAAGGGGCTTGGCAAAGGCTCTCTCATTCTGAAAAGTCGTACGCACTCAGTAAGCCGTTGTTGAAGCTTTGTCGAACCTTACAACTCATTCAACTCGAACAGCATGAGGTGGCAAAAGAGCGTATTGAGAGTATTTCAATGAACGAGTTCTCAGACAATGATGTCGAAGCTTTCTTCTTATTAGCACTGTGTTATCAAGCCTTGGGTCTACAAGACAAAGTCGATCAAATAAAGCGCCAAATTGAGATCCACCTAAAAGCAGACCATACCAGCCTCGCCCTTTTGCAGCGTATGGCATTACAGCAAGCAGACAATTTTGCATTACCCACACTAACCAAAGCGCCTTTGGCCGCCGTTAGTTGAGCACACCGTCAAACCCAAATGAGTACGTAAACGACAGGATGTCTTTATGCAGAACAATGCTACAAAAACGAAAACGTGGTGTGTCGCCTTTCTATTGAGTTGCCTTACGGTATTCATGTGGCCACTGCACAGCCTTGCTGAAAGTACACCTCTAGCAAACTCGTCGAATAACCAAGTTGTATTACGTGTCGGCCTACCTTCTTACAACATGGTTCCTTATAGCTACCAACATCAAACGCCCTCTGGGAACATTGTTTCTGAAGGACTACTCATCAGCATGTTGGATGAGGTATCGGCAAACGCAGGCTTCAAATATAAAATCGAGCTATTCCCTACATTTAGCGGCGTACTCAGTGCATTTGAACAGGGTGAATTAGATTTGTTGGTAGGCGTCTCTTCGACCAAAGAGCGCCAAGAATATATGACGTTCAGTGAACCCATGTTCTCGATTCGACGAGCGGTCATTACTCAAAATCTGAAAATAAACGACTTGAGTGAACTGGCAACCGCAAACTTAGCGCTAGAGAAAGGGTTTGCGCTCAATGATCTCCTACCTAGTTTACTTCCAGAGAGTCGAATTACCACGCTAGACAGCACACAAGCGGCCTTCACCGCGATTGAAGAGAATCGTGTTGATGCTTACATTGGTGATGCACTTGCGCTTTCTGCGTTACTGCGAGAACAACCTAAAGACTCACTTACACTATCGGTTCTTCCTGACCTTCCAGCTGACCACTTGCACTTTGCAGTCAAAAAAGGAAAACACAAACTACTCAGCCGAATCAACTTTGCTTTAGAGGACATCAAGCAAGGTTCTCTGCAATCGATTTACAACCAATGGCTTGCTCCCTCTCAACACTCGATGTTGCTGGATTATGGAACATTGAACTTAACCCAAGACGAAAAGAACTGGCTTGATAACAACCCTTCCATCCCTGTAGGCACACACTCCAATTGGTATCCTTACGACTTTACCAATGAGCAACAACAACACTCAGGCTTATCTGCTGATGTGTTAAATCTGATAAGTAATGTGCTCGGCGTATCATTTGAAAGTACCACTTACCTAACACCAGAAGCGGCAGAGGTCGCGTTCAATAATGGCGAGACCATGGTGCTAACCAACATCACTCCAACCACAGATAAAGCGCGATACATAGACTTCACTCAAGCCTACAGTTTTGAACCTTGGGTGTTATTGAGTCGCTCTGATCGATTAGGTAACTTTGCGCCAAGTGGCACCGAAAATATTGGTGTGATTCAAGATTCCGGAGGCAAAACGGTTCTACCTTCTCTCTGCCTGACTTGCCAAGCCGTCCCTTACATCAATCACGTCAGCGCATTCCAAGCATTACAGAAAGACGAAATCAGTTTCGCGCTTGCTTCACTTCATCATGCTGCACCTTTATTGCATCAAGACTATGTAGGGCAATTCAAAATCACTGGCACCATTAATGAGCAAAACAGTGCTCCTTTGGCTCTAGCAGTCAACTTCCGCCATCCCATGCTGTTGAGCATTCTCAACAAAGCCATTGGCGCATTGCCTGCCAACGAACTAGAGCGTTTGGAAAACAAATGGTTAACCTACGAATACCAAGAAGGTTTGTCGCCACGCGAAGTAGCTAAATGGTCAGTGATCATCGGGCTTGGGATCTTTGTGGTCATTTTCGTGATCGTATTCTGGAACCGTAAAATGGCAGCAGAAATCGAGCAGCGAAAAGTCGCAGAACAACGCGCCAAAGCCGCAGAAGCTCATTTGCAAACATTGGCCGACAACATAGATGGAGTGGTGCTAAAACATATTCAAACAAGCCCCAAGCAGCCTTTGAATATCCAATTTAGCTTCGTCAGCGCCGGTGTAACCGATATGTTCGGTTTATCGGTGGATAACGTAAAAGAGCATCCTCAACATCTTTTCGAACTTATCTCGAAGGATGACTTACCCCAGTTTGAAGCCAGTATGCTTGATGCTATTGAAACCGGGCATTGGGAAAGCGAACAGCAAGTCCAGTTAGAGTCTGGTGAACTGAAATGGGTGAAATTTAATAGCCAGATATCGAACCACAAGGCTATCGAATGGAACACGGTGATTACAGACATCACCCTACTGAAAAAACAGCAACAGGCTTTAGACAACGCCCGCCAGAAAGCTGAAAGTGCCACCGCCGCTAAGTCGCAGTTCCTGGCGACTATCAGCCATGAGGTTCGCACCCCAATTAGCGGGATCTTAGGGTTACTGGAATTAATGCAGGAGCATCAGTTGAGTGAAGAGTTGCTCAACCTACACGGAGGATTGAATCAGTCGGCTCGTAACTTACTACACATCGTTAATGACGTACTCGATTACTCAAAAATTGAAGCAGGAAAACTAGAGCTTAACCCGACCGAAATTGAGCTTGGCAAAGTATTAGCGCGCATCGTACAGCCGCAGTCCATTCACGCACAGCAAAAAGGCTTGGCTTTCCACTATTGGCAAGATCCGAATCTCGCTCAATGGTTGTTTGCAGACGACATACGACTCCACCAAATTCTAAACAATTTCCTCAATAATGCGATTAAGTTCACCGAACATGGCACGATTTCGTTACATGTCGACGTCATTAAGAAAAACGAACATCAACAAACAATTAGCCTCACCGTCTCAGACACGGGTATTGGTATCCCGAAAGACAGACAACAAAGCTTATTTCAGCCTTTTGAACAAGCTGACAAAACCACTAGCCGCCGTTTTGGTGGTACAGGGCTTGGACTATCTATAGCTTTGAAATTGATAGAACAGATGGATGGCAACATAGAACTGTCGAGTGAAGAAGGAAAAGGCAGCCACTTTACGGTTACCGTTACCCTCCCGACTTGTACTCTTCAAGATGCAGTAAGCAACGCTTTGGCTCTACCACAAACGCTGATTTGCCCTTCGGAGGTTGAGAATCCTATTGGACTAGATGTGGGTAATCACTCATACGAGGTATATATTGTCGGCTACGTTCTGCAACAAGAAGAGCTATGTCGATATCTGAAACACTTCGATCTTGAGCCAAAGGTTCTGCACATAAATCAAAAACACCTACTTAAAGAGATGGTCGTCAAACATCAGCCCAAACACATCTTTGTTGCGATGTCTGTGTGGCAACAACTGGCGATTACCGATGCTTGGATCCAGCAACACACGAGCTCAACACGCTTCACTGTGATCAACCAAAACCCAATGCTCTCACCAGAGCCTTTAGGCAACTCTTGGTGCTTGTCGGTGAATCCGCTGCTGCCCGATAACTTAGTTCACGTTCTAACGAAGCCCGTCAGTCACGACAGTCTAATCTCGCCATTAGACAGCGAAACTAAAGCGCCGCTCGCCACAGAGACTCGCGAACAAGCTGAACTCAACGGCAGGCTGATTCTGGTCGCGGAAGATCATCCCATCAACCAGCAAGTCATCGCCAAACAGCTTGAAAATATTGGTGTCCACGCCGACATCGTTGATAACGGAGTGTTGGCCCTGAGCGCCTTGAAAGATAAATGCTATGGCCTATTGCTAACCGATTGCCACATGCCCGAAATGGACGGATACACACTTGCATCAAGTATTCGTCAAATAGAACAACGTAAAGAGGAGCTTAACCAAGAAACTCAAAGACTGCCAATCGTCGCGCTGACTGCAAATGCAGTGCAAGGTGAAGATGCTAATTGCTACGCGCACGGCATGGATGACTTCTTGGTTAAACCCGTTTCGATTAAGCAGATGAGATTAACCATTGAGAAGTGGCTGCCCGCAATCGACGATTCCAACCCAGTACGTGAAACTGATGTTTACGATGCAAAGGAATCAAAGGCACAGAATCAGGAAGTCAATGCTTCATCAAACTATTCACCTAAAGACGAGGAAACCAATAAAGACGAAGAAGCCAATGAATTTTCGATGCTGTTCCAAGATATTGAACAAAGCTTTGAGGATAATCAGAGCCTAGAGCCAAGCGAAGACCTCGTTCCTGCAAGCGCCCGAGACTCCTTCAGCGATACCAACAATCAAGTGATCGACTACGCCACCCTCTATGATCTCTTCGACGATCACGATGTCGTACTGACCTTACTTGCTGAGTTTGCCGTAAGCTTCATGGAAGATAATGAACGGATAAACGACCTGTGGGCTAACAAGGAATACCGAGAACTAAAAACCACGGCACACCGACTTAAAGGCGCAGCAAAAATGGTGGCATGTGACACGATTGCTTCTCCGCTCGCAATCATTGAGGCGCAAGCAAACGATCTAGTAACCGAAGCCACGGGCTTAGAGCAAGCCGAATCAACAATTGAAGCATCAATCGCGGAAGTCACTACCACATTCGAACGGTTTACAGAGGAGATAAACCAACTACGTCAGACAAAAAAAAAGGCTTACTCTTATGAGTAAACCTTAGAAGTCGTTGCGTTAATACAGACAGCTCTCGCTGGATTATGCAGCGGGAGCGTTATTCACTAGAATTCCGCGAATAGACTTAAGCGTCGCTTCAGTTGAATGGTAATCCAGTTCAACTTCACTAAAAATGCCATTTACTTCAAGCATTAACGTCGGGTAAGAAAACACACCCATCGCTTCTTTAAAGCCTAACTGGTCATCTAATTCACTTTCCAATAACTTGCTAGAAAGGTCATTTTCAAACTGTTGTACGTTCATGCCTAGCTCTTCAGCCAACTGCAGGTGCGTTTCTTTACTGTGTGGCAACATCGCACGAAGGTAGTACGCATGTTGAATCGCTTCTAGCATCGCTTCGTAGTGATCTTGAAAACCTGCGGCGATTACAGCACGGCACGCAGGGTAAGTGCTGCGAACAGGCTTACACTCAGTCCAAAACTCGTGGTTAAACTCGGTACCTAGCTTAGCTTCAATCTGCTTCCAGATCGCTTGCAGTTTGCCTTTCATCTCTTCTGACATTGGCTCATCAGAATCCGGTGCCAAGCCACCCACAACGTAGTTAAACTCAATGCTCGCAGGCAATTGTTGTTTCAACAACTCAAGCGTTGGCTTGTATCCCCAACACCAGCTGCACATTGGATCATGCACATAATGAAGTTTTACGTTCATTGTTCGTTCCTTATCGAGTCGACTCTTCTATCAATTCCAACAAAAAAGGAGCCTAATTAAGGCCCCTCATTTTAACTATTCAGCGCAAAGGCTAGAGCTTACTCAGCGTCATCACCAGCAACTTTAGCTGCTGCTTCTTTGATGATTGGCTGAAGTTCGCCTTTTTGGAACATCTCAAGAATGATGTCACAACCACCGATTAGCTCACCTTCAACCCAAAGTTGTGGGAAAGTTGGCCATTGTGCGTAAGCTGGAAGCTCTGCACGGATATCTGGGTTTTGTAGAATATCTACGTAAGCAAATTTCTCGCCACATGCCATTAGAGCTTGAGACGCTTGAGAAGAGAAACCACAGCTAGGTAGCTTAGGAGAACCTTTCATGTACAGTAGAATAGTGTTTTCTTCAATTTGCTGTTTGATTTTATCGATAGTTTCCATTGCTTCCTCGTTAATGGATTACGGCTTTTATTGCCTTTATTCTACCCCAAACCAAAAGAATAAAAACCATATAAAAAAAGCGGTTAACAAGCTAAGCTAACAATTCACACAAAAGTGATGAAATAAGCTTTTAATAAAGTAAAAACTTGCTAAACTATATCGCAAGTCAGCAAATTGACCATGGTTGGCAGTATAGCGAGCCATGAATAATAATATCACTGGAAGCAATCGAAAGAGTTAACTCTTTCATATCAATGGAGAATTGAGCAATGGCATTTGAACTACCGGCTCTTCCTTACGCGAAAGACGCACTAGAACCACACATCTCAGCAGAAACGCTAGATTTCCACCACGGTAAGCACCACAACACTTACGTTGTTAAGCTAAACGGTCTTATCCCAGGTACTGAGTTTGAAGGCAAAACACTAGAAGAGATCGTTAAGACTTCTACTGGTGGTGTTTTCAATAACGCTGCTCAAATCTGGAACCACACGTTCTACTGGCACTGTCTTGCTCCTAAAGCAGGCGGCGAACCAACAGGCGCTGTTGCAGAAGCTATCAACGCTGCATTCGGTTCTTTCGAAGAATTCAAAGCGAAATTCACTGATTCAGCAATCAACAACTTCGGTTCTTCTTGGACTTGGTTAGTTAAGAAAGCTGACGGTTCTCTAGACATCGTTAACACTTCTAACGCTGCTACTCCTCTAACAGAAGAAGGTGTTACTCCACTTCTAACTGTTGACCTATGGGAACACGCTTACTACATCGATTTCCGCAATGTTCGCCCTGACTACATGGCTGCATTCTGGAACCTAGTAAACTGGTCTTTCGTAGAAGAGAACCTAGCTAAGTAATCTATTACTTAAGCTGCGCTATTTATAGCGAGTTACCTATTGAAAGCTCATGCCTCGGCGTGAGCTTTTTTGTATCTGTCGTACTCCTATCAATACGAACATTACGAAACAAATCAGCCAATCAAGACTGCTTTTTAACCTATTGTTACCTTTCTTAATCGCCCTGCATAAATTCTCTATTCGCCTGTAATTAAACACTAAAGTTTGCCGACTCCATGCCGTTAAAGGTGTATCCAATGAGAGGCTACATGCAAATACATACTTTAGACAAAGCAGGAATCATCAACGAACTGAAGTTCGGCATCGGGATCAGCCAAGCGGTTGAGCAAGGTCGCCGTGCAGATTTCGCGTTGCTGTTATCTATGTTCTCTAATGATGTTCGTGATTGCACGCCGATAGACACCATTGAAATCACAGAGACAACTGAAGATCGCCTGCGCAAGCAATTTGGCGTAGCAGAACCACAACAACTGCGTTCAAACCAATCGTCGTATGAAATTTCAGCTCAGCAATCTAATCATTTTCATCAAGCAAGCCTTGCCAGTGCCAAGCTCAGCCACTATTTGAAACCTGAAGCACTTGCCTTTATGCCTGAAGATACGGCTGACTTACCCGAAGAAGTTTACCAAAACCTTTCTGGTCATGATCGACGTAAACTTGCAAACAAGCATTTCCCTGATTTGCCACACGCCACGCTCTACAATGAGTTAACAACAGCGCAACGTCAGTATCAAATTCAAGCTCAAGTATAGCGGTCACCTACCTTTCCCTTTTTCGCTGTCTATCCACCGCTATTCTTCGATTAACTCACGTCCTTAAAGCATTCACACGAGTGATATGAACCACCAGCCTTAGGCAACCTACAAACACCAGATGTTGGTTACCGCTTGAAGTTACTGCAAAATGTGACTTGCCACTAAGTTCATAAAAACTTATTAATGGGTACAGCTTAGTTTGAACCAATTCACACCCATCGTATGAAATTTAACCCATCCTTATCCGACATGGACAACTTGTTTAGGTACTGGGATGGAAATAAAAAGCTCAATCATATTGGTGACATCTGCCGGCTCGCGACTGGGAGGAACGATTGCGAACCACTTTGTTAACCTTGGAGCCACAGTCATCCTTTGCGATAAAGACACGGAAGCACTTCAAGCAACTTATTCGCAATGTACTCGGTTCTCCGACTCTGTTTACCATTACACGCTCAAAGGAAATGACAGCCAAGCGATTCTCAGCGTGTTTGATTTTATTCAATCGACCTTCAATACCACACCGGATGTACTGGTCAATAACTGGATCAGCTCCCCTATGCCTAGCCTAATTGGTGATCAGCCTGTCAGTACCTTTATTAATGACCTCTCATCTAAGGCATCGACCCTTTTCGCATTTGGACAAATCAGTGCAGAGAGGCTACGAGAAGAAGATAAAGAAGGCGTGATTGTAAATGTGATATCTCACGATGACTTCCATGATGTGTCAGGCTTAGAGAGCGCAAACTCCATGATTACCGGCTTTACCCATAGCTGGGCGAAAGAACTGACTCCATTTGGTATTCGAGTCGGTGGTGTTGTGCCCGCGGTTCATAACTCTGACGGTAAACTCAACCGATGCCATTGGGCGCAACTGCAGGATGAACTAACCAGAACAACAGAATACATTGTCTCTAATGATTACTTTAGTGGGCGAGTTGTGGCTGCGGAGGTTTAGTCCCCCCCTACTTCAAGTAAATGCGCGCAATTCATTTATCATTAAGTCGATCACTTTAGCCTTTCAAAGTCCTCAGACTAGCCAGCAAACATAAAAAAAGCCCCAGTCTCTCGACTGGGGCCTTCATCTTTTCCCGATAGATAAGTATCGTGCTAGCGAAAACTTATCTCAAACTAATGCTTACTTATTATGCGTTAGCTTTTTCTTTTTTAGCTTTTGGCGCTTTCGCTTCAGCTGGCTTTTGGTCTGCTTTCTTAAGGATAACTGTAGTACCTTCGAAAGTTTCGCCTTCAACGTATGGTTGGCCGAAGTAAGAAGTTGTTAGAACTTCTTTTAGCTCAGTGATTAGAGGGTAACGTGGGTTAGCACCTGTACACTGGTCATCGAACGCTTCAACAGCTAGCTCGTCTAGTTTAGCGATGAAGTCAGACTCGTTAACACCCGCAGCTTGGATAGATAGTGGGATGTCTAGGTCTTTCTTAAGCTCTTCTAACCAAGTCAGTAGACGTTCAATCTTCTGAGCAGTACGGTCACCAGCTTGGCTTAGGCCTAGGTGGTCAGCAACTTCAGCGTAACGACGGCGTGCTTGTGGGCGGTCGTACTGAGAGAATGCAGTCTGCTTAGTTGGGTTATCGTTCGCGTTGTAACGTACAACGTTTGAGATAAGTAGTGCGTTAGCAAGACCGTGTGGTAGGTGGAACTCAGCACCAATTTTGTGAGCCATTGAGTGACACACACCTAGGAATGCGTTCGCAAATGCTACACCAGCGATAGTTGCTGCGTTGTGTACTTTCTCACGAGCGATTGGGTCAGCCGCACCATTTTTGTAGCTTGATGGTAGGTATTCTTTAAGCATCTTAAGTGCTTGAAGAGCTTGACCGTCTGAGTATTCGTTCGCTAGAACAGATACGTAAGCTTCAAGAGCGTGAGTTACTGCATCGTAACCACCGAACGCTGTTAGAGACTTAGGCATGTTCATTACAAGGTTCGCATCAACGATAGCCATGTTTGGCGTGATTTCGTAGTCAGCTAGTGGGTACTTAGCACCAGTCTTGTCGTCTGTAACAACAGCGAATGGAGTAACCTCTGAACCCGTACCTGAAGTAGTAGTAATACATACTAGCTCAGCTTTTTGACCCATTTTAGGGAACTTGTAGATACGTTTACGGATATCCATAAAGCGCATTGCTAGTTCTTCAAAGTGAGTTTCTGGGTGCTCGTACATAACCCACATGATCTTAGCAGCATCCATTGGAGAACCGCCACCTAGAGCAAGGATTACGTCAGGTTGGAAGCTCTTCATTGCTTCAGCGCCTTTCTCAACAACAGATAGCGTTGGATCCGCTTCTACGTCGAAGAAAGTTTGAACTTCGATGCCTTGTGCTTTAAGCAGGCTAACTACGTCATCAGCGTAACCGTTGTTGAATAGGAAACGGTCAGTTACTAGGAATGCGCGTTTCTTACCTTCTAGGTCGCTCATTGCGATTGGAAGGCTACCACGACGGAAGTAGATAGACTTAGGTAGTTTGTGCCACAACATGTTTTCAGCTCGCTTCGCTACAGTTTTCTTGTTGATAAGGTGCTTAGGACCTACGTTCTCAGAGATAGAGTTACCACCCCATGAACCACAACCTAGAGTTAGAGAAGGTGCAACGTTGAAGTTGTACAGGTCACCGATACCACCGTGAGTAGTCGGGATGTTGATTAGGATACGAGCAGTTTTCATCTTGTCACCGAAGTAACGAATACGGTCTGCGTTAGTATCTTGGTTAGTGTAAAGACCAGATGTATGACCGATACCACCGATTTCAACCATAGTTACCGCTTGAGCAACAGCATCTTCGAAGTCGTCCGCACGGAATAGACCTAGAGTTGGAGATAGTTTCTCGTGAGCGAATTCGTCATCGTAAGAAACTTTACCAAGACCTTCACCTACAAGTACTTTTGTATCAGCAGGAACTTTAACACCAGCCATTTCAGCGATTGCTGGAGCAGGCTGACCTACGATTTTAGCGTTTAGGTTGCCGTCGATAAGCAGTACTTTGCGTACTTTATCAGCGTCAGCTTTAGATAGAACGTGAGCTTTGTGCGAAGCGAAACGCTCTTTTACTTCGTCATAGACTTCGCTAACTACAATAGCTGCTTGCTCAGAAGCACATACAACGCCGTTATCGAATGTTTTAGACATAAGGATAGAAGCTACAGCACGTTTGATGTCAGCTGTTTCGTCGATAACTACTGGAACGTTACCAGCACCAACACCGATAGCAGGCTTACCAGAAGAGTACGCTGCTTTAACCATGCCTGGACCACCAGTAGCAAGGATAAGTGCGATACCGTCGTGCTTCATAAGCGCGTTAGAAAGCTCTACAGATGGTTGGTCGATCCAACCGATGATGTCTTTTGGAGCACCCGCTGCAACAGCTGCGTCTAGAACTAGTTTCGCTGCGTCGTTAGTTGAGTTCTTTGCACGTGGGTGTGGCGAGAAGATGATGCCGTTACGTGTTTTAAGAGAGATTAGAGATTTGAAGATTGCTGTAGAAGTTGGGTTCGTTGTTGGAACGATACCACAAATGATACCTACAGGCTCAGCGATAGTCATTGTGCCTAGGTTGTCATCTTCTTCTAAGATGCCACATGTTTTTTCGTCTTTGTATTTGTTGTAGATAAATTCAGATGCAAAGTGGTTTTTGATAACCTTATCTTCAACAATACCCATTCCAGATTCAGCAACTGCTTGTTGTGCTAGTGGAATACGAGCGTGGTTAGCAGCAAGAGAAGCTGCACGGAAGATTGCGTCTACTTTCTCTTGAGAGAATGTTGCAAACTCTTCTTGTGCTGCTTTAACGCGAGCTACTAGAGCATCAAGTTCCGCTAAGTTCGTTACAGGCATGGTGGATCTCCTAAAATAATAAATATTAAAAACTTTTTATTAATTTCGCTGCTTGCTTTTAACCTCAAACAACAACGTTCTTAGTAAATTGCTTTCAGGACTGAGTATATTATTTCACTGTATGAAAAAAATTGACCCAGATCAGTTACCCAAAAAGAATTAACCAAAAAGTAGTAAGGCAATCGCAAAAATGAACTTAAGACACTGATTTAAATAGATTAAAATCACACTTTCCGTTAGCACAAAAAACAAGCAAACAGACGGCTTTTTTCTACATTGCGTCATAAACTGTAAAAAAGTTTCATTTTTAGTCCGTTAAATTACATGTATACAGCTATATTCGTGCTACTGAGAGTATATCCATACCGTTGCACGGGCTAGATTCTGACATAATTTTTATTAAATCCGTGCGACAGTTAACAGTTACTCAATAAAAAATTACAAAATCAAACAACAGCAGCAAGCTTGCAACAAGGAGGATACAAAAGTGAGATTCAATTAGTTTTTCTACAAAAAAACACCCATTTCAAGTTAGTTTTTTTCATTCGTGTAAATTGAGTTTGTCCCTTACATTACGCGCCTAGACTATTCACAGATCAAACCTTCAACCTTAAGTACGCTAACTGGAGATCGCTCTCATGCAAGGCTTAGAACTCGCAATTTTTATGCAATTCTTCCTTGGGCTTGTTGCTGCCGTAAACCCAATCGGCATCATGCCTGTTTTTGTTTCTCTTACTGCTCATATGCCGCCAGAAGAGAGGAACAGGACAGCCTTACAAGCAAACATTGCTGTTGCCGTGATCCTCATTGTCTCTCTTGTTGCGGGGCAAATGCTGCTTGATATGTTTAGTATCTCGCTGGACTCATTTCGTGTTGCAGGTGGTTTACTATTACTGAGCATCGCATTTTCGATGATGAGCGGTAAGCTCGGTGAAGATAAGCAGAACAAACAAGAAAAATCTGAATACATCAGCAAAGAGCAAATCGGTGTTGTTCCACTTGCTATGCCGCTAATGGCAGGTCCGGGTGCAATCAGCTCGACCATTGTTTACGGGTCTCGCTACCCTGCTGCTATTGATACGGTAGGAATCGGCATTAGCATCATCGCATTCGCAACATGCTCTTGGCTTTTGTTCCGTTCAGCACCAGTTATCGTTCGTTTCCTAGGTCAAACGGGTATCAACGTGATCACTCGTATCATGGGTTTGATTCTTGGCGCATTGGGCATCGAGTTCATCGCCAATGGCTTACGTAATTTGTTCCCAGGTTTGGCATAACGTTTAACGGCATTTCGGTTGCTCTATAAAGGGCAACAATATTGAAATATAGATGAGGCGAGTAAAGCAATTGGGCTTTCACTCGCCTCGTTATTATGAAGCTAGTATAATGACTGTTAATGCATTTAACAGAAGATGAATCTCTCCTTATGTCACGCAAGCCACTCAAGCATCATTTGTACGTCATTATCTTTGGTACTCACACGCCTGCCGGACGTGCATTTGATATCTCTCTGATCGTTGCAATCTTGGCTTCGCTGTTAGTTCTAATCTTAGAGTCCATTCCTAATGTAATGAGTGAATGGTCACAACAGCTGCGTTATATCGAATACACCTTTACTGCACTCTTCACTCTTGAGTATTTGTTGAGGCTTTATTGCTCTCCAAAGCCAAAATCTTACGCTACTAGCTTTTATGGTGTCGTTGACCTATTAGCGATTCTTCCAACCTACTTAACGATCATCTTCCCTGGCGCTTCGTTTATGGGTGTGGTGAGGCTGCTTCGTGTGATGCGTATCTTCCGAATCCTAAAACTGGTTCGCTACCTGCAAGATTCCAATATTCTGTTGCGCTCACTGTTAATGGCAAGACGAAAGATACTGATCTTCTTCAGCACCGTTGGGATCTTAGTCGTTATCTTTGGTGCTCTGATCTTTGTTATTGAAGGACCAGAAAATGGCTTCACTAGTATTCCTCACAGCATCTATTGGGCAATCGTGACCATCACGACAGTGGGATATGGTGACATGGTGCCGCAGACCGCGTTAGGTAAAGCGATCGCTTCTCTGACCATGCTATTGGGTTACTCTATTTTAGCAGTGCCGACAGGGATTATTACTGCAGAACTCAGTAATGAAATGAACTCACACAAAGAGTTGGTTAAGTGTCCTAACTGCAACCGAGCGGGTCATGATTCTGACGCCATGTATTGCAAACACTGTGCAAGTGAATTGGCAGATCCAGACAAGCGTGTCGTCACCGACAAGACCGAATAAAACCAAAAAAGAGCTCCTAAGAGCTCTTTTTGTTTTCTTAACTATCTAACAGCCATCTGTGAAAACTTCCACTTGGTAGTCATCATTTGCTTCCATCGCAGCCGTGTATTTCACATAGCATTGGGTCTTCTCGATAGAGGTATTGAAGTCATTGGGAAGAACGTCCGACAAATATTCCGATCGGGTAATCAGCCACAAATCAGGGTCGCCAACAGACCCATTATTATGTGCAGCCCAAGTCCACTCTTTCGTTAAATCATGGTACCCAGAATCAATCGCCAAAAAGTTTTCCATTCCCCCTTTTTCAACAGCAGGGTAGCCAAACTGTACGCTTCCGTAGTTTGGTACGAGGTAACGTTCTTGGTCTTCCATTCCTGCCACAGCTGCTTTTTCGAATGCTAAATCCGCTGCGGTATGGACTGATGCCCCTAACCCTTCCATAACCGAAGCCCTAGCATCATGTTGTATGTTTAAAAACCTAGGTGCTGCAACAACCGATAAAACACCAATAATGACGATAACAACAATCAACTCGATAAGAGTAAAACCTTTAAGGTTTGCTTTCATTTTCTAGCTCCAACTTTAAGACGCACGAAAGGTAAGGTTTTAAAGTCAGGCTTCTGTCATCAGAAACAAAAAAAGCGCCCTAAGGCGCTTCTTCGTTAATTATTCTCAAAAATGAGGCAGTTACGCTTTCTCAGCAAGGATAATGCGCAGAGTACGACGTAGTGGTTCTGCAGCACCCCAAAGCAATTGGTCACCAACCGTGAATGCGTTTAGGAAGTCGTTGCCCATCGACATCTTGCGCAGACGTCCGACTGGTACAGACATAGTGCCTGTTACTTTCGCTGGTGTTAGCTCCTGTGCCGTGATGTCACGGTCATTAGGGATCACTTTAACCCAATCATTGTGCGTTGCGATGATCTCTTCGATCTCGTCCATTGGCACGTCTTGCTTAAGCTTGATCGTTAGTGCTTGAGCGTGACAACGCATTGCACCGATTCGTACACAAGTACCATCGATAGGAATCGGTTGACCGTCTAGACCAAGAATCTTGTTCGCTTCAACACCCGCTTTCCACTCTTCTTTGCTCTGACCGTTTTCACGCTTCACATCGATCCAAGGAATCAGTGAGCCCGCAAGTGGAGCACCAAATTGGTCTGTTGGGAATGAAGATGAACGAATCGTATCAGCCACTTTCTTATCGATATCAAGAATTGAACTTGAAGGGTTCGCTAACTCAGAACTTACGCTGTCGTTGATCACACCCATTTGTGAGATCAGCTCACGCATGTTCTTAGCACCCGCACCAGAAGCTGCTTGGTAAGTCATGGCACTCATCCACTCAACCATGCCTTTCTCGTACAGGCCACCTAGAGCCATAAGCATTAAGCTCACAGTACAGTTACCGCCAACGAAAGTGTTGGTGCCGCTGTGAATGCCTTGCTGAATTTGAGCCAAGTTAACAGGATCAAGAGTGATGATTGAATCAGCGTCCATACGCAGAGTAGAAGCTGCATCAATCCAGTAACCTTTCCAACCTGCTTGACGCAGTGCTGGGTATACTTTTGATGTGTAATCGCCGCCTTGACAAGTAATCACAGCATCAAGCTGTTTTAGGCTATCAATATCAAAAGCGTCTTGAAGTAGACCCGCATCTTTACCACCTAGAACAGGGGCAGGAATACCAATCTGAGATGTGCTGTAATAAACAGGCTCAATCAAGTCGAAGTCTTTCTCTTCAACCATACGTTGCATCAGTACAGAACCCACCATACCGCGCCAACCAACTAGACCTACTCTCATCGCTCACTCTCCATGTATAAATTAAAAATTGCTCTCCCCCATCTATAAGTTTTTCAGAAACAGAACTCAAGTGCTTTTTGTCAAAAAGTGTAACTTTTTCGTTTCTTTTAAGTGAACGTAATGAATCGTGCAGTTATCTCTGTATCGACATTCCATCTCCACCTCATTGATTAAGCGTCCATTATCGTCAAATTCAAACATTTACATCGCCAAAACCGGTTCAATCGACGCTCATCACAAACAGTAAATCCCTCTTTCAAACCAAGGTTAATCAGAATTTTATTTTACAAAACGAAAACAACGTGCGACAGATTTCAACATGTAACAATCATGAATTTAACAAAATTTTAGATTATGAAACCACAATTGATTGAGTTAACAGTCAAATATCACAACTTGGACGTATTTTTTCGATATAATAAACTAATTACTGTAGTGTCCGTTTTGTACCACACACTATAACGAAGCACTATAAATGCTCGAAATCACAAGAGGCTTTTATGAAGCAGAGTAAAACTCGCCTACCGAACCTATTGCAGGTATTCATCGCGTTAGGACTATTTCTATCCCTTGCTTTTTCCTTTACAGCAAAGCTTGACCTTCCAATTCAACTTGCCTTGTATATTGGCTGGTTCATTATCATGGTTCTTGGTATTCGTCTTGGACACCAATACAAAGACTTAGAAAAAGCAGCACTCAAAGGAATATCCAATGGCTTAGGCGCGGTTTTAATACTTTTAGCCGTTGGCGCTCTTGTTGGTACTTGGATCTCAGGCGGGATCGTACCTACTATCATTTACTATGGTCTGAAAGCTATCCACCCTTCTATCTTCCTTTTAGCGACCATGATCATCTGTTCTCTAACCGCATTGGCAACTGGTACTTCTTGGGGCGCTGCGGGTACAGCAGGTATCGCAATGATGGGTATCGGCCAAGGTCTCGGTGTTCCAGCGCCGATTACTGCGGGTGCAGTGCTGTCAGGCTGTTACTTCGGTGACAAGATGTCTCCGCTTTCTGATTCAGTGATTCTGGCTTCTTCAATGTCTGGTGTTGAAGTGGTTGAACACATCAAGGGCATGTTGCCAGTTGCGTTAATCAGCTACGTGATTACAGGCATCATGTTTACTGCGTTTGGTTTCCACTACGCGGGCAACGTTGACATGAGCCAAGTAGACTCTGTAATCAAAGCGATGGAAGTTCAGTTCTACATCACCCCTTATTCATTCGTTCCAGTACTTATCGTGCTTGGTCTGTTGGCTTTCCGTATGCCTTCCTTCCCGGTCATCAGCTTTGGTTCTTTGCTGGGTATTATCTGGGCAGTCATGATCCAAGATATCGACTTCCTAACGGCATTCAACACTGCTTGGGCACCGTTCTCAATCTCATCTGGCGTAGAGTTTATTGATTCGATTCTTAACCGTGGCGGCATGTCTTCCATGCTTGGTTCGGTTGCGGTTATCGTATTTGGTCTAGGTTTCGGTGGCTTACTGGATAAAGTGGGCGTACTAGAGACAATCGCTAAAGTGTTTGAGCGCCGCGTAAACAGCGCAGGCTCACTAGCGACTAGCACCATTGGCACGGCTTTCATGGGTAACGTATTCGGTTCTGCAATGTACGTATCGTTAATCCTTACGCCAAAAATCTGTGCGAAAAACTACGACCGTTTAGGCTACAAACGTAAGAACCTATCGCGTAATGCTGAGTTTGGTGGCACGTTAACGTCGGGTATGGTTCCGTGGAGTGATAACGGCATCTACATGGCGAGTATTCTTGGCGTTGCGACGCTGTCTTACGCGCCGTTCATGTGGTTAAGCTTCATCTGTATCATTGTAACTATCGTGACGTCTTATATGGGTTGGTTCGTTGATAAGTGTGAACCAACAGCACCAGCGTTTGAAGCTGAAGAAGCGACAGAGCTAAGCAAGCAACAAGCTTAAGTTCATGGGCTAACACTTTCGAACGTAACTCAAAACGTTAATGGTATAAATGCAAAAAGAGCGCCCTAGAGCGCTCTTTTTTATCGGTTTTTTACTTGTTTGCGGTTCGCTTACCCAACCAGTAACCGATGCCTAACGGTGCGAAGAACACCACCAAGATAAACAGAATAAAGTAAATAATCACACCCTTGATTAGCTCCATCAGCTTATCAATCGCAAGCACAACCACTTCTTGAGAGACACGGTCTAAATCTTGAGTGAACAGCTCTCTTTCTGATGTCACAATACCTGCAATCTCGAGACGCTCTTTCTCAATCATCTGAACTAACGCTTCTCTCTCACGCGTAACCATCTTTTCCAGAGCGACACGTTCATCGCTCAGCATCGCCAATTTTTGGTCTGTTTTATCGCTGAGGTCGTTGAGCAATGGCTGCATTTCTGCCGACATAATAGAGGCTAGTGTTTGCATGTATTCAGGGTTATTTTCAATAAAGTCCTGCATGCTAGCTGAGGTTTGGCGAAGGCTTTCTAGTGTCATAGACAAATCTTCACCCGTGAGTGAGCTATTCATCGCCACCAATTCGGCTTTCCAAGACATCAGTTTTGGCGTTTGGTCCGCCATTAGGCTTAAGCGGTCTGATGCATCGCTCATGGCTTCTGGCATAGTACCTAGGCTCTGAACGATCTGTGATTCATCTTTACCAAGGTAAGCTAGCCATTCTCGATAAGCAGGCGTACTTCTGAAGGTAAGGTCTTTAAAAGGATTGTTCGCGGCAAACTCTGCAACGAATGCTTTGCTCTTTTTGAAATCACTTGAGCTCAATGCGCCCTTTGCTAGCTTCTCAGCTTCTTGGTCAAGAAAACGCGCTGTTTCTACAGCATCATCGGTCACGAACAAATCAGCACCGTCACCTTGTGCGTAAAACTGATTCATTTGAGCAGTGAACACCCATGAGTCAATTAGGGCTGACATAGGAGAAGTTTGATAAGCGGCTTGCTGTAAGCCTTGCTCTGCGTGGATCTTCCAAAGCAACACATAAGATTGATGTAAGGTGTTATCAGCAGGGTAAGATTGCGCGATTACGTCCGCCGAGTCTTCTACTCTTGTAAAAAACATCTTGGCGTATTCACGCGTCATGAGGCGAGCATTCAGCTCTTGTTGAGTGAGAGGCGTCGTCTGACTATCTAACTTAACTTCTAAGAGAGAACAACCACTTAGCACAATGCTAAGCACCAACACCATCCAACTTCGACTCGAAACTCGTAACATATAAACCTCTGACAAAGACTAAGGGCGCGGATTGTATGAGCACTTCGTCAGAGTATTGTCAAAATCCCTGCAAAAGTTAACGTTGATTATCTAAATATGCATGAGCTGAATCTACCGAGGCTTTTATTGCCTGCTCGAGCTCTGTTAAATCATGCTCACTGATGGCTCTGGACTGCTTCATTGTCATTTCAATACTTGCGGCAATAATCGCTAATCGAGACGCTTTAATGCTACCAGCTACGCCTTTTAAACTATGTACAATGCGAGCTGCGGAGGTTTCATCTTTGATCAGCAAAGACTTAAACTTCTCGTAGTCACCTGCGTGATCTTGTACAAAGACGCCAAGCAACAATTCGACAGACTCAGCATCACCATCGAGCGTCTCCAACATGTCTTCAATATCAATCGCAGGCTTAGAGTCCGTCACACTGGCAATGTGTTTCTCCGACATTGGCTCGTCTATCGTACCAGGTTGACTTGCAGGGATCATATTTTGTTGAGGTTGATATTCTGGTTGCTGATTCAATACGGTTTCAGGTACCTCAGGCTCTTTCTCAAACTGGTTAGTTGCCGAGGGAGTCGAATCAACGCTACTTTCTGAAAACAATTCATCTTCCTTATCGGAAAGATTAACAACCTTTTCTTTGCTAGGTTCAGGGGCTATACCCTGTTCTGCTTTGGGCTGCAGAGCCGCTTTTCTCACACTAACACTCCACACAACCAAAGCGCTCATCGCCACTAAGCTCAAGCCTAACATCACAAGTAAAAGGTTAAACTGACGCTCATGAAACTCAGCTTCAAGTTTAATGATCTGCTCATTCACTGAGTTTTTCTTAATCTTATCGACCAAATAATTGAGCTGGGCGTAATCACTCAACAATGCTGAAGCATCAGCCAATAGCTGTTGAAGTGCATCTTGCTCTTTGGTTTTTAATGAATAAGATTTTTCTAGAATAGAATCAAAGGCACGATAAGTGGCAGACGAACTTTGACTGTCAGAATACATCGCTTCAAAGACCACTACGCCGAATTCGTTTAGGAGTGGTTTTAACTTAGGGGAAAGCTCTTTATCCGCACGCAAGATCTTAATGTTATCAACGATGTCTTGAACTTGGCTTTCGATCGGGATGAACTCATCGAACTTTTCTAGGAACTGATCGGCTACGTACAACAGTTGGTTCACATCAGGGCGAAACAAAGCGTGTTGAAAATCAGATTCAATCTGCAGTCGGATTGAATAAACCAACTGAGCATCGAGTGCTAGATCATTGATACGAGAGACTCGAAGCGGTTCTGAGAAATAAAGTGATTGCCTCAACTCGTTGACTCGAATACCGAGCTCTTCGATTTGAGCAAGAGAATTGGTGTAGGAACGGCTTAAATTAAGAAGAGCCAATGAAGGAAGTAGCCACAGAGCCAAGAGCACAACCAAGAAGGTGGCTGGTTTTTTAAAGCGTTTGGGCTTTGCTACTGATTGTTCCATCTATATTCCTTGTGCGTGTTAACTTGAAGCCATGACAGTAGCTAAAAGATTAAGCACAAAATAAGCGACAACATCCTGCTGCCGCTTTTATCCGTTAACTTCCGACTATGACTTATTGCGAGTCAATTGGTCACGTAAGTTCGGTGGTGTGCCTTTAATCGTTAGCGTGTCTGTCTCCGGATCGTAAAAGATACGTTCGCCTAGAAGCAGACTATCAAAACTAACATTCAAACCGCCCCCAGCACCAACAAATTTTGTTAGTTTACGCATAGTTGCACGATCGGCTGGGAAGCTGTCTTCTAACTCGTAACCTTGCTCACTAGTATAGTCAAAGAAACTTGTGCCATCTGTGCTTGCTGGTAACTCTCCAGAAAGTTCACGAACTTGCACTTCATCGCCCGCTTTAAGCTGCTCGTTACAGTAATCCGCAACCTGCTTTTTGTAGCTGATCGCTTCTTCTTTTTCTAATTTAGAGTCAGAAACGAAATCTTCTACCGCTTGCATCAGTACTTGGTTTTGCTGTTTCGCATCCAGACCCACTTCAGCTTGTAAGAAATCTAAGAAGAAATCCGCGACTTTACGGCCAACACGTCCTTTAATGTAAGTTAAATAACGGTTTGACTCTTTATCAGTCTCATAAGTAGAAAGGTCTAGGCGAGCCGCGATATCCATTTTTGAGATATCAAGGTAATCCGTCGCACTAATATCTAGCCCTTCAGTTACCTTTAGGCTTTGGTTTGAAGGCAGCAAACCAATGAATAGATAATCTGTTGCAAGTGACTGATATTCAGCCATTACCAAGATACCTTCGTCAGCAAATGGGTATTTTGAAAGCTCATCTTTTAGACGTTGCGCACTCTTTTGAGAAAAATCGTAAAAGTTTGTCTCACCAGCACGAAGTTGGTGCAACCACTGCTGAAATTCGCTGTCAGATTTGAAAGAACCAAACCCTTTGCCTGCTTTTGAGTTAAAAACACGGTGAAGTTCAGCAACCAGACTTTCAGATGAAGCATCGTTTTCTAGAGATTCAGCACGATAGTTAACAATCAGTTCATCCTGATCGTTCTTGCTCAGCTGGTGTAAAATTACGTTGGAAAGGTGAAGGCTCATAGTGAAAATATTACCGTTCAGGTTTCAGTTGTCGTGCATAGTAGGTTATCATAAGCCGCTTTTACTATCATTATTAGAGTCCTTATGCCGATTATATCTAAATACACAGATGATCAAGTTGAAAAAATCCTAGCTGAAGTAGGTGCTGTACTATCTAAGCACAAAGCTTCACCAGAACTTTCACTGATGATCGCTGGAAATATCGCAACCAATGTCTTAAATCAGAATGTTGCTGCTTCACAACGCAAAGGAATTGCTGAAAAATTTGCCGAGGCTTTAATTTCTTCTCTTGAAGATAAAAAGTCTCACTAAATTTGATTGACGGATAAAAGAATTATAAATGGTAGACAGCGCAAACTCATATAGCGATCGTGTATCTCGACTGGTTGGTTGGGGTCACTGGTTTGCATTTTTCAACATCATTGCTGCGATGTTGATTGGTACTCGTTATATTACTCAATCTGCTTGGCCAGAAACCTTGCTAGGTCAATTCTATTTGGCTGCATCGTGGGTTGGTCATTTTGGCTTTTTAGTGTTCGCGCTCTATCTATTAGTGCTGTTCCCGCTCACTTTTATTCTTCCGTCGAGGAAGTTATTACGTTTGGTTGCGGTTTGTTTTGCGACCATAGGTTTAACTGTCCTACTGATTGATACCCAAACGTATCAAAATATAAACCTCCACCTGACGCCTGTTGTGTGGGAGGTTTTATTCAGTGGAGAGGAATCTGCATTCACGTCTGATTTGCAGCACCTCTTCATTGTTATGCCGCTCATCTTCTTGCTACAGCTTGGCTTATCTGAATGGGTTTGGCGTAAGCAGCGTAAACTGTCTCATAAACACATTGGCCGTCCAATTACTGCCGTATTCTTCTTGTGTTTCATCAGCAGCCACCTGACCTACATGTGGGCTGATGCGTATTTCTATAACCCAATTACTAGCCAGAAAGCGAACTTCCCACTGTCTTATCCAATGACAGCGAAAAGCTTTATGGAAAAACATGGTCTATTAGACCGTGAAGAATATCTAGAACGTTTGGAAGCGAACAAAGGCAATGTAAACCTCGTTAGCTACCCACTAGAAGAAATTCAGTACAACCGTCGTAGTGATGATCTGAACATCCTGATGGTGAGTGTGAACAACCTTCGCTCTGACGCACTGAACGAAACATCAATGCCTAGCAGCTATGCATTCGCACAACAGTCGATCAACTTCACCAACCACTACAGTTCTAGTAACGACATGTTTGGTATTTTCGGTTTGTTCTATGGTCTTCCGAGCAGCTACGCGAGCAGCATCGAAGCCCAAGGCTCTAGCGCGGTATTACTCGATGTTTTAGATAATCACAAGTACAAGTTTGCTGCGTTCAGTGGCGACAACTTTAGCGATGCTCTTTACTCGGATATCATCTTCCGAGGCCGTGATGTGATGCCAGAACAGGCAACGTATGATGACCAGAGTGCAATACAAGCTTGGTCTGACTGGATTCAATCACCGCAAGCGAAGCGCCCTTGGTTTAACTTTATTGAACTGACCACACTGGATAACTTCGCCAGCTACGATTCAAGCTCTGAATCAAACTCAACGTTAACCACAGCGGAACGGTTTACTGCAGACTATCAAAAATCAGCTCAAGCCGCCGATGCTCAGCTAGCAACAATCTATGCGGAGCTAGAGCGCTTAGATCTAACCGACAACACGGTTGTAATCATTACCTCTAACCACGGTACTGAGTTTAACGAAACCAAAACGAATAGCTGGGGTGCAAACTCCAACTACAGTCGTTATCAGTTACAAGTACCACTGTTTATCAGCTGGCCTGGTAAGTCTGCTTCTGAGTACACTCACCGTTCTAGTCATCTAGACGTATCAGTAACTCTGATGCAAGAGCTATTGGGTGTATCTTCAAGCCCGACTGATTTCAGTAGTGGTCGCAGCCTGTTTAATGAGCGTAAGAGAAAGTGGATTCTCGCGGGTGACTCTCGTGAACTTGCTCTGATTACTGACAAGCAAACTACTGTGTTAGATAAATTTGGTAACTACAAACTGTACGATCAGAATTACAAGCGCCTGAAAAACGTAAGCCCTCGCTTACCGGTGTTGATGCAAGGCCTCACTGAGCTACAGCGTTTCTACACAAAAAATGATTAAATGATCACCAAAAATAAAAGGGAAGCCAGTGGCTTCCCTTTTTTATTGCCGTTAATGACTAGAAAACAAGCAACAGAACAAAATTATGAAAATTAGGGGTTTACAAGGTCCTCTGCCCCTTATATTATTCACGCCACTGGAGGGATGGCTGAGTGGTCGAAAGCACCGGTCTTGAAAACCGGCAACCGTTAATAGCGGTTCTAGGGTTCAAATCCCTATCCCTCCACCACATTAAAGAAAGCCGCTGAGAAATCAGCGGCTTTTTTGCATCTGGGGTTTATCACTTCTCTTTGTACTTCATCACCAAACTTAATCATCCAAAAGAACTTGCCCAATAGCATTACCATCAAACTTCCACTTTCTTTGTCACTCACTCACAAGTCCACACCAGCATTTCAACCATTACACCGTTATGTCGCTAGCCTAAGATGTTCGCACTGCTCGCTTTAGCCCGATTTAGCGAACACCAATAAGAAAACCATCAAAAAAGCATAATAAATAGCCACTCAACACAAAAACATCGAAAAGCGTTCATAAAAAAAGCAGTCAGTTAATAAGGGTATTTACAAGCGAGAGCCTCCCTTATATTATACGCGGCATCGGAGGGATGGCTGAGTGGTCGAAAGCACCGGTCTTGAAAACCGGCAACCGTTAATAGCGGTTCTAGGGTTCAAATCCCTATCCCTCCACCACATTAAAGAAAGCCGCTGAGAAATCAGCGGCTTTTTTGTATCTGGAGAAAACCCGAGTTTGTCACGTCAAACATTCACTTCTAGTGCCGCTTTCAATAATTGCATGTGAATAGGAACCAGATCTTCATGCTGTGTTCGATAGCCACCACCAACAACACATGCCATCGGGATAGATTCTGATTTCGCTAAGTCGATCATCAAGCAGTCGCGTTCAAATATCCCTTGTGTAGACACATTCAAATAGCCTAGTTCATCGTCTTGATGGATATCGATACCCGCATCATAAATAATGAGATCAGGTTGATGGTGAGCAATCGCCAGCTTGGTGACTTGCTCAAAACAACGCAGAAACTCTTTATCTTCTGTTTCACGACTTAACGGCACATCTAAATCAGATAGCGGTTTTCGTGCAGGGAAGTTTTTATCGCAGTGGAACGACAAAGTAATGATGTCGTCATTATCTTGGCAAAGAGTCGCAGTGCCATCACCATGATGAACATCGCTGTCGACGATAAGCACTTTATCGATATGTTCAAAGGTCAGCGCATGTTTTGCCGCTAAAACCAGATCGTTCAACAAACAAAATCCGCTACCAAAATCATGGTGTGCGTGATGATAACCACCACTCAAATGAATCGCTAAACCACTCTCTATGGCCATTTCAGCCGCTAAACAAGTTCCTCCACTTGAGTAGAGTGTCCTTTCGATCAGTTGCTCACTCCACGGGAACCCGATGCGTCTCATTTTGGCCGCTGGCAAATTACCAGACACAAGTAAATCGACATAGTCACTATCGTGTACCTGTTTTACTTGCTCAACCGAAACCGGCGTTGGTTGAAACACTTCAAACTTGCTCTTCCATCGAGGTTCGCTATCCATTCGTTTCTCAACAGCACTATATAACAACTGATATTTGTTGATTGGGTAACGGTGACCTTCTGGTAAAGGTAACTGCGAATAGATTGGGTGGTAAATTAAAGGAATCATAATCAGGTTAATTGCGTATCTTTCTCAAAATCATAACAGTCTCAGCCTAGGCGACAACCTTAATTAATGATAATGGTTATCATTATATTAAGTTTCAAAAAGAGACAGCAATGAGAAACCTAATACTCATCTTTGGGGTGATCTGCGGCTCAGTAACAGCAGTAATGATTTTTGTAGGAATGTTAATGGCCAGTTGGTGGAGCGTTGATTTTCTCGTGTTAAGCCATCAAACTTAACTAATTGAACTGAAAAGGAATCACCATGAGCGTAATTTTTATTACTGGAGCGAACCGCGGCATTGGCTTAAGCCTGACTCAGCAGTACTTGAAAGGTAACCACAAGGTGTACGCGACTTATCGTGAAGCCAATTCAGCAAAAGAACTGCTCTCACTCGCAAAGCACAACAGCAACCTAACCTGCATTCAATTAGAGATAACCGATTACCAAGCAGTAGGCCAACTCCCCTCGCAAATGGAACCGATTGATATCTTGCTCAACAACGCTGGCTACTATGGTCCTAAAGGTTATGGGCTGGGTAATACCGATGTCGAAGAGTGGCGTCGTGTTTTTGAAGTCAACACTATTGCTCCGCTGAAACTTGTCGAAACGCTATTGCCTTTATTAGAAGACAGCGATATCAAAAAGGTCGCTTGTTTATCCTCTAGAGTCGGCAGTATGACTGAGAACACCTCAGGCGGCGGTTATATCTATCGCTCCTCTAAAGCCGCTCTAAACTCCGTGGTGAAGAGCCTAAGCAACGACTTAACCGAGAATGGCTTTACGGTGTTAGCACTGCATCCAGGTTGGGTACAGACTGAAATGGGCGGGCCGAATGCTCTGATCGACACCGACACTTCAGCATCCGGCCTTATTAAAGTCATCGAGTCAGCGAATACCGAAGTGAGTGGTCACTTCTTCAATTTCGATGGCAGCGAAATAGACTGGTGATCCACAGATGAATGCAGGGCCTCTCTCAAACCTAGTTAAGCACTCAACGCTGTTTTGTCTGACAGTGATGCTAGCTGGCTGTTTCAGTAATGGCCCCGGCGACTTGTTCGACGACTATCAAACTAAGGTCGCCAGAGTACAAGATGCAAAAGAACTCAATGATGACTGGGAGTTTGAAAACCTACCGAGAAAGCGAGAGCTGTTGCTTGACGTGCCCTCACTTTCTATCGGTCTCATCGACAGTTATCAACTTCGACAATGTGGGTTATTCAATCTGATTGCAGAAAGAAATTCCGTACTTGGAAAAGTCGCCGACGAGTTCCGGAATTACGATTATCAAGTCGCTCTACTGGAAGGTGTTGGTAAGTGTTTATCTAATAACGAATTAGATCCAGAGATCGTAGAATTACTCAGAGAAATCGAGCAACAGAAACTCGCACAATTTCCACTGCACCAATGGAATCTAATCTATGCCAGTGAAGCGATGCAGTCGCAAATGCGTGGTAGTCAGTGGTTACGTGCTGATATCGGCGATCAGGTACGACAAACCAGTGATGCCTTAGAACATATCAATCAAGCGTTAAACGTTCCGCTCGTTTCAGGCAAGACTACTGAGGTTCAAGAAGTATTAGAGAAGAGCTCTACGCTCGGGGATTTATACTACTCGCTCGCCCGTACCTCAGCTGAGCTTGATACCATCACCAAGCAACTCACTACTTTTGATGCCAACATCATCTGCGGGAAGCAGCGAGACACCACTAAGTTTCGTTATCTCAACAATGTATTCGAGCAGCAATACATAGGTAAGGTTCAGCCTTACATGGCGCAGCTGGATGGCTTTTACCAGCAGTTAGCCCCGCAACTAGGGATGTTTGACGCGCAACCTGACCTGCACAGTTATTACTTTCCCATCAAAGATGCGCATCAAGCCTTTCGATCATCCACTCGCCGCCATGTTGATTATTGGCAACAGCTGTTTAAGCGCTGCGGACGCAAAGTCGGTCGTTAATTCCAGTATCGCCAATAAACAGCTGTTTGCTCTCAGTTCCTAGCTTTTAGTGCCTTTCTTAGCATAGGTACCTTTCTTGGCATAAGCTTTCTTCGCACCACCGCCTTTACGACGTTTAAAAGCGGGTCTCTCAACTTTAGGAAGATGACGCAGAGATTCAGGAACTTCGCCCGTTTTTACCTTGCCCATCAAACCATCAATCTTGCTTTCTAGCGCTTGCATGAAAGGTTGGTACGCTTGGTTACGCTCGGCCATACCTTGTAACTGGTGTTCCCAATGCGCCGTCATGTCTGGAAAGGTCGAATCCTCAGGTAAGGCATGGATCAAGCCTCTCCCCGCAGGGCTACTATGAATACTCTTACCTTGGCGCGTTAGCAGTTGCCTTTTGAATAGCGTATCTAAAATACCCGCACGAGTCGCTTCAGTGCCAAGGCCATCAGTCTCTTTCAAAATGGCTTTGAGGTCTTTGTTCGCAACAAAACGCGCGATACCTGTCATCGCTTGTAGCAAGGTCGCTTCAGTAAAATATTTTGGTGGCTCGGTTTTCTTATCACCAATCACGCCTTCACGACACGTCAACACCGTACCTTTATCCAATGGAGGAACCGTATCCGTGCCATCACCTTTCTCTTCGGTGTCCGTTTTCCCCATCAACACTTTCCAACCTGGGTTGATAAGCTGACGTCCTTTCGCAATGAACACACCACCAGCGATATCAAACACTAACTTAGCATCCGCAAACACAGCCGGTGGGTAGAACTGCATCAGATATTGGCGAGCGATTTGCTGATAGATTTTCATCTCATTGGCAGACAAACCATTCACCGATGATTTCTTTGGTGTTGGGATTATTGCGTGGTGAGCATCGACCTTACTGTCGTTCCAGGCTTTTGATTTAAGAGAAAGATCCGCACCGTGAGCACCACTTTGCAGCTCTTTCGCATTGTTAGCGATAGCATCCACTACCGACTCTCTTTGTGAGTAGTGATCTTTAGGTAAATAGCGACTATCAGAACGCGGGTAAGTGATGAGTTTGTGTTTCTCATACAACGACTGACACGTGTCGAGAACCTGCTGAGCACTCATACCAAAACGCTTAGACGCATCAATCTGCAGTGCTGACAGCGAGTAAGGCAGTGGCGCAGCTTGTTTACTTTGCTTTTGCTCTGATTCCGTTACCGTCGCGGGTTGATTCGCAATTCGGTTAGCCACGTTCTCAACCAACTTGCGATTGAGCACGCGCCCTTCTTCATCTTGCCACGGCTTACACGCTTCGCTCGGTTTCCAGCGAGCACGAATATCAAAGCTCTGCCCGTTATTTTGGTAAGGAATCAAGGCATGTAAAGTGAAGTAATCTTTAGGAAAAAAATTCTCAATTTCTTCATCACGTCTTACAACCAAACCAAGTACTGGAGTCTGCACTCGCCCTACCGACAACACGCCTTGGTAGCCAGCCTTTTGACCAAGCAAGGTATAAGCGCGAGTCATGTTCATGCCATACAGCCAATCGGCTCTAGAGCGTGCTAAAGCGGAAATAGACAGTGGGATAAAGTCGCGGTTGCTACGCATTTGAGAAAGTGCACGCTTTACAGCAGGTAAGTTCAAGTCGCTGATCAGTAGCCTGTCCATCGACTCTTTCTTGGCCTTAGAGACCTTGCAGTAATCGATCACTTCATCAACCAGCAACTGTCCTTCTCTATCCGGGTCTCCGGCGTGAACAATTTGAGTGGCGTCCTTCAATAGCTTTCGGATCACCGTGAGCTGTTTACTTGAAGTCTTGCGTGGTCTTAGCTGCCATTGCTCTGGCACGATAGGGAGATCGGCTAGGTTCCATTTCTTGTAGCGGTCGTCATAAGCGTCTGGCTCAACCTGCTCCAATAAGTGTCCAATACACCAAGTCACCACATCGCCATTGCCACATTTGATAAACCCTTGGTCTTTCTTCTGTGGATTAGGCAGTGCAGCAGCGATCGCGCGGCCGAGGCTTGGTTTTTCAGCAATAATAAGGCGAGACATGTTTTTCCAGATGCTACAAACAATTAGGGCCACATTATCTAATGTGACCCCTAGAAATCAAGAAAAACTGGTTGTTTATACAGTTAGCATTCCACTATTCAAGCTTCAACGCTCTTTACAAGAACTCAACGAACTTTGAGAAGTCACGCTCTGGCACTTTCATTGGTGTACAGCCTGGAGTGCCAAGGTATAGGAAACCAACAATTTCGTCGTCGCCTTCTAGGCCAAATGCTTGGTGTACTTCTGGGTGGAACATCCATTTACCTGAGCGCCAAAAGCCTTGGAAGCCTTGCGCGACAGCAGCCATTTGCATGGCTTGTGCAGCGCAACCCGCAGACAGATGTTGTTCGAACGCGGGCACTTTTTCGTGCTCGGTAACTTTTGCAATAACGGTAATCACCATTGGAGCTCGGAACGGCGCTTTTTTTACTTTCTCGATAACCGCTTCTTCGCTTGCATCCGCTTCAGCGGCACGCACCAATATGTCTGAAAGCTTCTGTAGACCTGAACCCTGCGCGATAACAAAGCGCCAAGGTGTTAGTGCGCCGTGATCTGGAGCCCGTAAGCCCGCTTTGATGATATTTTCTAACGCTACACCTTCAGGTGCCGGATCAGAGAGTTTTGCGATTGAGCGCCTGTTGAGCAATAGATCCAAAGCATCCATTTGAAGTCCTTACTATTTCTTTATTATTTGTATACTTGAACTTTAGCACAGAATACAAACGATAATAAATCTCAACGACTAGCCATTTGGCCTAGATTAGAAACAATAAAGGCTCCTAAATCTATGACTTAGGAGCCTTGTTCAAAATCTAGCTCAGCAAACTAAGTAACAATATCTACCGATAAGATTACAGTTTGATAGATGATTCTATAACTTAATAGCTAGCTCAACACCTTGACGGATAGCACGTACTGCATCTAGCTCACCGGCATAATCGGCACCGCCTATCACGTGCAGTTTGCCACCAAACTCTTGCCACATATCTTCGAATGGTCGAACTGACACCTGGCCCGCACATACGATAACGGAATCGGCATCGAGGACCTGTTCTTTCTTGCCAATACTGATATGCAGACCTTGGTCATCAATCTTGTTGTAGCTCACGCCACCCAGTAGGTTCACGCCGCGCTTTTCTAGCGTACGTTTATGAATCCAACCTGTGGTTTTGCCCGGGCCTTTACCAACACGACCCGCTTTACGCTGCATTACCCAGACTGTCTTATCGCTGAATGAATCCGGGTAAGGATACAAACCACCTGGGTGTTCCATATTCTTATCGATGCCCCACTCATGCAGCCAGTCATCTAAACTGTGAGAAGTAGGCTCGGTTAGCATGGTTGCCACATCGACACCAATACCACCAGCACCAACAATCGCGACTTTTTCGCCTACTGGTGTCTTTTCGCGAATCAAGGTTTGGTAATCGACTACGTTTTCTTGGTCGATGCCCTCAATATCGAGCTTTCTCGGTTCAACTCCTGCCGCCATCACCACTTCATCGTACTTCAGCAACATCTCAAACGTTGCTTCGGTATCCAGTTTCAGGTTCACACCTGATGCATCGATTTGGTTAGCAAAGTAACGAATCGTTTCTCTGAACTCTTCTTTGCCCGGAATCTGCATTGCCAGTCTGAATTGTCCACCGATACGGTCATTCTTCTCTATCAAGTCAACCTTGTGTCCACGTTGCGCTAATGTCGTCGCACAAGCCAAGCCTGCGGGGCCTGCACCGACAACCGCAATGGTCTTAGTGGCTTGAGCAGGTTGAACAACAATTTCAGTCTCGTAACAAGCTCGTGGGTTAACCAAACAGCTCGCACGTTTACCTTTAAACACGTTATCTAAACAAGCTTGGTTACAACCGATACAGGTATTGATGAACTGAGCTTGGTCTTGAGCGGCTTTATTAACAAAGTCAGGGTCAGCCAAAAATGGACGCGCCATTGATACCATGTCGGCCTGTCCTGAACTGAGGATACGCTCGGCCTCTTCTGGTGTGTTGATTCGGTTACAAGTCACCACTGGGATCGACACGTATGGTTTCACTTTTTCCGTCACCCAAGAGAAAGCACCTCGTGGTACTTGTGTCGCGATAGTCGGAACACGAGCTTCATGCCAACCAATGCCAGTATTGATGATAGTCACGCCCGCTTCTTCTAGCTTCTGAGCCAAAAGAACAACATCTTCAAACGTGCTGCCTTGCTCAACCAAATCAAGCATCGACAAACGGAAAATAATAATGAAATCTTTACCCACCGCTTCGCGAATCGATTTAACGATCTCTAAAGGGAAACGCATACGCTTCTCGTAAGAACCGCCCCACTCGTCGTAACGCATGTTGGTACGCTTACAGATGAACTGGTTAATCAAGTAACCTTCCGATCCCATGATCTCAATGCCGTCGTAACCTGCCACTTGAGCGAGCTCGGCACTATTGGCAAAGGCACCAATGGTCTTTTTGATCTGACGAGGGCTCATCTCGCTAGGTGCGAACTTAGCAATTGGCGCTTTAATACCAGAAGCACTTTGCGCGAATGGGTGCATTGCATAGCGGCCAGCATGCAGCAACTGAAGGGCAATTTTACCGCCATGCTTGTGCACGGCTTCAGTAACAACTTGGTGAGCTTTTGCGTGCTTCACTTTACTGAATTCAGCACTAAATGGGGTCAATCTGCCACGTAAATTAGGAGAAAAACCACCGGTAACAATAAGGCCAACGCCTCCTTTTGCTCGCTCTTCATAAAACGCGGCGAGTTTATGCAGGCCTTCTTTATTTTCTTCTAAACCTGTGTGCATTGATCCCATCAATACACGGTTACGTAATTGAGTAAAACCAAGATCGAGTGGTTCAAGTAAATGTGGGTACATGGCAGACATCACTTCTATTATTATATCCTTGTGGTCAGACCACAATATAACTCAATTACCAAAAGTTCAAACAGCCGTTTACATTTTTGTAACACCGATCATAATGCAGGATGTATTAATCGTTCAAAAGTTCTTAATCTAACTACACTTAATGAGAATATATATCGATTAACAATTCTTGGTATAGTTTGAGCTTGGGAATTATCGTAGGATACTAAGCAGTTCATATTTTTGAGATTAATGGTACTACGGCTTGTTAAAGCGACGTGATCTCACTGCGGAGACAGAATGAAAAAAATATTCAAATTTATAGGCATGATCTTTAAAGGGATTTGGAAGCTCATCACGTTTGTGCGTCTTGCGCTGGTAAACCTTTTCTTTTTACTCAGTATCGCCATCATCTACTTTGTGTACTTCCATTCAGATACGGCCCAGCCGACTGTTCCACAAGAATCAGCGTTAGTACTTAACCTGTCTGGCCCTATCGTAGAGCAAAGCCGCTATATTAACCCGATGGATTCGGTCACGGGTTCGCTGCTAGGCAAAGACCTTCCAAAAGAAAACATCCTGTTTGATATCGTTGAAACGATTCGCTACGCAAAAGACGACGATAATGTAACGGGTATTGTTTTAGCACTTAAAGAGCTGCCAGAGACCAATCTAACTAAACTGCGTTACATTGCTAAAGCCTTAAATGAGTTTAAAGCGTCGGGTAAGCCGATTTATGCGGTAGGTGACTTCTACAACCAGAGCCAATACTACCTGGCAAGTTACGCCACTAAGGTGTACATGTCCCCTGACGGTGGTGTGCTTCTCAAAGGTTACAGCGCCTATTCGCTTTACTACAAAACCTTATTAGAGAAGCTAGACGTAAATACGCACGTGTTCCGTGTTGGTACCTATAAATCAGCTATCGAGCCCTTCATTCGTGACGACATGTCAGATGCAGCGAAAGAGTCCGCTTCTCGTTGGTTAAGCCAACTGTGGGGTGCGTACGTTGATGACGTCAGCAACAACCGTCAGATCGATGCTAAAACACTGAACCCAAGCATGGAAACGTTCTTGAAAGAACTTGAGTCTGTGGACGGTGACATTGCAAAACTGGCTGAGAAACTTGGCTTAGTGGATGAGCTAGCGACACGCCAACAAGTTCGACTAGAGCTTGCCGATGTTTTCGGCAGTGACGGTCAAGACAGCTACAACGCGTTTGGTTACTACGAATACCTTGCAACCATGCTTCCAGACATGACCAGTGAGTCACACGATGTCGCCGTGATTGTTGCTAGCGGCGCAATTATGGATGGTAAACAGCCGCGTGGTACGGTTGGTGGTGATACTACTGCAGCCCTACTTCGCCAAGCGCGTAATGACGATAAAGTGAAAGCCGTTGTACTTCGTGTAGATAGCCCAGGTGGTAGCGCATTTGCTTCAGAAGTGATCCGCAATGAAATAGAAGCGATCAAGCAAGCAGGTAAACCGGTTGTTGTGTCGATGTCGAGCCTTGCTGCTTCAGGTGGTTACTGGATCTCGATGGGTGCGGATAAGATCCTAGCGCAACCAACCACGCTCACCGGTTCGATTGGTATCTTCAGTGTTATCACGACCTTCGAAAAAGGATTAAACGATATTGGTGTTTACACTGACGGCGTTGGTACGTCACCTTTCTCAGGTATCGGTATTACGACAGGACTTAGCGATGGCGCGAAAGACGCTTTTCAAATGGGCATTGAAAACGGTTACCGCCGATTCATCAGCCTAGTTGGAGAAAATCGCGGCATGGAAGTCGATGCTGTAGACAAGATCGCTCAAGGCCGAGTATGGACAGGTCAAGATGCAATCCAGAAAGGCTTAGTCGATGAGATTGGCGATTTTGATGATGCGGTTGCAGCTGCGGCTTCACTTGCAGAACTTGAAAGCTACAACATCTACTGGGTAGAAGAGCCACTTTCGGCCACTGAACAATTTATTCAAGAATTTATGAACCAAGTTCAGATGTCGATAGGCCTTGATATTCAATCGATGATACCAAGCAGTTTACAGCCTGTTACTCAACAGTTAGCTCAAGATAGCCAGCTGTTAGGCAACTTTAACGACCCACAAGGCCGCTACGCTTTCTGCTTAAATTGCCAAGTTCAATAAGATAAGTTCAACGCTTTATTATCAAGAGGCGCCTCTGTGTTAGGTGCCTCTTTTTATTGCATGATAATTCGCTATAATCGCCCCCCTGTTCCCTATATCACACTAAGTATTATTCGCCATGGAAAGAAAACACATCTATATCGCGTACACCGGCGGCACAATTGGCATGCAGAAGTCTATTGACCACGGCTATGTTCCAGTCGCAGGTTTCATGGATAAGCAGCTAGCTGGCATGCCTGAATTCCATCGCCCAGAGATGCCTGAGTACACCATTCACGAATACTCTCCATTAATGGACTCTTCAGATATGACGCCACTTGATTGGCAGACTATCGCTGATGACATCCGCGCGAACTACGATAAGTACGATGGTTTCGTTATCCTGCATGGTACAGATACTATGGCATACACCGCCTCTGCACTGTCTTTCATGCTTGAAAACCTCGGCAAACCTGTGATTGTAACGGGCTCTCAGATCCCATTAGCAGAGCTTCGTTCAGACGGACAAGCAAACCTACTGAATGCGCTACACATTGCTGCAAACTACCCAATAAACGAAGTGACGCTGTTCTTTAACAACAAGTTAATGCGTGGTAACCGCAGCACAAAATCACACGCTGATGGCTTCAATGCGTTTACTTCTCCAAATCTGAACCCATTGCTAGAAGCGGGTATCAATATCCAAATCAGCAATAACGTAAAGGTAAACGAGCAGCCTGAAGGTGCTTTCAAGGTTCATAATATTACTCCGCAACCTATCGGCGTAATCACTATGTACCCTGGCATATCACATGAAGTGATCCGCAACACACTATTGCAGCCTGTTAACGCAATGATTCTACTTACTTTTGGTGTGGGTAACGCACCACAAAACCCAGAACTACTTCAGCACCTAAAAGACGCATCAGAGCGTGGAGTTATCGTGGTAAACCTAACTCAATGTTTAGCAGGTAAAGTGAACATGGGTGGCTATGCGACGGGCTGTGCTTTAGCAGAAGCTGGGGTTGTCAGTGGTTATGATATGACTCCGGAAGCGGCACTAGCGAAACTTCACTACCTATTAAGCCAAAATCTAAGCTACGAAGAAGTGAAAACTCAAATGCAACAAGTGTTGCGTGGCGAGATGAGCTTATAAGTCTGTTAGCCACTTAACGTGAACTAAATCGTTTTATTGCTTATAAATAAACGGCTTAAAGTAAAAGGGGTGGCACATTACCACCCCTTTGTTGTAATTTAAGCCTAATGATTAGGGTTAACCCTAACAATATCGTCTTGATCTGATTTAAACTGTTTCTTTAGTTCAGACTTAGATTTAAAGCTAATCTCACCACCAGCTGCAATTGTCATATGTTGAGCTTCAGAGTTATGTTTAGATTGATATAACATAACCGCTTGCATACACGAGTCGCGCTGCTCTTTTGAGAGCGCCGTACCTTCTGGCCATTTACCCGTTTCAACTGCATAAGTTAAACGTTCGTAGACCTCGGGTGTCATTGCGCTAAGAAGTTGTTCTGCATCCATGGTAAAGCCTTAGTTTTAACAATTTTCACCAGAAAATAACCCGTAACAGAATTGAGTCAAGAACCTGACCGATAATAAGTGCATTTGATCACAAGTGAAGGAATATGAAAATTATGAAATGGTTGGCGATTAGCCTATTGCCTTTCACTCTGGTTGGGTGTCTTGAAGGAAACAAAAATACCGATCAACTGTGCCAAAGCAACCCGGGCCTTCAGTGTGAACAATTGAACATGAACGATGGGCAATGTCGTGTCGCACGTACCGATCTTATCTGGCATCGATTTGAAGTTCAGAAACACCCCTCCGAAATCAATAAGATTAAAGAGTTCGAATTAGTCACTGCTTACAAAAAGTGCCTAGAGCTCGCAGCTCAGATCGAAACTATTGACCAATCTAAACTGCAAGAGCGCCGCTTTACCTCTTTAATGCACAGTATTGAAGAGTCTGAGCGCATTGTTGGTGAGCTATCGCAATCTGATACACCGGAAACGCTTTACTTCTTGTGGTCGCAAACTGGAGACACCAACGCAAGACGCAGTTTCCTACAACTGGAAGGCACAGAAGCGTTAAACACGGCAGAGATGCAATATGCCTTAGCAACCTTCTATACCACCAGAGATCATGCTAAAACACTTAAGCTGCTTAATAATGCCTTAACGTTGTCGAGCAACTCTGCCGTCAATACAGAGATCTTTAAGTCAATGGCCAGCATCAATCACAGCTTGGGCCATATGGAAAAGGCGTATGTCTGGGCGATGGTTGCCAAAGAGTTTGATGTACCAATTGCATCAGAAGCGGAACTGGCCGTTCTCTATCGTTTTGAAGATTCAAAATACAAACAGTTAAATAAAGACGCAGACAAAATTGTCGAAGCTATTGAGGATGGGGTCTACAGCCCTTCAATCGTCCCGAGTTACTGATCGCTTCATTTATAGTGTTCTAACTTAAGCTTCTTATTCACCTGCTTTAAAAAAACAGCTACCTTTTTGGTAGCTGTTTTTATTTGTACTAGAGTTAAATCTGAAATCTTGGGCGTTTCAGCATTCCTAAATCGACAAATGCGACCTGTAAGGATTAGACAATAGTTACAAGTTATTTCGTACTTTCGTCATTTTTGTTGAAAATTAACGACACTGAATTAACACAGAACCGTTCACCAGTGGTCTTCGGACCATCAGGAAAAACGTGACCTAAATGGCTATCACAAGCGGTACAACGGATCTCTACACGCTTCATTCCGTGACTTAGATCTTCTATATAGCGTACTGCTTCATCATTTACTGGGGCATCAAAGCTTGGCCAACCACACCCAGAGTCATATTTGTTATCCGACAGAAACAAAGGGCTTTCGCAGCATGTGCAGCTATAGACACCTGTGTCTTGGTTGTGCAGTAACTTACCGCTATATGGGGCTTCAGTACCACGTTGACGACATACTGCAAACTCGTCGTCTGATAGGCGTTCACGCCAGTATTCATCAGGCTTTATCATATTTCCTCCCTTTTGAATCACGTTAATATCTCTCCACATTCTCATTTATTATATTTACTTTTTTCTATAAAGGCTTGCATATGAGTCGTTTTGTAGCACATACTTTCTCACTAGAAAACATTGTACATATACACTCATAAGTGAATCATCATTTAGGGGTATTTTACCCAACTGGAAGGGTACAGAGCCACTCGCAATGGTCAATTTTCAACCACTTACACCCAATTGTTAAGAAAAGCGTCGCTTTTTTTTGACATTAAACAAGTTAAGTCGGATTATCTATTGCAGATGTATACTGGATTCTGTAATTTTACTACCAGTTATCTTTAATCAGAAATTAAGTTGTGGAGCAACTACAATGACTATCAAAGTAGGTATTAATGGTTTTGGCCGTATCGGTCGTTTCGTATTCCGTGCAGCGCAAGAGCGCAATGACATCGAAGTTGTTGGTATCAACGACCTTATCGACGTTGAATACATGGCATACATGCTTAAGTACGACTCAACTCACGGCCGTTTCAACGGTACTGTTGAAGTTGAAGGCGGTAACCTAATCGTTAACGGTAAAACTGTACGTGTTACAGCTGAGCGTAACCCAGAAGAACTTAAGTGGGACGCAATCAACGTAGACGTTGTTGCTGAAGCTACTGGTCTTTTCCTAACTGACGAGACTGCACGTAAGCACATCACTGCTGGTGCTAAGAAAGTTGTTCTTACTGGTCCTTCTAAAGATGCAACTCCAATGTTCGTAATGGGCGTTAACCAAGCATCTTACGCTGGTCAAGACATCGTTTCTAACGCTTCTTGTACTACTAACTGTCTTGCACCTATCGCTAAAGTACTTAACGATAAGTGGGGCATTGAGTCTGGTCTTATGACTACAGTTCACGCTACTACAGCAACTCAAAAAACTGTAGATGGCCCTTCTGCTAAAGACTGGCGCGGTGGCCGTGGTGCTTCTCAAAACATCATCCCATCTTCAACTGGTGCTGCTAAAGCTGTAGGCGTTGTTCTTCCAGAACTAAACGGCCTTCTAACTGGTATGGCTTTCCGTGTACCAACTGCTAACGTATCTGTAGTTGACCTAACAGTTAACCTAAAAGAAGCTGCATCTTACGAAGAAATTTGTGCTGCAATGAAAGAAGCTTCTGAAGGCGAAATGGCTGGCGTTCTAGGTTACACAGAAGACCAAGTTGTTTCTCAAGACTTCATCGGCGAAACTCAAACTTCAGTATTCGATGCTAAAGCTGGTGTTGCTCTAACTGACAAATTCGTTAAAGTTGTATCTTGGTACGACAACGAAATCGGTTACTCAAACAAAGTTCTAGACCTAATCGCTCACATCTCTAAGTAATTTCTTTTTAGAAATAGCTTTAGATAAGCATTAGCGAAGACTGTTTTGAGCAGACTTTGAAAAAGGCGACCTTAGTGTCGCCTTTTTAATACCTGCTATCTTTTAAACCGCGTCTATCTAAGTTCATCGAGATGGCCCAAACGCAAAATTCAATTCTAATACTGACTCTTGCTTGTTACTCATAGAAATACAAGCACCGCTCTAGTCAGCATTTGAATTCAATTTCCTTAGAAGGATCATGTAATGGATTTATCAACTCTACCTGCACTGGCTGTACTTTCTGACAACGTCACTATCGTTGAACACGAAGGTGTAAAACTGGTTCGCGTTATCCACGATAAAGCAAACGCAGCGATTTCACTGTTTGGCGGCCATGTCGTGTCGTTCCAACCACAAGGCCAAGAAGACCTTATTTGGATGAGCCAACAAGCTAAGTTTGATGGCAAAACAGCACTGCGCGGTGGTATTCCAGTATGTTGGCCTTGGTTTGGCCGCATTGCAGCTCCTGCACATGGCTTTGCTCGTTCAAGCGAGTGGCAATTAGTTGAGCACCGCGAAAGCGAAGCTGGTGTGATTGTAAGCTTAGGTCTTAAACCTAGTGAAGAGACGCTGGCAGTATGGCCTCATCAGTTCGATGCGCGCCTAAATGTTGAGATTGGCGATGAACTGAAAGTAACATTAGATGTGAAGAACACAGATTCACAGCCATGGACTTTCTCTGGCGCGCTGCACACTTACCTAAATGTTGGCGATATTCACAGCACAACCACCACAGGTATGGGTGCTGAGTACATTGATAGCCTGCAAGGTGGCAAGATCTGCCAAGGCGGTGCTGAGCTTGTATTAACCGATACGATTGACCGCGTTTACACTCAGCCAGAAGCGCAAATCTTTGTTGCTGACCAAAAGCTGGATCGTACTCTAACGGTTGAAAACCACGGCCATAACTCTGCAGTATTGTGGAACCCGTGGGCGGAAGGCGCTACTAGTATGGGCGACATGCAAGACGATGGTTACCTAACCATGCTATGTGTTGAATCAACACTGCACGCACCAAGCCTAGAAGCAGGCAAAACACTGCAGCCAGGCGAAAGCCACCAGTTGATTACAGTGCTTGCTGCTCAGTAACCGGTTCGGTAAATAGTTAAGTAAGCTATTCAGTAACCAATTAAGTACAGTGAGACACATTAAAGGCCGGTTAACCCCGGCCTTTTTTATGGCTGTTAAGTACCTAGTTCTATACGATTAGAACTATCGCGTGCTTAATAGCAGGCTTAGCTCTGTGAAAATTGAACTAACGTTTCTTTATAGAGTGACAGCAGCGCCGTGTCGTCCACTTTGACACCCACTTTTTGTGCAGGGAACGAACTCCATTCATCATTCATATAGCTACGTTGATCGCTTTTTTGAATCGTCATACCTTCCGCAGGGCCATCCGTGACAACCCTAACCGCACCACTTCGACATTCAAACAAAGAAGGTTGGATGACATAAGCAATCGCTGATGGATCATGAACATGACACCCTTCCATTCCCACTTTTTCGGAATAGAACTTTAAATAGTAACGGCTAACATCCCAGATGAACTGTCCCACCTCACCTGCTTCGTCTCGCAGATCATCAAGGTATTGGCGAGTAAAAAAACTCTCTTCAGTAACATCAAGACCGATAATCACAACAGGCCATGAGGCAGTAAATACCTTGTCGGCTGCATGAGGGTCATCGTGTATATTCGCTTCGGCAAATGGAGTCACATTACCTCTGTGGTCATTTTCACCAAAGGCCCCGCCCATAATGACCACTTCCTTTACTAAGTCGACGATTTCAGGGTCAGCTTCCAACGCCAGAGCAAGGTTAGTGAGAGGCCCAACGGCCACGAGTGTAATCTCTCCCGGTTCAGCTCGAACACTGTCGATAATGAACTGATAAGCCGGCTTTTCAATCGCTGTAACTTCTAGCGCACTTGGTGCTTTAACATCACCAAACCCCGCTTCGCCATGCACCACAACCGTAGCTCCAACAGGATCTCTAACCAAGGGCTTATCAGTACCCTTTGCTACAAGCGCCTTCATACCAAATTTCTGCTTCAAATAGAGTGCGTTCTGAGTACCATTGTCTATCGTCGCATTACCATAAACCGTAGTAATGCCCATGAGCTCAATCTCAGGGTGAGCCTCTGCAAATAGGATGGCCATTGCATCATCGATGCCCGGATCTGTATCTAGGATGATTTTCTTTGTCATATCAGCTTCTAATTAAACAGTAGGGAAAGGTAGACGATACCCAGAAAAAACGGAGATAAACGTGACCTAAACCTAAGCTATGATTTTTATTATGATAAGCCGTAAAATCACCACTCTAATGACTGGTCTTCTTGGCTTTTTTATTTAGCCTGATGCTGACCTTTTTGATAGAATCTGCGCCCAACTATATGCCTCTGAGATCGTCATGACTTACCAATGCCCTTTGTGTCACCAACCTTTATCTCAACACGATCGTACGTTTAAGTGTGAAAAGAACCATCAGTTCGACCTAGCGAAAGAAGGCTATGTCAACTTGATGCCTGCACATCATAAACGTTCAAAAGATCCAGGTGACAACAAAGAGATGATGCAAGCACGTCGTCGTTTCCTAGAAGGCAACCATTACAATCCTATGCGCCAAGCAGTAGTCGAACTATGTTCAAACTACCTGCCAGAAACTGCACCTAGCCTATTGGATATTGGCTGTGGTGAAGGGTATTACACCAATGAAATCGCGTTGAATCTTCAAGATAAGAACGGTGCTATTTTTGGTCTAGACATTTCTAAGATTGCTATCAAATACGCCGCTAAACGCTACCCAGCAGTCGACTTCTCTGTTGCCTCTAGCCATCGCCTACCCTTTGCAGAAAACAGCTTAGACGGCATTCTGCGCATTTATGCACCATGTAAGGCAGAAGAGCTCCAACGTACAATTAAAGACAATGGTGTCGTGATTACAGTAACACCGGCAAGCCGACACCTATATCAGTTGCGTGACGCCATTTATGATGGTGTGCGTTTACACGATGAAGATCCTGAATTGATCGAAGGTTTTACGCTTGAACACCAAGAGCATCTAAACTATATGATGGAACTATCGGGGTCAGATGCATTCGACCTACTACAGATGACGCCGTTTGCTTGGAAAGCGACTGAAGAGTTTAAACAACAACTCACCAACGCAGAGCAATTCAACTGTGAAGCTGACTTTATGCTAAGAGTGTATCGCAAACAGGTTTAATTGATATTGATTATCGTTTGCATTGAAATCTCATCTTGCCTCCTTTAGTATGCGTGTTCTTCAAGGAGGCATTTCATGCGACGTATTATTCTTACCGGATTAGCCACTCTTCTCACAGCTTGTGCTAATCAACCCTCAGAAAACACTTCTCAAAAAGTGGTTCAACCGGAAACCGTTTCCACCTACTACGATTACCAGTTTGCCTCACCACAAGGCGAAGCACTCTCACTTAACGCTTTACCTCAAGAGTTGCTAGACGCTGACGTCATTCTTATTGGCGAATGGCATACTCACTCCGCCATCCACCGCTTTCAAACTGATTTCTTAAAAGCGCGCCGCAATGCAACATCAAACATTACACTTTCAATGGAACAGTTCACTCGAGAGCACCAAACCACACTCGACCAATACTTAAACGGTGAAATTGGCGAACAAATTCTCATGTCTCAAGCAGCGGCGTGGCCAAATTACGAAAGTGATTACCGCGCGTTAGTTGAGTTCTCAAAAGCCAACGACGTCGATGTTATTGCGGCAAATGCACCAAAGCCATTCGTTCAGTGCATTGGCCGTAAAGGATTGCCTTACCTAGACCAATTATCGACCGAGCAACGCCTATGGATTGCTGCAGAAGTGGATACTGGCGATAGCCCATACAAAGAAAAGTTCATGGCTTCTATGCATCACGGCACGCCAGAGCAAACAGAAAAGCAGTTTGCCGCTCAAGTAACCTGGGATGAAACCATGGCTGAATCAATTGTGGATTACCTAGCGTCGAATCCGAATAAACAAGTGATTCATGTAGCAGGCATGTTCCACACCGAGGGTGGTTTAGGGACGGCGGCATCAATTCTACGCCGTAACCCTGATTTGAAAATCGCCATCATCAGCCCAGTTGAAGAGATCACATCGGATAACAGCGATTATCAGCTTGAAGTTCTCTCGCCACCGGCTCGCTTTGTTAAGAAAGAGAACCGAATGAAGGCATACAAGCACCTGTCAAAACGCAGTGCTAGCCTAGAATGTGACTAAACCATTCTTCTAAGCTAAAGAGTCGATGGACTAATCCTAGATAATCAGTCCATCGTCAGAACTAGATCACGTTCCCGTCATTCATCCTAACTCTATCTAAAATCAAACATTCTTATCGGCACAGGACTTGCTTAGTAAATAGACAATTTAACCAAGCAGAAGAAAATGTAATGTGCGAATAAAAAACATCACTATCGATGATTAATTGCACAAGTTTTTCACACCTCTGCCGATACTATATTTAAGGATAGGTAAGGAGGGCGATATGACGCCAGTAGGAACGAGTAATACTCAGCTGTATTCACCTTCGCAAATGAATGCACAAGCTAAAAGCACTGAAGCTGAACAGCCTGCACCTCTTAAGGTTGAACAAAATACCGTCAAGCTTTCTGATGAAGGCAAAGCTCTATTATCTGCACTTAAAGAAATCGATAAAGAAGCCAAAAAAGTCGAAGCTGAAAACGCGACCGTTACCGATAAGGTAGAGTCATTTGCTCATGGCGCTTTAGGTATGGATCATCCAGATAAGATTGAAGAAGAGGACGATGGTTCTTATTCAGCAGGGCAATACTTATCCGCAGCGGCAACCGTTGGTGGCATCCTACTCGCTTTAATCTAACTTTACTCTCCTGTTACCGCAGATTTCCTTCTGCATTAAAGCGATTTGTCGTCACGACAACAGACCCGATTTGGTCTAAAAAACGAGTTCATTCCATAATTCCGCTCTCATTTTAATGGAATAATACTCGTGAAAAACACTTTTGAGCTTATTGACAAGCCTACCTTCTTTGGTGCGATTGCACTCCTACTCACGATAGTTTTCCCGCTAATTTTGTTCCCAGCACAGGGCGCAGACTGGATTGCGGTTGCGAAAACATTCATGACTGACCAACTTGGATTTCTATATCTTGCACTAGGCCTCGCTGCCTGTGCATTTATGGTTTACGTTGTGTTCAGTGATATGGGACAAATTAAACTGGGCGAAGCTGATGAAGAGCCTGAATTCAAAACAGCATCATGGGCTGCAATGTTATTTTGTGGCGGTATCGGTGCAAGTATCTTGTACTGGGGCTGTATTGAGTGGGCTTACTACTACCAATCACCTCCTTTCCAACTAGAACCTGGTAGTGAAGAAGCGGTTCGTTGGGCTGCAACTTACGGTTTGTTCCACTGGGGACCAATCGCTTGGTCTATCTACCTGATCCCGGCGATTCCTATCGCTTACTTCTTCTATGTACGTAAACAGCCAGTTCTAAAGATCTCTAGTGCGTTAATGCCTGTTCTTGGTGAACACCGCAGTAAAGGCGTACCTGGAAAAATCGTCGATATCCTTTTCATTTTCGGTCTATTAGGCGGCGCTGCAACAACGCTAGGTTTAGCTGCACCTCTAATCACTGAAGGTCTGAATCACCTATTTGGTCTACCTAAAAATAACCTAACGCAAGTGATGGTTCTTTTAGTGTGTACTGCGATTTTTGCTTACTCATCTTATGCTGGATTGGAAAAAGGCATCAAGATCCTAAGTAACATCAACTTCTGGGGTGCGATGGGTCTACTGGCTTTCGTTCTGATTGCAGGTCCAACAATCTTCATGCTAGAAACAGGTTTAGACTCAATTGGTCGTCTACTATCTAACTTCTTCGTGATGGCAACTTGGGCTGAACCATTTGGTGGTTACGGTACCTTTGAAAATACTCACTTCCCACAAGACTGGACAATTTTCTACTGGGCATGGTGGCTAGTATTTGCACCAAGTATGGGTCTGTTTGTTGCGCGTATTTCTCGCGGCAGAACCATCAAACAAATGGTGTCAGGTTCGATCTTCTTTGGTTCTCTAGGTTGTTTCTTATTCTTCATGATTTTAGGTAACTACGGCTTATCACTGCAACTTTCTGGTGAGCTAGATGTCGTTGCTATTTTGAATGCTGAAGGCGCAACCAAAGCTATCTTCTCGATGCTTGCCCAACTGCCAATGAGCACACTAGTTATCGCGGTATTTACACTACTGTGTATCATTTTTACTGCGACAACCTTTGACTCAATCTCATACATCCTAGCGTCTGTTGTACAAAACAACGTGACAGAAGAACCAATGCGTTGGAACCGTATGTTCTGGGCATTTACTCTATCGTTCCTACCAACGATTCTAATGTTCTTGGGCGGTCTAAGTACGCTACAAACGGCGGCGATTGTTGGTGGCCTGCCGCTGCTTGCTATCTCTGTCATGTTGATGATTTCAGCGGTTCGTGCGACAAACCTAGACCTGCGCCATCAAGATGCGTACATCGAGCCAACGATCAACATCGAAGAACTGCCAGACATGGACCCTTGGTCTGCAGAAGGTATGGCGCTGGCTCAATTTGAGAAAGAAAAAGATGCTGCGCAAGAAGCCGCAGAACTTGAGCGTATTGCTTACACAGAACTTGCCGCAGTGAAGAAAGAAATTCGCGCTTATGTGTTAGAACAAGGTTCACAAATGGAAACTCACGAGTTACCAGAGAATCTACAACAAGCACTTGAGTTGGCCGAGAGTAATCTTAGTGCCGCACAAGCGAAAAAGATCGAGTTATCTGAGCAAGCTCAGAATGCTCGTATCACGTTCAACCAGGTGGTTGCAGACTTACCGCTTGCTTGACATTAGCCATGACGCAGTCCATTGATTTGGACCCTCCTAAATACGACCAAGGCTCACAGAGATGTGAGCCTTTTTTTATGCTTTTCTAAAAACTTGAGTTATTGCTCAATTTCATATTGATGAAATAAATATGAAACGACTTTGACACAAATCGGTGTTCTAATCATCCCGCTTATATAAAAAGGGATAACTAATGAAGAAGTTTATGAAACCAATTGTTACCGCAGTGGTAACCTCTACACTCTCATTCAACGTACTTTCAGCAGAAATCAAAAATGTCATTCTGATGATCGGCGACGGTATGGGACCTCAGCAAGTTGGCTTATTGGAAACCTACGCAAACCAAGCGCCAAATTCAATCTATAAAGGGAACAAAACGGCCATTTATCAACTTGCTCAAGAAGGGGTTATTGGTTCATCCCTAACGCATCCGGAAGACGCAATCGTAGTGGATTCAGCTTGCTCTGCGACCATGCTTGCAACGGGTATCTACAGCGGTTCAGAGGTGATCGGTATCGATTCTCAGGGTAACCATGTTGAGACAGTACTTGAGAAAGCGAAAAAAGCAGGCAAAGCGACCGGCTTAGTTTCCGACACGCGCTTAACTCACGCGACCCCTGCTTCTTTCGCCGCTCACCAACCTCACCGTTCTTTAGAGAATCAAATTGCATCTGATATGCTAGCAACCGGCGCTGATGTGATGCTCTCTGGAGGACTGCGTCATTGGATCCCTAAATCGACCAACGACAAAGGTGAAACCTATAAGCAACTTGAAAAACTAACTCAAGGTGATGTTTATCTCAAATCGAAGCGTAAAGACGACCGTAACCTGCTGACTGAAGCAGAGAAAGACGGCTACCAACTGGCGTTTAATCGCAACATGCTAGACGACGCTAAGGGCGATAAACTACTTGGCCTGTTCGCCTACTCAGGCATGGATGATGGCATCGCTTACAGCAACAAGAAAAAGAGTGGCGAACGAACTCAGCCAAGCCTGAAAGAGATGACACAAAAAGCGCTCAACATCCTATCCAAAGATGAAGATGGCTTTTTCCTAATGGTCGAAGGCGGCCAAATAGATTGGGCGGGACACAGTAACGATGCAGGCACTATGCTGCATGAACTGCTCAAATTTGATGAAGCGATCCAAACAGTGTATGAATGGGCAAAAGATCGTGAAGACACGATCGTGATTGTAACTGCAGACCATGAAACAGGATCTTTTGGCTTCAGCTACTCTTCTAACGACCTACCAAAACCACAGAAACGTTCTGGTGAAGCCTTCGCCGACCGCGACTATGCACCTAACTTTAACTTTGGTGCATTCGATATTCTCGATGGTTTATATAATCAGAAGCAAAGCTACTACGGCATGATCAGCGAATTTCAGAAGCTGGATAAAGCGCAGCAAACACCTGAAAAGCTCGCTGAGATCGTCAACAAAAGCAGTGAGTTCCCTATTACAGCTGAACAAGCGAAAAATGTATTAGCAAGTAAGCCGAACCCATACCGATTGGCTCAGCACAAATATTTGTCGGCAGAAGAAGTGCCTGCTATCAACGATTTCGATGCATTCTTCCCATATAACGACCGTGGCAACCTACTTGCTCGAGAACAAGCAACAGGTCAAAACATCGTTTGGGGTACAGGTACACACACTCACACACCAGTGAACGTGTTTGCTTGGGGTCCTGCTGAAAAGATACTGCCAGTTTCGAAAATCATGCACCACTCAGAACTAGGTGAGTACATTAAACAACAAGTAAACTAGCCTGAATCTTTTTTGCTCGTTTAACTTTAGCGCCCTTCGGGGCGTTTTTTGTTTTAAACCTTTAAGCCTTTAAACTAAGTAAGTTTCAAATTTAGGTGACGCCAAATAGCAAAACAGCCGCTATTGAGCGACTGTTTTTCTTTAATCATTAACGATTTGGGTGGTTCAAAATGTGGTCTTCCCAATCAACAACATCAATTTCGTAAACCACTTTATTACGAACACTTTCACCAGCTGCATGCATCTCTGTTTTTGATCCAGTGATCAATGGGTGCCACTCAGGGATCGGCTTAGATTCAGATAGAAGACGATAGGCACAAGTATCTGGCAACCAATGGAATTCATCGATCTTGTCACGAGTCAGCTTCAAACACTCTTCACCTGAAGTGAAGCGGTTCGGGTAATCTTTACATGAACATGTTTTGTCGTTTAACCAGCTACACGCTACATTGGTGTAGTACACTTCATCGCTATCTTCATCCATTAGCTTATGTAGACAACACTTACCACAACCGTCACACAGTGATTCCCACTCATTCTCGGTCATTTGTTCTAGTGTCTTTTCTTGCCAAAATGGATTCGTCATAGGATTACTTCTTACTCTTTTACTGGGGTGCGTGTTATACCGCTAGCCCATAAAAAGTTCAAGGATAATAATTGTTCATTCTTTGATTCAATCAACAGCTGTCACTCTCATCATTTTTTGCTACTATCGCGCACCCTGTTATTTAGTGAGTTTAATTTGATGGAATGTCGCCTAGGTTGTGGAGCATGCTGTGTCGCTCCAAGTATTACATCTGCTATTCCTGGAATGCCAAATGGCAAGCCTGCTGGCGTGCGTTGCATTCAATTAAATGAGCAAAATCTCTGTAAGCTATTTGGTCAGTCTTCACGCCCCAAGGTGTGTCACCAATTTAAAGCTTGTCCTATCATCTGTGGAAAAACAGATCAAGAAGCACTTGATAACCTTATTGAGCTCGAAGCAATAACCTAACAATACTTTTCTTTTTATATATGCCCAAGATTTCACAACTTTGATAAATTTAAACTATCTTATTGATACTGGTAAAGATTAATAAGGATCGTTATGAATAGGTATATCGCAGAAATGTTCGGTACATTTTGGTTGGTGTTAGGTGGTTGTGGTAGTGCAGTATTGGCCGCCGCTTTCCCCGATGTGGGAATTGGTCTACTCGGAGTTTCCCTCGCCTTTGGTTTAACCGTACTCACCATGGCCTTTGCTATTGGGCATATATCAGGTTGTCACCTCAACCCAGCTGTCACCATCGGTCTATGGAGTGGTGGTCGCTTTGATGGCAAAGATGTTGCGCCTTATATTATTGCCCAAGTGATTGGCGGTATTATCGCGGGTGGCGTGCTATTTGTTATAGCTTCCGGCCAAGCAGGTTTTGACGTTGTCTCATCAGGCTTTGCTTCAAATGGTTATGGTGAACACTCTCCAGGAGGCTATTCACTTACCGCAGCACTCGTGTGTGAGGTTGTCATGACCATGGTGTTCCTGTTCGTGATTATGGGCGCAACCGATTCAAAAGCACCGGCTGGATTCGCACCTATCGCTATCGGTCTATGTTTAACCCTAATTCACCTTATCAGCATTCCTGTAACCAACACCTCAGTGAACCCCGCTCGAAGTACTGGCGTAGCTGTGTTTGTCGGTGATTGGGCTGTGTCGCAATTATGGCTATTCTGGGTTGCACCGATTATTGGTGCCGTGATTGGCGCAATGATCTACAAAGCAGTGAGAGGTTCAGATTAAGTCCTATAACTCAATCAAAACCTACGTTAAATAAATGCAAGGCCGTTAAATTAGCGGCTTTGTGTTTTATGTCGTTTAGTTACTTATAAAGCTCTACCTGTATCTTCCTATCACATCGGTCACCTCTAGCTTAATAACTTTTGGTTAACAGGGCTATTCCATTGAATCATTAGCCGCAGTTGTCAGTGCTGCGCATAATGCACCCCATTCCCTATACCGATGGACATAACAATGAAAAAAACACTACTTGTACTAGCTCTTTCTTCTTTAACGGCAACAACAGCTTTCGCTAACGAATCGGCACCAACCCCTGAATTAATGCCAGAGCCAATTAAAACCGAGTTTTTTGTTGGTGGTGGTTTGGGTTACCACTCGGCTAAAGCTCAAATCTCTGGACCTGGCTTTAAAGAAAGTAAAACAGCCAAAGGCGCTGCTTTCCATATTCGTGGCGGTGCTTACATTCAAGAAAACCACAGAATTACTGGTACGATTAACTTTACTGGTGACAATGAACTATGGCATAGCCGTGGGGATCAGGACGAAATTAATCTAGATTTAGCTCAGACAGAGTTCCTTTTATCTTATGACTATATTCACGCCATTAACTCTCAGTTCTCCGTATTTGGTGGCGCGACGGTTGGTATGACACAAAACACTTTTAAAGGCGAGTATATTGATCTAATTGACTCTTCAGAGAATGGTTCAGCTAAATCTAAAGAAACTGACTTTGTGTACGGTTTACAAGCCGGTGTTCAATACAAGATCATGAAAAACGTTTCTGCCGATTTCCAATACCGTCATATGTTCGAATCATATTCTGAAGGCAATTTAATTGAACTATCTGTACCAAACAACAGCGAGTTTACTGTGTCTGTCGATTACCGCTTCTAATTAGATAGTGATATTCAGCTAAAGTGAATATAGGGAAGATATTCAGACTGCCTTAATAAAGAAAAAGCCGCTCAGTGATAATTCACCAAGCGGCTTTTTTAGATCTTATGACGACCGAGTAAGGAGTGCGAAAGCGTGGTGCCATCCACCAGCTCTAGCTCACCACCAACGGGAACACCATGAGCGATACGGCTTGCGTTCACTTCATGGGCATTACATAGCTCAGCAATGTAGTGCGCTGTCGCTTCCCCTTCAACTGTCGGGTTGGTCGCTAGGATTACTTCAGAGATATCACCACGTCGTAAGCGGTAGTCCAGCACATCGAGACCGATATCACTTGGACCAATACCATCAAGTGGTGAAAGGTGACCCATAAGAACAAAGTAACGACCAGAGTATTGGCCAGTTGCTTCGATAGCTGCAATGTCTGCAGGGCTCTCTACTACACAGATTTGACCATTTTCCTGACGTTTAGGATTGGTACAAATGTGGCAAGTATCTTCTTCAGTAAAAGTACGGCACTCATTACAGTGACCAATTTCGGTCATTGCTTGGCTAAGAGCTTCAGCCAACTGTAGGCCGCCTTTTCTATCGCGCTGTAACAAATGAAAGGCCATACGCTGCGCCGACTTGGGGCCAACCCCAGGTAGACAACGTAAGGCCTCCATCAAATGCTCCAGCATATGACTGGTACGCATATTTAACCGTTCTAATTTTCAAGTAACGGTTTACTCAAGATAAACCGCAGCTTGAATAAACCTTTAGAAATAGTTTCTTAGAAAGGCATCTTCATACCTGGTGGAAGTTGCATTCCGCCAGTTACGCTAGCCATTTTCTCTTTTTGAGTTTCTTCAACGCGACGAGCCGCATCGTTGAAAGCAGCAGCGATAAGATCTTCAAGCATCTCTTTATCGTCTTCCATTAGGCTTTCATCGATATCAACACGGCGAACGCTGTGGCTACCAGTGATCGTTACTTTTACAAGGCCAGCACCTGACTCACCTGTAACTTCCATATTTGCGATTTCTTCTTGAAGCTTTTGCATGCGCTCTTGCATTTGCTGGGCTTGCTTCATCATGTTGCCCATACCGCCTTTACCAAACATGTTAATACTCTCTGGTCTAATTGGTTTATTAAAATTAATTAAGCTATACGTGCTTAAATGGGGGTTAAGCCAGTGTGATTCAACCCCTCGATGTTCAGTTCTCAGATTTGCTTATCTGGGATGATATGCCGGTCACTAAACGAGAAAGTGTTCTAGATAGGACGAACGCTGTCTCTGTCGAGTTCTGCAGCAAAACGTCTTTCGATAAACTGTACGTTGGCATCGTTTTCCAAACTGGTAAACGCGTCTTTCAACTTGCCTTGGTACAACCTTTCTCGTAATTCTAGTGGCGTTTCTCCACCATCACCGATTTCAACACTCAAATGACACTCCTCTCCGAGCACAGTATTGAGCGACTGTAATAGTTCGCTCTGCGCGCGGTCCGTATTCAAGTGAGCTTGGCTCGCTCTTAACGTTAAAGTGATTGATGTGTCGTTTTTAGCAAACACTGAGTTCAATGCTAACTGTTCAACAAGCTTGGCTGTCTCTAGCTTTTGAATCGTGGCGGACCATTCATCTTGAGCAATCGACTCTTGAAGCAATTTATCGACCATTTCTGGTGTCTTAATATGCTCTAACGCACGCTTGATCTGAGTAGGTGTAAGCTCTTTGCTCACCTCTTTCACTACAGGTTTAGACGGTTTCCAGCGATAAGGTTCATTATCATTGGTTACCTTTTCTGCAGAGGAGGCAGATAAAGAAGCTGGCGACACCCGCTCAGAGCCACCGTGTTGCTGAGCAACTCGGTCAAGAACTGAAGTTTTAGCTGGTGTCGCTTTAGCCTTTTTTGGCGCTGAACCTTTGTTGTCCGGTGTTGTACTGCCCCTGCGTTGAGAACGCAATTGGTGGCGTAAACCACTGACAGGTGAAGCCGGACGTTCTGATTGTCCTTGCGGAGCAGCAGAAGCAGGTGGCGCTGAAGGTGCAGCGTTTTGCGGCTGAGCTGGCGCTTGATTCTGATAATTCGATTGTTGAGGCTGCTCTGCACCGTAGCTAGGACGTTCGTCATAAGCCGGTGGCGCATCATACTGACTATGCGGGTAACCCTGTTCTGGATAACCTTGGTTGCCTGCGTGATCAGCGTAACCTTGCGAATCTGAATACTGTGCCGGATTCTGCTGTGGAGCCTGTTGTACCGATTGTTGCTGCATAGCTTGCTGTTGAGGCGCCTGTTGTTGCATCTGAGGCTGTCTCGGAGCTGCCATTGGCGCAGGTTGGCTCACAGATTGAGCAATGCTCTGAGCTTGAGCTGCTGGTGCAGTGCTTGTCGACTGAGTCGAGATTGCTGTTGCAACCGTTTGTTCAGCAGGTCTAAAGGCCAACATGCGTAAAACTACCATCTCAATACCAACACGAGCGGTTGGCGACAACGGTAAGTCTTCACGACCTTTCAACACGATCTGGTAGTAAAGCTGAATGTCTTGAGGGCTTAGTGCCTTACTCAACAGTTCTAGCTTCTCAGCATCTGGTTGTGCTTTATCTAATGTGGATGGCAGAGCTTGGAACATCGCCAAACGATGGAGTTGAGTCGCAAGCTGATTCAGCAAACCATCCCACTCTACGCCGTTCTCAGCAAGGCTTTGAATACAAGCCATAGCCACTTGAGGCTGCTTACTGCTGATCGCTTCAAGCAGGTGAATTGCTTGGTCGGTGTCTAGCGTACCGAGCATGTGAGCCACGGTGTCTGTCATGACATTACCGTTGCCTAATGCGATAGCTTGATCCGTTAAACTCAGAGCATCACGCATACTGCCGTCAGCAGCATGAGCAATCATCCCTAGCGCACGAGGTTCAGACGTCACACTCTCTTGTTCAAGAATGTGGTCAAGCTGTTCGTGAATATTATCAACGCTGATCGGCTTAAGATGAAACTGCAGACAACGCGACAAAATCGTCACAGGAAGCTTTTGCGGATCAGTCGTTGCGAGCAAGAATTTAACATACTCAGGCGGCTCTTCTAACGTCTTTAGAAGCGCGTTAAAACTGTGCCTAGAAAGCATGTGTACTTCATCGATAAGGTAAACCTTAAAGCGACCACGCGCTGGCTTGTACTGAACATTGTCCAGAAGCTCACGGGTATCTTCTACCTTGGTACGTGATGCCGCATCGATCTCTAGCAGGTCAACAAAGCGACCTTCATCGATCTCTTTACAAGTTGCACATTCACCACAAGGGGTTGAAGTAATGCCTGTTTCACAGTTAAGTCCCTTAGCAAACAAGCGGCCGATGGTCGTTTTACCGACACCGCGTGTTCCGCTAAATAGGTACGCGTGGTGCAACCTATTTTGGCTAAGGGCATTCTCTAATGCTGTTAAAACATGGGCTTGACCAACCACTTCTTTGAATTTGGTTGGTCGCCATTTTCGCGCTAACGCAAGATAGCTCATGAATAATTCCGAAAAGGATTAGTGGCCGTCGAATTCGCAGATGCTAAACACTTCTAGACCTAAGCCTTGTAAGCGCTTGTCACCACCGATTTCTGGAAGGTTAATAACAAATGCAGCGTGTTCTACCACACCACCTAGCTGACGAATCAACTTTGTTGTTGCTTCAATCGTACCGCCCGTTGCTAGCAAATCATCAACCATCAACACTTTATCGCCTTCAACGATAGCGTCAGTATGGATTTCTAGCGTATCTGTGCCGTACTCAAGCTCATAAGATTGTGCCACAGTTTCACGAGGCAGTTTGCCCGGTTTACGAACAGGAATGAAGCCAACACCTAGCTCTAGTGCCAAAGGCGCACCAAATAAGAAACCACGAGCTTCAGTACCAACGATCTTAGTAAAGCCCATGTCCTTGTATGTTTCCGCTAGCAAGTCGATTGTCGCTTTGTAAGCCGCTGGATCTTCCATCAAGCTTGTTACGTCACGGAATAAAATACCCGCTTTAGGGTAATCAGGAATGCTTTTGATGCTTGCTTTGATCAGAGAGATTTTTTCTGTGTTCATAATCTTATGCACTTCATTAGGCCGCTTTCCAAACTCTCGTCAACGAATCAAACATCAACGCTTGGAATTAAGGAAAGGTACGATTGGTATTCATTGCAACGAGAGTCATAACTCTGATTGCTGAAATAATAAACGCCCGCTATACAAGCAGGCACACTGGCTTAATGGTAGTGATTTTCTTTGCTGTCAGCAACCAACTCATGAGTTGGAAGTCGCATAAACCATGTGAGAAGAATAACAAGTACACAAATTAGGAAAGCCTTGACCCACATGATAGGGGCAAAGTAGATGGATAACGCAAAACTCAACAAGATAAAGAATACGCCGCGCGTTTTAACTTGTTTGGTTACGGCACCGTGTTGGTACCAATTGTTCAGTAAAGGACCCAGCGTTTTGTGCTCGTGCATCCATTTATGAACTTTCGGATTACTTCGCATGAAGCATGCGCTAGCAAGAAGGAGAAAAGGTGTGGTTGGCAGAACAGGTAAAACTATCCCTAGAACTGCGAGAAATATGCAAAGGCCACCAGCAATATTGAGACTTAAAACTCGAACGCTAATTGTGGCCTCCTTGAGTTAGCTATCGTTAATCAGCGACGACAGCTTAACTAGAATGTTGCGTAACCATTGAATACACGGATCAACGTAAGTGTTGCAGGTAGCAATGGGATCATTAAAAATGCGGCTAGAAAGCCTAAAAAATAGAATACATTAAACGGGTCTTGAAAGTCTTTGTTATCTGCCATGATTGCTTCTTGTTTTTGTTAGTAAAGGTAAGTATCTGGCGAACCAAACCCGCTTTGCTAAATCGACATTTAACAAAAAAGGCATAGCCGCACCATTTGCGCAACTATACCTTAATCAATTATTCACAAAAACCGAGGAAATATAGGGTTAATCGGTAGACCCTTGGTGTATGTCTAAACTAAAACTTGCCGCTCCAAGTAGGCTTAACGAAAGTTGGCAGCCCTGTTCGATCGGAAGGTCCCGCGTTATAAAGTTCTTCTTGCAGTTCTCGCCCAAGCGCTCACCTGCTGCAATATGTTGATTCAATTCACCATTCGACCATTGCCCATCTAAGCCCGCAGGTAAAATGGAGATGGTTCCCTCGGCAAGGTCGGCAACACCAAACAAGGCATTCACTGGGGTAGAACATTTAGAGCAACGAATCCCCTTCTCTAAGATCTCAGCAATATCTTTGAGATCAACATTAAAATCTTTTCTGTTTCTTATGTAATCGTGGAACAGCGCTCTCACCAACAATGTTGTTGCTGAGCCGCCATTATCAGAAGACGATGAATCGACGAGGTAAAAAGCAAATTGCCCGTTCATCATCCACGCATAATCAAACACAAGTGGCATCATCTCTGTTGATTGCAGTAAACGGTAACTGCAACGCCATGAGCCTTGTCGCGTATCTTTCTCTGGAAGCAGCGCATGCAGTAAATCTTTTGCTGCGCTTGGATTATCTTGAAGGTAATTCAGGTGCCAATGCAGTTCTTGGTCTTCAGGGATCTCTCCCCCGTCATCCACACAGAACCACTGGCTCGAAAAATCTCGTTGGTCTGAAATGTTATCGAACGAATCTGTCAATGTATTCGCAATCGCACTTCCTAGATGACCGTGATCCTCTAACGGTTTCGCTAAAAAGTCTTTAATACCAAATCGCAAGGCTTTCGCCACATCAGACATATCATCAGTGCCGGACACCACGATCATAGGCAGTGACGGGTACTCTAAACTGAGCTCTTCCACAAGCTCTATGCCATCAAGTATTGGCATTGATAAGTCACACACAATTAAATCTGGCGCTGAGTCTCTAAGCTTTTGCAGAGCGTCCAGTCCATTTTCAGCCTCAACCACTTTATAACCGACCTTGTCTAGGTACGCGCTGGTTATACGGCGAAAAATAGGATCATCATCAACCAACATCACGCATTTTTGGTTAATTACTTCCTGAGCCGAGGTCATTACTGGCTGACTGTGAGTTTTGTACATAATCTATAACCTCACAAAACTAAGTCGAATTATTATTGTTATCTGTTCTAAGAACTAATATAAAACTTAGTAATAAAATGCTAAATACACAAATTTGCACTCTTTGCTGGTAATTCGTGACCAGGGTTGGAATACTTGTAAATAGTGCAACGAGTTGACGTAACGCAAACATTGATCTCACTGTTACGTATAAATTAGATGAGATTGTAAACAAATGTGTCTGGATTTATGAAATTAGATGATTTAAACCTCTTTCGACTCGTCGTTGAAAATGGGAGCTACACCGCAACATCGCGCAAGACTATGATTCCGGTTGCGACCATCACACGACGCATCCAAGCCTTGGAAGATTCTTTGAACCTTAGGCTTCTCAATAGACACGCGCGTAAACTTTCTTTAACAGAGGCAGGCGAACGTTTCTTCAATGAATGCTCTCCGCTGTTGCAACGTCTCTCTTCTACCGCAGAAGAGTTAACTGACGTGTGCAAAGGCGCTTCCGGTAAGATTCGTATTACGGCCCCCTCAAATCTGACCAAGCGCATGATGATGCCAATGTTCAGTGAATTCATGACTCAATACCCTGATATCAATATTGAGCTGATGATGAACAACCAAGCAGATCAGCTGGATCCAACTGAGTGGGACGTAATTTTCCGTGTCGGCCCGCAGCGTGATTCAAGCCTAATCGCTCGCAAAATCAGTGAAGTCAAAGATATTCTTATCGCGAGCCCTGAGTACTTAGCGAAGAACCCAGCTCCAAGCCATGCTGAAGAGCTAGCGAACCATTCGCTACTCAAAGGCTACCCGCTGATTAAGTGGCAGCTGAGTAATTCGAATGAAGAGACGGTGGTAAATAGCGAGAAAGGCCGTTTCAACGCCAATGCGCTTAATGTCGTGAGACAAGCTTGCTCAGAAGGCCTAGGTATTACCCTGATGCCTGACGTGATGATTCGTGAATACATTGAAGATGGCAGCTTAGTACAAGTCTTAGAAGACTGGAGCGCTAACCCTCGTGATATTTATATGCTTTACAACCACAAAGACCATCTACCAGAGAAAGTTAGATTGTTTATTGATTTTGTGATCGCGTACCACATTCATTAAGATCAATCTCCTTCTCCACAAACAAAAAAACCAGAGCCGATGCTCTGGTTTTTTATTTTCTGTATCGCTAGCAATATTGAATCATTGCTAGCAAAAAACTCTTTATTACTGACGAAACGCTAATTAAGCACCTTCATTGTGTAACTCTAAGTTCGCAAGATCTTGTTGAATCTCACGTTGAACCTTTGAGTCGTCATTACGCAAAGAGTCTAGGAAATCTAGGTACGCTTGGTCGATATCGCCCGTTACATACTCACCGTTGAATACTGATGTATCGAAGCGTGCGATGTCTTGATTGCCCATGCCTACTGCAGAAATCAAATCTGGTAGTGTTTGGAAAATCAGAGCATCTGCGCCAATCTGCTTACAAATCGTTTCGTTATCACGACCATGAGCAATCAGCTCTGTCGCGCTCGGCATATCAATGCCGTAAACGTTAGGGAAGCGAACCTCTGGAGCCGCTGATACCATGAAAACCTTGTTTGCGCCAGAATCACGAGCCATCTCGATGATTTGCTCTGATGTCGTACCACGAACGATAGAATCGTCAACTAGAAGAACGTTCTTACCTTTAAACTCAGAGCGGATTGCGTTGAGCTTACGGCGAACCGACTTCTTACGTTGTTGCTGACCAGGCATAATGAACGTGCGGCCAACATAGCGGTTTTTCACGAAACCTTGACGGTATGGCTTATTGATCGCTTGAGCAATTCGTAGCGCAATATCATTCGATGTTTCAGGAATTGGGATAACCACATCAATATCTAAGTCTGCATACTCTTCTTTAATACGCTTACCAAGCATCTCACCCATCTCAACGCGTGCGCTGTAAACCGAAATTTTGTCGATAAATGAATCTGGGCGTGCAAAGTATACAAACTCAAAGATACATGGGTTTAGTTGTGGGTTGTCTGCGCATTGCTTAGTGAAAAGCTCACCGTCAAACGTTGCGTAGATAGCTTCACCTGGTGCTACGTCGCGCATGAAGTCAAAACCAACAGCATCGAGTGCTACCGATTCAGACGCTACCATGTACTCTGTTTTACCTTGAACTTCACGCTTACCAAGGCACAGTGGACGAATACCATGTGGGTCACGGAATGCAATCATACCGTGGCCGATGATCATCGCAGTTACAGCATAAGCACCACGAATTGTACGGTGCACATTTGCAACAGCGCGGAAAACGTCATCTGAAGTCACGTTACCTTTAACGGTATCGATCTCATGAGCTAATACGTTCAGTAGAACTTCAGAGTCAGAGGTTGTATTTACATGACGACGGTCTTTTTCGAACAACTTTTCACGAACTTCATTTGCGTTCGTCAGGTTACCGTTGTGTGCCAACGTAATGCCAAAAGGAGAGTTTACGTAAAAAGGCTGAGCTTCAGACGCACTTGAACTACCCGCTGTAGGATAACGAACATGGCCAATACCAACTTCACCTTGTAGGCGCTGCATGTGTTTTGCTTCAAAAACATCTTTTACTAAACCGTTCGCCTTACGCAGACGGAAACGATTGCTTTCTATGGTACAAATACCAGCGGCATCTTGGCCACGATGCTGCAATACCGTTAAAGCGTCATAAATAGACTGGTTTACAGGTGTTGAACCCACGATTCCAACAATACCACACATGTCCTAATCCTCGATTTTTCGACATTAACTGGCGCTAGAGCGCGCCAGATAAGAAACTAGATGTTGCTTGTAAATGCTCGAAGAACGGCGCAATGATTCGACTAAATTCCGGAACCAATTGCGAATTCTTCCACCACTCAGAACTTGGGAATGCAGTAAACGCATCCATGAAAAACAACACTGCAGAAACAATCAAAACACCACGTAAGCCACCAAAGACGACACCGAGGATTCTATCTGTACCTGACAGGCCTGTTTTCTGAACTAGCTGACCGATGACATAGTTAACTAAGGCACCCACAACTAACGTTGCAACAAACAATGCTGCTATCGCAGTTCCGTTTCGAAACATCTCATCTTCGATATTGGTGAAGTACATCGCTAATTTAGCGTAGTACTGGCTAGCAATAAAAAATGCTCCAAACCAAATTACGAGTGACAAGGCTTCTTTAGCGAAACCACGAACTAAACTGATCACGGCAGAGAAGCCGATCACGCCTAAAATGACAAAATCTAACCAATTCATGAATTCTTCATCTTAAGTTGGCGCGCATTTTAACAGAAAAAATGCTGACGCAAACGTTTTCTTATGGATTTAACGGTTTAAATTTGAGCAACTGGCCTTTTGAACCCGTAATTTTTTCTAATTCCTTAATTTGTCGCTCAAGTTTGGATTTAGAGACATCCGGGCCAATAATTACTCGCGTAAAAGTTTTTTCTTGCTTGGTGTGAGCCTGATAACCGCGCTTTTGCAGATCCTTAACAACATTTTTTGCGTTGTCAGCATTCTTCAAAGCCATCAATTGAATAATCCAAGCACTGTCTTGGTATTCATTTTTTTCCGGTACTGGCTTAACCACGACCGCCACTTTGTCTGCTTCTTTATTATTGGAAGAAGACGCGGTTTGCGTGTTTGAATTGTCAGTACGACCACTTTCAACCACTTGCTCAACCGGAGAATCCGGTAGCGCTATCTGATCTTCAACAGGATCGAGTACTTCAAACACTTCAACATTACTATCAAGCTCAGGCTTAATCGGAATGCTTGCAAACTCTTCTTTATAGTGGAGCTTCTTACCATCTAGCACATCGGGCAATACAATCACGCCAATGGCCACTAAAATGATGGTGCCGACTAATCGGCTTTGGAATTTACTTGCCATTTAGTTTCCTTTTTTCTGCCAATGCTCCAACACTTCACCCACGGTATGGAAAGAACCGACAACCAACACAACATCGTCACCTTTAGCAGCAGCTAAAGCCGCTTCAAACGCTGCGACAGGGTTTGAATGCTGCTCTACGCTGTCAGGTAGGCTTTGACACAATTCAGCGGCTGTCGCTGCGCGTGGCCCTTGTAATGAAGCTGGATACCAATGAGTTGCGATTGGCGCTAATACTTCCAATGTCGCTGGGATATCTTTGTCATGAAGCATGGCGACTACAACGTGTAAATTTTTACCTGCATACTTCTTCGTAACTTGCTGCGCAAAATATTCAGCAGAATGAGGGTTGTGCGCCACATCAAGCACAATCACGGGTTGTTCGCTAATTTGCTGCATACGCCCTGGAAGCTGCGCATTCTTCATACCGTTAACAACGTTCACGTCACTAATACTAAGCTCTGATGTGCCCAATGCCATCAACGCAGTTGCAGCATTAGGTAACGGCAGGCTTGGAATAGGTAGCGATTCCAGTTGAAATGCGCCACTGCGCCAGTTCCACGTATCACCGTCAACATCATAGGTGTATTGGATACCAACTTGGTAGAACTCAGCCTTAATGTCATCAGCGTGTGCCGCAACCGTTGCCGGTGGTTTAGGTTGACCACAAATAGCTGGTTTACCGCTACGATAAATGCCCGCTTTCTCAAAGCCAATTACATTGATGTCATCACCAAGCCAGTCAACATGGTCGACAGCCAAACTAGTAATCACAGAAACATCATGCTCAACGATATTGGTAGCGTCTAAACGTCCGCCTAAACCAACTTCTAATAGCACAACATCAACCGCTTCAGTTTGAAACGCACGTAACGCAGCTAAAGTGCCATATTCGAAAAAGCTCAGGCTAATTTCGCCACGCTCTTTTTCAATGAAATCGAAAGACTGAACCATCTTTTCATCAGATAGATCTTGGCCGTTGATACGAACACGCTCGTTATAGCGAATTAAGTGGGGAGAGCTATAGACACCAACTGAGTAACCAGCGTCCAATAGAATCGCTTCCATCAGTGCACATGTAGAGCCTTTGCCATTGGTTCCGGCAACAGTAATAACATGTTGAGCAGGTTTGGTAAGGTTTGCCTTAGAGGCGACGGCCTGAACTCGGTCTAATCCAAGATCAATAGCGGTTGTGTGGATGTTTGATAAATAATCAAGCCACATCTCCAAAGAGGATGTGGCTTGAGGAATAGGTTGTTGACTCATCTAACTCATAACCATAATTAAGTTGGTTTGTTAGAAGGTACTTTACCCTTTTTCTGGCGCTTCTGGTACTTCATAAGTAGCTTCATTCGGTGAATCGTTCACAGAAACTACTAATGGTGAAGGCTGGTTGGTCATTTTAGCAACAAGGCTTGCAACGCGCTGACGCATCTCACGACGGTCAACGATCATGTCGATAGCACCGTGGTCTAGAAGAAACTCACTACGTTGGAAACCTTCAGGAAGGTCTTCACGTACCGTTTGTTCGATTACACGACGTCCAGCAAAACCAATCAGTGCTTTTGGTTCACCAATGTTGATATCGCCAAGCATTGCCAAACTTGCAGAAACACCGCCCATTGTTGGATCGGTCATTACTGAAACAAACGGTAGGCCTTTCGCAGATAAGCGCTCTAGAGCTGCACTGGTTTTCGCCATTTGCATTAGAGACATCAATGCCTCTTGCATACGAGCACCACCACTTGCAGAGAAACAAACTAAACCACAGTTGTTCTCAATAGCAGCATCTACCGCTTTCACAAAGCGAGCACCAACAACAGAACCCATTGAGCCGCCCATGAATGAGAATTCAAAAGCACACGCTACAATAGGTAAACCAAGCAGTTCGCCTTTCATTGCAACTAATGCGTCTGTCTCACCACTGTTCTTTTGAGCAGCAGAGATACGTTCTTTGTAACGCTTTGAGTCTTTAAACTTCAGCTTGTCTTGTGGCTCAAGATCAGCACCGAGTTCAACACGCTCACCTTTGTCTAGGAAGGTATCCAGACGACGACGTGCTTTCATGCGCATGTGATGGTCACATTTTGGACATACTTCTAGGTTACGCTCTAGTTCTGCATGGTACAGAACCTGCTCACAAGAAGTACATTTAGTCCAAACACCCTCAGGGATAGACGCTTTACGAGATGTTACGATGTTGCTTTTTTCTAAAATCTTTTCAAGCCAACTCATGGAAGACCTTTTTGTTTCGATTCTTCCGCTTGATTGCGAAAGAAATAAATTTGGGAATTATGCGTGGGAATTAAAGCACATAAAACAGCGACTGTAGATAAAAAACTGGTTGTACCTATTTTCTGGCACTATCTTACGCACTAAACCGTAATATTTTTTGAACCTAAGTCTCACATTTAGTTCAAATTGTCCGGCAAAAATAGAGGACCAATTGGCTCTCGTGGTAGCTCAAAATGTTCAGGATAATCAACATCCACAAGATACAAACCTTCCGCTTTTGCAGTTGCGCCGGCTACTTTTCGATCTTTAGCTTCTAAAAGCCACTGGATCCACTCTGGTTTCTGCTCACCTTTACCTACGGCAATAAGGCTACCAGTAATATTCCTCACCATGTGGTGAACAAACGCATTCGCTTTAATATCAATCACAATGTAGTGTCCATGACGAGTCACGTTCAAGTGAATCATGTTTCTCCATGGGCTACGGGATTGACAATGTGTTGCCCTGAACGAAGTGAAATCATTCTCACCAAGTAAGTACTGACCCGCTTCGTGCATTTTTTTCTCATCAAGATGGCCATGATAATGGCTCACGCCTGAATTCAAAATGCCAGGGCGAAGTGCATGGTTAAAGATAATGTAGCGATAACGGCGGGCAGTTGCTGAGAAGCGAGCATGAAAATCCTCATTCACTTCTGTCGCCCAACGAACCGCAATATCTTTTGGCATGTTGGCATTCGCGCCCATTGTCCATGCCACCATTTTACGATCGACATTAGTTTCAAAGTGAACGACTTGTCCCGTACCGTGAACACCGGCATCTGTACGACCTGCGCACATAACTTCTACAGGGTGATTCGCGACAACTGAAAGAGCCTTTTCCAATTCTTCTTGGACACTTTTCACGTCTCGTTGGCGCTGCCAACCAAAGTAGTGGGTACCGTTATATTCAATACCTAAAGCAATTTTCATGTTCTTGTTCTCTTTGAAAATGGGCGAGAAGTATATACGGAAATCAGTGCTAGCCCAAATAGGATGGGGCTAAAACTTCAATAAACAATCAGCATCGACCTAGGCGATGCTTTTGGGAAAGCAAATCAAACAATAGCGCTCTGTATCATCTAAAAATAAAGGGTAGCCAACGCTACCCTTTATGATTTGTTAATTTATCGACCGTTTAACGAATCGATAAGATTTTTTGCCTCTCGACGAATATCATCGCTGCCGTCAACGATTGCCTCTTCTAGAAGCTTAATTGCCCCATGCGAGTCACTCATCTCGATGTAGATTTTAGCCAAATCAAGCTTACCCGCAGCTTCTGCATTACTGTCGACATCATAATTGCCAATATCACCGATAACATCAGGGAATTCGTTGAGACCAACATCCAGTTTAAGCTCTTCATCGTCTGGATTAGTGACTTCTTCACCTTCTCGCTCGACTTGAGCCATCAGTTCATCAATCGTCATGTATTGCTTATCACGACTGCTGCCTGATTCGGTTAGGTTGTCTTGTTGAGCCCAATTCTCTTCTTTGATCTTCGGTTCAGCTTGCTGTTCAGCCGACGCCCAAATCTCTTGTTGGTCGTCAGGCACATCATGATGCATGCTCGATTGTTGCTCTGGCGCTAGGTTAAAGCCTTTCCAGTCTTCGCCACCAACTTCAAGCATGGCATCAATATCTAGCCCTGCACTATCAATCGATGTTGCATCCAATGGCTTATTAAACATGTTGTCGACAGAGTCTTGAACATCTTCAGAAAGCAGCTCAGCTAATGCTGTCTCATCAAAGTCATCAAAGCCTTCTAGTGGTTCGTCTTGAACCGCTGTAGGCGTTGAGTTTAGCTCAGAAGCTGTGCTCAGTGATTCTTCTGGCTGTGTAAAACCAGCCAACTCAGAGTCTTGTGGATTCGAGAAATCTTCAGCCTGACTGAAGCTTTGTGGGTTCGCGAACAAATCATGCAACGCATCTTGCTCTTCGCCTTGTGGGCTGAAAGAAGTCAGTGGTGTTGGTTTCTCTGCAAACGCGTCTGAGATGGCTTCATCTTCACCGTATTCTGGTAAATCAAGCTCATCGAACTCTACGTCTTCATCTTCTGCTACTGGCTCAGCACTGCTTTGCTCAATATCATCTAAAACAGAGTCCGCTTTTGCGCTTTCTTCATCGTACTCTGGAAGATCAAGGTCATTGAACTCGAACTTCTCTGTACCATCAGATAGGTCTTGTTCTAATTGAGCTTCATCCGGCTCACTCACCACTTCAGCTAATGCATCTTCTTCACCGAATTCTGGCAACTCAAAATCATCAAACGAGAACTCTTCTTCACTTTCTGGTTTAGCAGTTTCAGCCTTTGGTGCAGCATCTAGTTGAGGCTCAGCGATTGGTTGTGATTCAACACTTGGTTGAGAATCAATAGCAGGCGTTATTGGTTCTGATGTTGATTCAGCATCAGCTTCTGCTAGTGCGTCTTCTTCACCGAACTCTGGTAGCTCAAAGTCATCAAACGAGAACTCTTCGTCGTCTTGACCCTGAGCGTCAGTTCGAGGTTCAACATCTAATTGAGGCTCAACAGCAGGCATTACTGGTTCTGGTGTTGATTCAGCATCAGCTTCCGCTAGTGCGTCTTCTTCACTAAACTCTGGCAACTCAAAGTCATCGAACGAGAACTCATCTACGCTTTCTTGTTTCGCTATTTCTGATTGTGGCGCAGCATCAGCTTCCGCCAGTGCGTCTTCTTCACCAAACTCTGGAAGTTCGAAGTCATCAAACGAGAATTCTTCTTCGCTTTCTTGTTCTGCCACTTCCGCTTGTGGTGTAGCTTCAACTTGCGGTTCAGCGTCTAACTGAGGTTCAACAACAGGTGTTACTGGTTCTGGTGTTACATCAGTTTCTGCTAATACTTCTGGTGCAGACGTATCGTCTTCAATCAGCCAATCATCGTCTTGCGGCACACCAAATTCATTCGGAATGTTCTCTGGCATATTTGCAGCACGAGCTGGCTCTGGCTCTGGCTCTGGCTCTGGCTCTGGCTCTGGCTCTGGCTCTGGCTCTGGCTCTGGCTCTGGCTCTGGCAAGGATTCAACAACATCTTCAAATTGTTCACTACCTTGGATTTTCGGTTCAAAGTCAAAATCAGAAGCTACGTCCGCAGGCGACTCTACATCGTCGATCGCTTCAGCTAACCAGTCTTCAACCGTCTCTTCTTCATATTCAGAGATATCATTTAAAGATGATGGTGAAGCTTGCTCTTCAGAACTAGCAGCAATGTCTTCGCGCTGCTCTTGTACGTCGGCTTCTTTCGGTTCTGATTCTAGTGACGCAGTTTCTTCTTGAACTCGCTCTTCAAAAGCTGGTTTGTCAAAATCAGAATTCTCAGATAACAGCGAGTCGATATCCAGTTCGTCATCTTCAACCGATGATGCAATTTCGTCCGCTGATGCTTGGTTGCTATCTGAAAGAGACGCTTGCTCTAGTTCAACCGTATTTTCAATTGAGGGCTCAACAGGCTCTTCTGTCGCTTGCAGCGAATCATTGTCATCAGAAGTCATTAACTCATCAATCAACGCTTCGTCTGTTGTTTCTAGCGAGTCATCAAGCAAAGCATCCGTTGCCGGTGCGACACCGAACAAGTCATCGATAAAGTCATCACGATTGAAGTTTTCATCATTTTCTGGCTTAACGTCAGCACTTTCTTGGATCAGTTCCGAATCTAGCGATTCATCACGAACGATTTCAGGTTGTGTTATTTCACTAATGTCCGACGCTTGCTCAGGCTCAACGTCAGATGTTTCTGAGGTTAACGGAGTAAGAGCAACGCCTGAATCCTTTTCCGGCTCCTCGTTGACGTTGTTAAAACCAAAGGCTGCATCAAGCTCTTTATCAAACGCCTTCTCTTCAGACTCAAGCTCATCTTCAATGCCACTTGTCAGTAAGTCATCAAACGGGTCTAAAGATTCTGATTCTTGTACATCCGCTGAAAGCTCATCACCTGACAATTCACTATCAAGAAAATCATCCAGTAAGTCGGTACTTTCGGCATCAAGTTCGAAATCATCATCGTCAGAATCGCCTATCAATTCATCCAAGGTTTCCGTGCTGTCTTCTGCGATGTTTAGGTCATCATCCGTCGATAAACCAGAAAGCTCTTCAAGTTCAGATAGGGAGTCAAAACCTAAAGGCTCACTTTCAGACTCTACACCCGATTCGTCTTCCAACATTTCATCAAGGAGGTCTGTCGAGTTACTTAGATCAACGTCATCCCCTGCCAATTGCTCATCAAGCAGGTCAACGCTATCTTGAGGTTCTTCATCTACGATTGGCTTATCGAACTGAGATAGAATGTTCTCGATATCATCATCAGACGCCAAACCACTGTTTAAGTTAGTGGCAATCTCATCGTCGCTATCGAGGTTAAAAGGATCATTCGCTTGATCGTTCTGAGCGGCAACCTGAGCAAAGATATCGTCAATATCATCTTCTACGCTAGAAGCCGAAGGTTGAGGGGATTGCTGTTCCGAGATAAGAGCTTCGATATCAAATTCGTCGTTGCTTACATTCTCAGGAGCAGTATCAGTCTGTTGCTCTGAGATAAGCGCATCAATGTCAAAATCATCACTTGCTGGTGTTTCAGTGTTAGACGGCGAATCACTTTGCTCTTCAGAAATCAACGCATCAATGTCGAAGCTGTCGTCATCTTCATCATCAAGAGCAAACAGATCATCTAACAGAGACTGGTCTAGCTCGTTGGAACCTAGATCTTCAGTTTCACCCTCTTGAGATAACAAGGCTTCAATGTCATCAGCAGACATTGCGTTATCATCAGAAAGGTCAAAGTCAACATCATCACTATCGAGTGCGCTTTCCGCTGTTTTGTCTAGCGCGCGCTCCATCTCTTCAAGACCAAGCGCTTTGTCTTCGCTATTAACACTGATACCGTTGCTGCTGTCTAAATCTAGATCGTCGAAGTTAGTATCTAAATCACCATTTTCACCAATGCTGGCAAACGGGTCATCGTCTTCACCATCCAGATTGAAATCAAGATCAGATTCATCTAAACCAGCAAATACATCGTCTTCTTCAACCAGTGCTTGGTCGTCAAACAACTTGTTGGCATCATCTTCTGAGCCAAACAAGTCATCGTCTAAAGAGAGTTCGTTCAGGTCGTCCATTTCATCGCCCAATGCAATAGGCGCAACGCTGCTTGGTTGTGGCTGAATAGGTTGATCTTGAGTGATTTCCTGTTGCTCAGCATTTTTAGAGCGACGGCCTAACAGCATCACAATGATCAAACCAAGTAGCAAACCTGGAATAATCGCAAGAGCCGCCACTAACCAACCATTCGATAACAGTTCGTCCAGTGCACTTGGTGCCATTTTTTCAATTTCGGCGTTCTTTCTGCGCTCTTCATCAAGCAGCTTTTCCACTTCGCTACGAATGCGATCTTCATCACTGAGCTCTGTTTTTAACTCATCGACTTCCGATTGAACATTCGACAACATCAAACGAAGCTGATGGTTCTTCTCTTCAAGTGACAGTAGTTCAGTTTCTGAAAGCTCTAGCTGCTTCTCAAGCTTATTCATCTCTTTCGCTGGAGATGATGGAACAAGCGAGGCAGGTTTCTTAACGTCTTCAGTTGAGCTGGCTTGTTTTGTAGGCGTGGTAGTTTTTGAGCCAGTATTCGATTGATTTGAGGTTTGAACTGCTTTTGGCTTTGAAGCTGCAGGCTTGGTCACTGGCGCATCAAGCTTAGCAAGATGTGAGTTCATGATGTTGATAGCTTGCTGCGTCGAACTTGCACGTGTTTGATCTAAAGAAGGCACACGTAAATTACTGGCAGGCAGCAGGCTATGGATATTCTGGTTTTCAAACGCTTGTGGGTTTAAGCGATAAATAGCCAACAGGGTTTGTTGGACTGACACGGAGTTATCAGGGCGTAACTTTGAAGCAATAGACCACAATGTTTCTGAGCCGCGAGTTGGACCATAGAAACGTGAAGGCTCAGCGCTATTCGATTGCGCTCTTTGAAGAGGTTCTGAAAACGTAGGCGCTGATTGTATCTGACCATTAGGTCCTACAACTCGAATGGAATCTGCACGAACAACGGAAATCTGAGTCGCAATGATAAAGGCAAAAGGCATTAACCACGGCTTGAAAATTTGAAACATAAAAGGCTCAGCTAGGTGCTTAAATTCGGAAAAGTGATGATCTATTAAATATATCGGATAAATGACGTAAAACTATAGAGATGAAAACAAAAAATGTGTTGCAGCAACAATATTCGCAGCAATTTCACACAATTTGACTAACAATATTTTTAATCGATTAAAAAAGCCCCACTAAAGAGTGAGGCTTGTTTATCAAAGCAATAAAGCTTAGAAGTAATCGCGAATCAGAACTTCAGCGATTTGAACTGCGTTTGTTGCTGCGCCTTTACGAACGTTATCAGCTACAACCCACATGTTCACGCCGCTGTGATGGCTGATGTCGTTACGAATACGACCAACCATTACGTGGTCTTTACCACCTGCATCACGAACTTGAGTTGGGAAGTCTAGCGCTTGGAATACTTCAACACCTTCTGTGTTCTCTAGAAGCTGAACCACTTGTTCTGCACCGATTGGCGCGCGAGTTTCAATGTGCAGAGATTCTGCGTGACCATAGAATACTGGTACGCGAACACAAGTCGGGTTCACTGTGATTGAAGAGTCAGCAAAGATTTTTTGAGTTTCCCAAACCATCTTCATCTCTTCACGCGTGTAGCCGTTCTCTGTAAATTCATCGATTTGAGGAATACAGTTAAACGCGATCTGCTGTGAGAATGCTGAATTTTCAGCTGGCATACCATTAAGAAGCTTAGCCGTTTGACCCGCTAGCTCATCGATACCAGGCTTACCCGCACCAGACACAGATTGGTAAGTTGAAACGTTAATACGCTCAAGGCCCACTTCATCGTGAATTGGTTTCAGAGCGACTACCATTTGGATAGTCGAGCAGTTAGGGTTCGCGATGATGTTACGGTTACGGAACTCAGCAATTGCTTCAGGGTTCACCTCAGGCACAACCAGAGGAACATCGTATTCGTAACGGAAACGTGATGTATTATCGATAACAACAACACCTTCATCAGCTGCAATTGGAGCCCAGCGCTCCGAAAGCTCGCTACCTGCAGAGAAAAACGCAATATGTACTTGAGACCAATCGAAGTCTTCTACGTTTTGTACTTGTATTGTTTTGCCGTTAAAACGGGAAGTTTTGCCTTCACTACGTTCACTTGCTAGTAAGTGCATTTCACCGACAGGGAATTTACGCTCTTTAAGTACTTCAAGAATGGTTTCACCAACCGCACCAGTCGCACCTAAAATAGCAATATTAAATTCTTGGCTCATTGTTTCTCTCTTTTATAAAGTTGGCTTTACCATAAAACCGAGTTTAGATAACGGCGTTAAATTACAAGATTCGTCGCCCGTTAACTCGACAGCACTGTACTCTCTGCGGTCCCAATATTCTTTACGCATCTTGTCAAAAGAACCCGGCGTAGCGATATTGCGACGGAATAAGGCGTCGTCTTTGCGCACATCATAGATCAACTGAGTCAAATTGTGCAGTGTTGCTTCGTCCCAAGCTCTATCTAATTTCATTTGAGGCACGGGTGCCGTCGGCAGAAGATCGCTTGCATAAGCACGTTGTTCAGTGCCCAAGAACTCACAGTAGCTGTTGAAGATCATGGTCGTACCGCGCGCTTTGCCCTCTAAACCGTAGCCCGCTACGTGAGGTGTTGCGAAAGCAAGCAGCGGAAGTAATTCCATGTCGACTTCAGGTTCAAACTCAAACACATCCAGAACTGCCGTAAAACCATCCGCTTTTTGCAAACGAGCTTTTAGCGCTTGGTTATCCACGACAGGGCCACGAGCGGCATTAATCAGGATTTGGTCAGCGCGGAAGTTGTTGAGCACCTGCTCATTAATCAAGTGATGCGTTGGGAACTCACCGGTTTTAGTAATTGGCGTATGCAGCGTGATAACGTCTGATTGCTCAAGCAGTGTATCTAGTTCAGTAAACTCACGAGTGTCACCCTCTTGTTGCTTAAGAGGATCGTTAAGCAGAACTTTAATACCAATACCTTCTAGGCATTTTGCTAAGTAGCTACCCACTTGACCACAACCGATAATACCGACTGTTTTGTCAAACACAGTGAAGCCTTGTTGCTGCGCAAGCACCATCATTGAACTGAACGCATACTCAGCCACACCCACCTTGTTACAGCCTGGTGCCGCAGTAAAGAAAATGCCACGCTCTTTCATCAACTCTTGGTCAACGTGATCCATACCAGCCGTCGCAGTACCAACAAACTTCAGTTTATTGGCTTTGCTGATCAACGACTCGTTCACCTTGGTGACTGAGCGAATCATTAATGCGTCTACGTCAACTAGGTCGTCAGCAGTGAGTGTGCGACCAGACTTCATTGTCACTTCCCCTAGCTGGCTAAAAAGCGCTTCAGCATAAGGCATATTTTCGTCGATTAAGATTTTCATTTGGCGAGTACTTTTGTTGGGGTCTATCGACCTAAATGTGAATTGAAATGATTGTGCAAAATTCCACACACGGTGTCGAGTAGCAAATGGAATACATTATGATTAAAGGCTTGTTGAGATGAGGATTAACTACCCTAATCTGATTTTATTATCCAAGCCTAAAACGAAAAATGCCCGATTGAATAAACAATCGGGCAAACATCCAGAACAAAAGGATCCTATCTCGCTCTCCAGGAGACAGAGTCTTGCGTCTGTTCAACCAGTACTAACCAAGGTCAGCACTGGTCAAGCTCTGGAAACCTTTCAATTTCTAAAACCAGATTTAAAAACTATGTTTAAAAAACACGTTTACAAACCTACGTCTAAAAACTTTGTTCTGATGGTCATTATTACTGGGTGACCTGTGCGTGTTGAATTGGCACTAGCGCAACCCTTTAACGATTAACCTTGTCTCTCTAACTCAAGCCTAAGTTAAGCTTGGTATTTTTTGATTACTAGCGTTGCGTTCGTACCGCCAAAACCAAAGCTGTTAGACATAACCGTTGTTAGCTCTTGCTCACGAGCTTCAGTTACGATGTCTAAGCCAGCAGCAGCTTCGTCTAGGTTAGAAACGTTAATGCTTGGAGCAATAAAGCCATTGTCTAGCATTAGCGTTGAGTAAATTGCTTCGTGTACACCAGCAGCACCTAGAGCGTGACCTGTCATCGCTTTCGTTGCGGAAATTGCTGGGCTGTTACCACCAAAAACTTCTTGGATTGCGCCAAGTTCTTTAACGTCGCCAACTGGAGTTGAAGTACCGTGAGTGTTCACGTAGTCAACACCATCAACGTTTTGCATTGCCATCTTCATACAACGAACCGCACCTTCACCAGAAGGAGCAACCATGTCGTAGCCATCTGAAGTTGCTCCGTAACCTACGATCTCGCCGTAAATTTTCGCGCCACGAGCAACAGCGTGCTCAAGCTCTTCGATAACTAGCATGCCGCCGCCACCAGAGATAACGAAACCATCACGGTCTGCATCGTAGGTACGAGAAGCCAGTTCTGGTGTGTCGTTGTACTTAGTAGAAAGTGCGCCCATTGCGTCGAACATCATAGTCAGAGACCAATCCAGTTCTTCACCGCCACCAGCGAATACAACGTCTTGCTTACCAAGTTGGATAAGCTCCATTGCGTGACCAATACAGTGTGCAGATGTCGCACATGCAGAGCTCATAGAGTAGTTCACACCACGGATTTTGAAAGGAGTTGCTAGACAAGCAGAAACAGTAGAAGCCATTGTACGTGGCACCATATATGGACCAACGCGCTTCACGCCTTTCTCACGAATGATGTCTACCGCGTTTACTTGGTTTAGAGATGAAGCACCACCAGAACCCGCAACGATACCCGTGCGGTCATTAGATACTTGATCTTCAGTTAAACCAGAATCAGCAATTGCTTGCTCCATTGAAAGATAAGCGAATGCCGCTGCATCACCCATAAAGCGCATTTTTTTGCGGTCGATATGGTCAGCAGGGTTCATTTTTAGGTTACCCCATACTTGAGAGCGCAAGCCATTTTCCTTGAACTGCTCTGAAGCGGTAATACCAGATTTACCCTCTTTCAGTGATGCTAAAACTTCTTCGACGTTGTTACCGATACTTGAAACAATACCCATACCGGTGATTACGACTCGTTTCATGTGACATTCCTATAATTCTAAATTCAGCTAGATGATAACTAAGAAGCCTAACAAAAGTGGTCAGCTTTCCTAGAAATTCGTACAATCCCTACCAACATATCGCTTCAAATCACAAAATGATAGATTTTATGACTTCAATTACTAATGCAGAACTGGAATGGAATGAGTCTGGTACACCAGTTTCAGACCAATTTGACGACGTTTACTTCTCTAATGTTAACGGTTTAGAAGAAACTCGCTACGTTTTTTTAAAGCAAAACCACCTTCCAGAGCGTTGGCTTGAACATGAACAACGCCGTTTTGTGATTGCCGAAACCGGCTTTGGCACAGGTTTGAACTTTCTTGCAGTTTGGCAATGGTTCGATGCTTTTATTAAAGATAACCCACAAGCGATGACCAAAGAGTTACATTTCATCAGTTTTGAAAAATATCCTTTAAATAAAGAGGATCTCATCAAAGCACATCAATCATGGCCAGAATTGGCAGAGTATGCGACGCAACTCCAAGAACACTACCCTATAGCCCTACCTGAATGTCACCGTATTGTGCTGGGTGATGGCGCGATCACGCTTGATTTATGGTTTGGTGATATTAAATATTGTATGCCAAATGTGCCTACCCCACGTGAAGGTTTAGTTGATGCTTGGTTCTTAGACGGTTTTGCTCCAAGCAAGAACCCAGAGATGTGGAATCAAAACCTATTCAACGGCATGGCCAAGCTGGCTAAACAAGATTGTAGTTGCGCCACTTTCACCGCCGCGGGCTTTGTGCGTCGCGGTTTGATTGAAGCTGGCTTTGAGATGAAGAAGGTTAAAGGCTTTGGTACTAAGCGCGAAATGATTGCAGGCCGACTTGGCGAGAAGCATGCTCACACCAACATCAAACCTTGGTATGGCCTCGCTCAACACAGAGAATCACAGGATATTGCGATTATTGGTGGTGGCGTAGCCAGTGCTGCATTAGCCAAAACACTAAGCCGTCGTGGTAAAAACATCACCCTTTATTGTGAACACCCACAAGCTGCGGGCAATGCCTCAGGTAACAACCAAGGTGCGATTTACCCGTTGTTAAGTGAAGCAACCTCGAACGTGTCTCGCATATTTGGCCCAGGGTTACTGTTTGCTCGTCAATTTATTAATCAAGCGGCGCAGTCTGTCCAATTTGATCACAGCTGGTGCGGCGTAAACATTTTGATGTGGGACGAAGGCTCCACTAAAAAGCTCAACCGCATGTTGGAAGGCAACTTTCACACAGACCTGATTCAGCGTTTAACGCCAGACCAAGCCAACGAAGAGGTTGGCTTACCGGTCGATAAAGAGAGTGTTTACTTTCCACTGGGTGGCTGGTTGAGCCCTCTTCAACTTACTCAAGGTTTGATTGGCAAGTTAGAAGAGAGCAACCAAGTGAGCGCACAATATCAACATCAAGTGACTCAACTTGAGTGGCTCGAAGCTGAACAACAATGGTTGTTGACGATTGAAGCACCACAAGGTGAGATTCAAACCAAGCACGACCAAGTAGTTGTCGCGAACGGACACAAGTTCACTCAGTTTGAACAAACTCAGCCAGTTCCACTGACTCCGGTTAAAGGCCAAGTAAGCCATATTCCGACCACGGAAAATCTCAGCCAGCTAAAAACCGTGTTGTGCTTTGATGGCTACTTAACGCCACAAAACCCAAACAATGGACACCACTGTATTGGTGCGAACTACGACAAGACCAATATCGACCAAGAATTTGATATTGAGGTTCAGCAGCACAATGGCGAGCGCCTGCATGGGTCGCTACCAGACCAAGCATGGACAAAAGATGTCGACACCAGTGACAACCTAGCGCGCCAAGGGATTCGAAGCGTAAGCCGTGACCACTTACCCTTTGTCGGCAATGTCGGCAATTTCGAATCAATCAAAGAGCAATACCAAGACCTGCACAACTTCAACCCTCAGCGTGACTCGGTTGAGGATGTTGAAACGGTAACAAGCTTCCCTAACCTATACTGTTTTATCGGTTTAGGTTCGCGAGGGCTAAGCTCAGCTCCATTACTGGCAGAGGTTTTAGCGTCACAAATTTGTGGCGATCCACTGCCTTTACCTGTCGATGTACTAGAAGCCATCCACCCAAGCAGAATGTGGGTGCGTAGACTGCGTAAAGGCAAGGCACTAACGGCTGGATGGGTTGCTGACAAGCATTCAAAAACAAACCAGTAGTTTCTAGTTCAACTATTCTGAACATCTAAAACATCTGAATATTGGAAATACCTGAAACTAAAAGCTAAAAAGCCCGAGCGACGTTATGTCCCTCGGGCTTTTTGTTAATCGTGTTGTTTTAAAACGATTTTTTAAACTGCTCGGTGTTTACAACTTAGCAACCGCGTCTTTGATCTGCTGAGCAATCTCTTCGTTGCTGATAGAGCCAGACTCAAAATCAAAGTTATCGTAGAAACTTGGAACTGAAACTGACGCTTTTACGTTACCGCCAAAGTATGGTGCTGAACCTGTTGCTGCGCCTAGTACAGTTTGTGCGCCGCCTGGCCCAGGTGAAGTCGCTAGGTAAACCGCAGGCTTCTCGCCAAACACAGAGCGATCAATGCGTGTCGCCCAATCAAATAGGTTTTTGTACGCGGCTGGGTAGTGGCCGTTGTGCTCAGAAAAAGAGATAACAAACGCATCCGCTTCGGCTAGATCACGCAAGAATGCTTGCGCACCTTCTGCTTGGCCGATCTCTTTTTCAGTGTCTTCACTGAACATAGGAACGTTGTAATCGTTGATGTTTAGAACTTTAACTTCAGCACCTTCAATCAAGTTAGCTGCGTAAGTTGCTAGAGTTTTGTTGATAGAGGTAGAGCTTGTGCTTGCGCCAAATGCGATAACTTTCATGATGTGACCTTTTCTGTAATTCCGTTAAGTGGGATTAGAATAACGTAGTCAGAGAATGGAACCATCACAAGGATTGAACGGACTCATTCAAAAATTTCGAATGAGTCTCAAACTATTCACGGCTCAGCAAAATGAAAAGGAAGGGACTGAGCGGATAATGATAAACAACCAGCGATTAAGCTTGGTTTTGCAGTTCAACCCAAAGGTCATTCACGATGGTACGGTCTGCAGGCGTGAGTTCAGAGCGAGCGTCGTCTAGGCTCTTTTCAATGCGAGCTTTTACTTCAGCCACATCTTCAATGCCTTCTTCTTCACATGAAGCCACAGAAAGAGAAATATGACCACGTAAGTAACCACCAGCAAACAGTTCATCGTCTGATGCGTTTTCAATGCGAGCATCAATTACTTCAAGTAGTTTTTCTTCAAATTCGATAATCATAATATTCTCTTATTTCACAATAAATTGGCTAGTGCATAAAGGTTCTACATCGTAGAAGCTGCGTAATGCTTCAGAGAGCATTTTCACGCGAGGCGGAAGACCAGCTTCAAAGATACCCATGACTTCGCTGTGTACTTTATTCATAAAGGCCAAACGATCTGGCTCAAAATCGCCGTGTAGATTGTCACAGCTGACATTAAAAGGAAAGCCCGCACTCATCGCAATGATCCATTCATACGCTTGTGGGCGAATTTCTACTTTTTCAAACTCAGCTTGAACCGCTTCTGTTCGACCATCAGGCTCATACCAATAGCCAAAATCTTCCAACAAACGACGTTCTGGGCCAGCGACACACCAGTGTGCGATTTCGTGAAGTGCAGACGCATAAAAACCGCGAGCAAATACGATACGGTGGTGAGAAACCTGTTCATCGGCTGGCAGGTAAATAGGCTCGTCTGCACCCAGTTCGATCTTGGTATTGTAGCTCTCGAAAAAGGTTTGATTGAAAATATCGATGATGTCTGAGTATTGGTGCGTCATAAAATCAAATTTAAGTAAAAAGAACTGGGGCATTTTGCGTTTTTTTAAGCGTTCGGTAAAGCCCTATAACGGGCAATGGCATTAGGTTGACCCCAATATTTTACCGTGACAATCGATTGCTGATCCCAGATTACACTACTTTGAGGTGAATGATTAGTTTAGCTAATCTGAAATGCCGATTCACGGTACAAATATTCATTCGTCAATCAGTGTTTTTACTACTACACTCGCGCTTCATTTTTATATCCCTAAGGCCTATAAGACTCCAATTTATAGACCTATATTATAGAGCTACAGCAATGCTACTAAGTGTTTTGTATATCATTGGCATCACGGCAGAAGCCATGACCGGCGCTCTCAGTGCTGGCAAACAAAAAATGGATTGGTTTGGTGTAATGTTGGTTGCGAGTGCAACGGCAATTGGCGGTGGCACAGTACGCGATATCTTACTCGGCCATTACCCTTTAGGTTGGGTTGAAAACCCGCAGTATCTGGCAATCACCTGTATCGCGGGTGTTATTACAACGGGGCTGGCTAAGTGGGTAATCAAGCTAAAAGGCTTATTCATTCGTTTAGATGCTCTAGGGCTTATCGTGTTCAGTATCATTGGTACTAAAGTCGCGATGACCATGGGTCTACACCCAATGATCTGCATGGTGTCTGCGCTAGTCACCGGGGTCTTTGGTGGTTTGCTGCGCGACCTTATCTGTCGTCAAACACCATTGGTATTGCATGAAGAGCTGTATGCGTCTGTCGCACTAGTCGCCTCAGGTTTATACCTAGGTTTGCTTGAACTTGGCATTAACGACGTAACCGCGACGATTGTTACGCTTGTGGTTGGTTACTTGCTGCGCATGGCGGCCGTGCGATTCAAGTGGCGTTTACCTTCGTTCCAGCTTGATCCTGAAAGCTCGGTACACTAAGCGCTTACTCTTACGAAAACACGTAATGCACTAACTATAAAAAGGGGCTGTCTCATAACGAGACAGCCCCTTTTAGTATCTATAACTTCAGTATTGAAGAACATATACGTACTAAATAAAGATACACAGAATTAGATTTTTGGCGTTTCAGTTGTCACACCAAAGTTTTGACCACGGTGACGTAGCAAGTGATCAAGCAATACAATCGCCAGCATCGCTTCTGCAATTGGCACCGCACGAATACCAACACATGGATCGTGACGACCTTTCGTGATTAGCTGCGTTGCTTCACCGTCTTTAGTGATCGTGTCACCCGGAACGGTAATGCTTGATGTTGGCTTAAGCGCGATACTTGCCACAATATCTTGGCCCGTAGAAATACCGCCTAAGATACCGCCAGCGTGGTTGCTGCTGAAACCTTCTGGAGTTAATGGGTCACGGTGTTCACTACCGCGTTGATTAACCACATCAAAGCCATCACCAATCTCAACACCTTTCACCGCATTGATGCTCATTAGAGCGTGCGCGATGTCTGCATCTAAACGATCAAAGATTGGCTCACCAAGGCCTACAGGCACTTTAGTCGCAACCACTTGAATCTTCGCACCGATCGAGTTGCCTTCTTTTAGCAAGTCACGGATCAGTTGGTCAAACTCAGGTACTTTGTCGGCATCTGGGCAGAAGAAAGCGTTGTTTTCGATCTCGCTCCAATCCACTTTATCAATTGAGATATCACCCATTTGAGAAAGATAAGCTTGGATTTCAACACCAAATTCTTGCTTAAGGTATTTCTTTGCAATCGCACCTGCCGCAACACGCATTGCAGTTTCACGAGCTGAAGAACGACCACCACCACGGTAATCACGCACACCGTACTTTTGATGATACGTATAGTCAGCGTGGCCTGGGCGGAACTTGTCTTTAATTTCGGAATAGTCTTTAGAGCGTTGGTCTGTATTTTCAATCAATAGACCAATAGAAGTGCCCGTAGTTTGGCCTTCAAATACACCTGATAAGATTTTCACTTCATCCGCTTCACGGCGAGCCGTTGTATAGCGAGAAGTACCAGGGCGACGACGATCCAAATCTCTTTGAAGGTCTGCTTCGGTAATTTCTAATCCTGGTGGGCACCCATCTACGATACATCCTAGTGCGATACCGTGACTTTCTCCGAACGTGGTCACGCGGAAATGTTGTCCGATACTGTTTCCTGCCATTACTTCCTCTAAATCAGCTATTGAGCAGAAGGTTTGATTCTTAAACCAACTGGCTAATAGCTTTACTTGTCTATTCTTCGTGAATTCATAGTGGCTTTATTACCAAATGATGTAAACCCCAAAAAACGAACAATTTTAACTTTCTATTACATGAGCCGAATGAAATGAATAACGTAGGAAAATGAGTGGCGCTTTAAGAAGAGTATTTTTATTATGTTAGGAAAGCAAAAAACCCGACAACTCGGAGAGTTATCGGGTTCCTTTAAATAATGGCACGCCCTGAAGGATTCGAACCTTCGACCACCTCCTTAGAAGGGAGGTGCTCTATCCAGCTGAGCTAAGGGCGCGCTACAGGAACGAATTATACGAATTCGAATCAGTAAAGCAACGGCTTTATGTAACATTCTGATCTAAGTGAGTAAAAAAAGGGCAACAAACATATAAGTGTTGGAAAATAGAACAAAGCAAACGTTTGCTTGATGGTAATCAAAAAGATTTTCTGGAATAATGCGCCAAAAACATCAGCCACTAACTTGAATATCAATACTAAGGAAATTCATGACTGCTCAAAATATTGATGGAAAGCTAATTTCTCAAACGGTTCGCTCTGAAGTTGCTGCACGTGTAAAAGCTCGTACTGAAGCTGGATTACGCGCTCCGGGCCTAGCGGTTGTTTTAGTGGGTGAAGACCCTGCTTCTCAAGTTTACGTTGGAAGTAAGCGTAAAGCGTGTGAAGAAGTTGGCTTCGTATCTAAATCTTACGACTTGCCAGCCACTGCGACAGAAGACGAATTGTTAACACTGGTAGACCAACTGAACGACGATCCAGAGATCGACGGTATTCTTGTTCAACTGCCTCTACCAGCAGGCATTGATAGCACTCACGTTCTTGAGCGTATCACGCCAGAGAAAGACGTTGATGGCTTCCACCCATACAATGTCGGCCGTTTGGCTCAGCGTATGCCTAAGCTTCGCTCTTGCACGCCAAAAGGTATCATCACGCTGCTTGACCGTTACAACATCGACTTACGTGGTAAGCACGCGGTTGTGGTTGGCGCTTCAAACATCGTAGGTCGCCCAATGACCCTAGAACTTCTTCTAGCGGGTTGTACAACGACGACATGTCACCGTTTCACCAAAGACCTTGAAGGCCACGTGCGTCAAGCAGACGTTGTTGTAGTTGCCGTGGGTAAGCCTAACTTCATTCCTGGTGCTTGGATTAAGAAAGGGGCTGTTGTGGTTGATGTTGGCATCAACCGTTTAGAATCTGGCAAGCTAGTGGGTGACGTTGAATACGATGTCGCGAAAGAAAGCGCAAGCTTCATCACTCCTGTACCGGGCGGTGTTGGCCCAATGACAGTGGCAAGCCTAATCGAAAACACGATGATCGCTTGTGAGCAATTTCACTCGAAGTAATCTTTAAGCGCAGTATAAATAAAATTAGAAAGCCGCAGCGTGAAAAGGTTGCGGCTTTTTTGATACTTAGAGATTCGCTTTGAAACAGCCCGGCTCGCTTTTGATGCAGTGCTCGTTGCTACTTATCTGGAGTCTCAACTTTTTCCGTCTGTTCAGAAGGCGGTAATAAACTAATTAGCTCACACTCCGTTGATATGAGTTTTTCCAACTCAGACCCTTGTGTAATTAAACGGAAATCACCGCCAATAATAATCCCAAGAGGAATGGCTTTAGGGTACAGAGCGTTAAACTCTTTTAAATCAAATGCCTCAGTCAAACCTGTACTCTTAATTTGGCTACCCTGAGCCATCAGCGAGTTAAGCTTGGAATAGGTAATCCCTTCAGAAAACAAGCTTCTGTTACCATCGCGGCTCACCTGATGCCTTTCATGTTTATTCTCTGATGACTCAAGTTCAAACACCTTATTCTCACCAAACTCGTCTTGATAGTGCATGCTAACTAACGGGTTGGTTTGACGATAAGGCGACACGATCATGGCACGCCCTATTCCATCCAATTCCAGATTATTTTCCGCGTGGCTTGAGGCTGGATTACCAAAATAAACATTCAAGTTTTCCATGCGAGCTAAACGAATGCTCTCCCAGTTGGTATCGGCAAGCACACTGTTAATATTATGTGTCGCTAGCACTTTGGCAAACTGGCGTGAAAACTGAGTCGCGCCAAAGAAGATAACGCCTTGTGCCTTCTCTTGAGTCACACCTAGCCTTCTCGCCCACCAACTCGCGGTAAGGCTTTGAATCACAACCGTACCAATGATGACCAAGAACACCATTGGCACCAGTAAATCCGCGCCTTCGATTAATTGCTTCTCTTGAAGCTTGATTGCAAACAGAGAAGAAACCGCGGCTGCAACGATCCCGCGCGGTGCCATCCAGCTCAAAAACCATTTATCCGCCGAAGTAAGATCCGTGCCGATCCCGCTGATCCATACACTTAAAGGACGCGCTACCAGCATCACTACCGCTAATAGGCCAACACCACCCCAACCTATCGAGAGAAAAGTACCTGAATCGAGCCTGCTCGCTAACAGAATAAACAACGCAGAAATAAGCAACACGGTTAGGGTTTCTTTAAATTCGATGATGTCTTCGATATCCAAGCCCTTCACGTTGGCAAGCCAGATCCCCATGATGGTCACGGTTAATAAACCGGACTCTTCACTCAGATCATTGGAAAACGAGAACGCCGCCAACATTAACGTCAGCACGGCCACATTACGCAAATAGTGCGGAACCCAATGCCCTTGCAGCATCTTGGCAATCAAATGGCCACCGATGACCCCTAAGCCTAAACCAATGGCTAAGGTTAATCCCAGAGCTGAAAGTACATGTCCTGTAGGGTCGGCTGAAGAGACAATGTATTCGTAAACCAGAACCGCAAACAGAGCCCCTATTGGGTCGATAACGATTCCCTCCCATCGCAAGATACTGCCTAAGGAGGATTTAGGCTGAATACTGCGTAGCATGGGCACAATTACAGTAGGGCCAGTTACCACGACTAATGCACCAAACAGTGCGGCTAACGGCCAACTGAAGTCCACAAAGTAGTATGCCCCCACCACGATACACACCCATGTAATCAACATGCCGAAACTCACGAGGTGAGTCACCATCCGGCCATGGCCTCTGATTTCTTTGAAATTTAGGGTCAATGCCCCTTCAAACAGGATGATGGCAACACCTAACGAAATCATAGGAAACAGCACATCACCGAAAATGGCATCGGGATTTAGAATATTCAGGCCAGGGCCTAACAACAAGCCAACGATAAGGAGAGGAAGAATAGCGGGAAGACGTAAACGCCAGCCGAGCAGCTGACAAGCTAAAGACAAGAGTCCAATTAACGCCAAAGAAGAAGTAATCGACAAATCCATTTGTGCCCCTAAAAGGTTTGCACCACACCCTGTGGTACAAACTATTCAATGAAATAAGAAAGCCTACGTTCTTACACTATAGGCTCTCTTTTTCACGCTAACCGAATATTATTGTGATTAATCAGTTACTTTACTATAGGGGGAGTAAAGTCATGATCAGTTAGCTATAGAGAAAGTACAACGCCAGCAATAGCGGCACTCATTAAGTTAGCAAACACACCTGCACAAATTGCTTTGAAGCCATATTGTGAGATGAAAGAGCGACGCTCTGGAACTAAGCTGCCCAAACCACCGATCAGAATCGCCATGGTAGAGATGTTAGCAAAGCCACATAGAGCGAAAGTTACGATCGCTTGTGAGTGCTCACTTAGTGCCTCTTTAGCGTCCATCAGTTGGATGAAAGCCACGAACTCGTTCACGACAATCTTGTTACCGATCAGCGAGCCTGCAACCACAGCCTCAGACCATGGCACACCGATCAGCCATGCAACGGGTGCAAACACATAACCTAGGATAAGTTCGAAGCTTAGGTTTACGCCAAACCAGCCGCCAACGATACCTAGCAAGCCATTCAGCATTGCAATCACACTGATAAAGGCCAGAAGTGTCGCACCCACTGCAACGGCAATACGCAGTCCAGACATAGCCCCATCTGCCATTGCCTCAACTACGTTTGTTGCTCGTGGAATTTCAACGTCAGACTCAATATTTTCTTGAGCCTCATCTGCATTACCTGGTACCAAAATCTTGGCCATCAATAGACCAGCAGGAGCAGACATGAATGCCGCAGCGATCAGGAAGTTTAGGTCAACGCCAAGCGAGGCATAACCCACTAGCGTGCCACCAGCTACAGAAGCCAAACCACACACCATTACAGCAAACAGTTGTGAATCCGTCATGTGCTTTAGGTAAGGTTTAACAACCAATGGCGCTTCAATCATGCCCACAAAGATGTTTGCAGTCGCAGACAGTGATTCCGCGCGGCCTGTACCCAAGAATTTCTGTAGCGCACCACCAATAAGGTTGATCACCTTTGGCATAAAGCCAATGTGGTACAAACCAGAGATCAATGCAGAGAAAAAGATAATGATGCCAAGAACATTAATCGCGAAAACAAATCCGTTATTCGTTAGGCCACCAAATAGGAAGTTAATCCCCTCTTGACCGTAGTTAATCAAGCTAGATACCGCACCCGTGGCTGCATTCAACGCTTCTTTACCCATTGGTACATACAGAACCAATAGCGCGAATGAGATTTGTAATAAGAAAGCCAAAGAGACTGTTCTTAGTGGAATATTTTTTCTGTCCGTAGATAGTAACCAAGCGGCAACTAAAATAGTGATAATTCCAAGTAGGGAAGCCATGTGCGTCAACCTAAAAGTTGTAGATAGGAAAGGCGACGCATTGTATAGAGGAAATCGTTTGCGGCAAGGTGCGGTTGTTAATGTGATGTTGGGATTATCACTGTCTCATCTATGATTATATTAAAGCATTGAATTTTAATGATTTAACTTGCTCGAAAAGTATACTTTTTCCATATGGAAATTATATTTATAGATTAGGAAACAGTTAACGGTGCAGCTCAACGCAGGTTTTGAGGTTTTCATCCCAATACGTCGGAGACCCGATATGGTTTTTAATGAACTCAATCACTGCTGAAAGCTTCTTCGGCATGTTCTTTCGGCTCGGGTAAACGGCATAAAATGGCATCAGCTGACTGGCTCGCCACTCTGGCAATACTTGAATCAACTTGCCCGTTCTAAACTCTTCTTTCACCAAGTAAGTCGCCAGATAAGCAACGCCCCATCCTGATACTGCCGCGTCTCGTACTGCCTCAGCCAAATCGACCGAGTAATCGCCCGCTACTTTGACACTGAGGTTTTCTTGCCCGTTATCAAACGCCCACGATGTGTAGTCTCGTTCACGGCTGCGATAAATAAGACAGTTATGGTCAATTAGATCGGAAGGCACATGAGGAGTACCCGCTTTAATCAGGTAGTCGGGCGATGCTGCCACCACAAACTGGCTGTCTGCTAATCGCTGTGCAATGTAACCTTCAGGTAAGTCTTCATTATTGGTGATCCAAAGATCCAAGCGTTCTTCAATCATGTCCACCTTATAGTCGAACAAGTGGACCTCGATTCTCAACTGAGGATAAAGCTGTCTGAGTTGATCAATCGCTGGAATGATATGCAGTGTGCCAAATGACTGTGACAATCCAACGCGCAAGATTCCAGAGATATCATCACGTTGGCTGTCCATATCCATTTGAGCCGCTTTTACTGTATTGAACAGCTGCTCACAGTGTTGGTAGAACACGTCTCCTGCTTCGGTTAGCGTTAGGCTACGTGTGGTTCGTTGTACTAGCTTGATGCCAATGGAGTCTTCAAGCAAAGCAACCTGCTTACTGATGTGGGACACCGAAACGTTCAAGCTTTTTGCAGCACTGGTAAAACCTTCGTGTTTGATCAACGCATGGAATATCACCATCTGTGCAGCTCTATCTGTTAGCACAAGACCACCTTCTTAAGTCTCTGAAATATAAAATCAAAAAGGACTCCGAAGAGTCCTTTAGTTCGTTTTGCCTATGGTAGGCCAAATGCTATTCAAAGCGACCTAAATCAATTAACCAAATTAAGTCTACTAATCAAATCAGGCCGATTAATCAAACTTAATTCTGTCGGCTAGATGGCTTACTGCCAAAGCAAAGTAGTAAGAACGATTCCACTTCATTAACACATTGTAGTTGTTGTAAATGAGGTACGAACGTCCGGTTTCATCATCCGGCATTATCAACCACGCTTGGATGTCTTCATCAAGCGTTGGTAGTGGGCGGTCGTCATAACGCTTAATACCGAGTTCAGACCACTCTTTTAGATATTTCGCTTTGTCTTCGTCTCGGCCTTGCATATCAATAGACACAGTTGATGGAACGTGTACCTGACGACCCCAAGTATATTTGTCCTCCCAGCCTGATTGGCTGAGATAGTTAGCCGCCGAAGCAAATACGTCTTCTTCTGTGCCCCAAATGTCTTTCTTACCGTCGCCGTTACCATCAGCGGCATACGCTAAGAATGAGCTCGGCATAAACTGAGGTTGACCCATCGCACCAGCCCAAGAGCCTTTCATCTCTTTTGGCGCAATATGGCCTTGATCAAGAATCTTCAATGCCGCCATCGCTTCGCTACGGAAAAAGGCTTCTCTACGCCCTTCGTAAGCCATGGTTGTTAGAGCATCAATAACACTGTAATTGCCCGTGAACTTACCAAAGTTACTCTCAACGCCCCATAGCGCGACAATAAACCTTGGTTGAACACCATACTCATCACCAATTCGCTTTAACGCTGTGTAGTGTTTTTCATAGAGCGACTTAGCCTGCTTCACCTTCCAATCTGGCACTGCTCGTGGAATGTATTCATCCAGAGTCAGTTTCTTTTCAGGCTGGTTTTTGTCGGCTTTGACTGCTCTTGGCTTAAACGTCACACCATCAAAGGCTTGATCAATGATCGCTTCAGAAATGCCTTCTTCTCGGCCTTGTTGCTTTAGTTTTTCCACATATTGTTCGAAGCTCAGCTCTTCAGCTTGTACTGAGCTTATGGTCAGACTATTACCCAGTAGTAATGCCGACATAGCCAACATGGTTTTCGAAAATTTACTCAACGATCACTCCTCCCTGAATTGAGGTGACTATCACTCTTCGTCTTGAGATTTTTGTTGGGCTTTACGCTCTTTGTGTAGCTCAAGTTCGTTAACTGGTGGAGGCGGTACCTGCAAAAAGAAACCATCGGTGTTCAGTGATTCTCTCACTTTATCGATGTTCACTTGCGCCAGTTTTCGACCATCCATTTTAATTACCATTACAAAACTAGGTTTACCAAACATTTGCATCAATGCGTCAGGAACTTGTGAAAAATCATCCTTCTTAGGGATATAAAGGTATGTTCCTTCTTTCTTCGAGCTTTTATATATAGAACACAGCATGACAAACCTTTTTTAAATGTTTATGACTACAAAACTCTCACTTGCGAGATCAATAGTTTATGTTAGGGAAATATTGGGAACAAAACGTCCATTTGACAACAAGATTACTTGCTGTGCTTGGTTTGGGAATATAACATGATAAACCTAGTTTCAGGCAATGCCCTTTATTTTATTGATAAAGAAATTGTACCAATCCGCTATTGAGGTCCTGTAGTTTTTCGATGTCTAGTAACCCAGATCTAAAAGGTAGCAGCTTTACGCTATCTGTTTTGCACTTATCCGATGATCAAGTCGAAAATGCAGTGTCTTTTCTTCAAGAGAAAGTAGACCAAGCACCTACGTTTTTCGCTGCCGCGCCTGTTGTTATCAACATCAGTAAAGTCGCGGGCGATATCGATTTTGCGCAACTGAAAAATGGTATATCTCAAGCGGGCATGATCCCGGTTGGTGTGGCTGGCTGTTCTGATAAGCGTATGCAAAATCTCGCCAAAGAAGCTGGTTTTGCGGTGATGACAGCAAGTAAGTCGCCATCGCAAGCTCCGGCAAAGATAGCACCGATTAAAGTGGTTCGAACCCCGATTCGTTCTGGTCAGCAAGTTTATGCCAAAGATGGTGATTTGCTGATTCTTAGTCATGTAAGTGCCGGTGCAGAAGTGATTGCCGATGGCAGCATCCATATTCGTGGCACTTTACGTGGCCGTGCTATTGCAGGTGCAAGTGGTCAAACTGAAGCAAAAATAATTTGTAATGATTTACAAGCCGAGCTGGTTTCCATTGCTGGAAATTACTGGCTCAGCGATCAAATTGAAAGCGAGTACTGGCAGAAGAAAACCATGTTCAGTATGGCAAACGATGTATTACACGTTGATGTCCTCGCAATATAAGAGAAATAAAAGGAAAACAGAATGGCACGCATTATCGTTGTAACGTCAGGTAAAGGCGGGGTAGGCAAAACGACCTCCAGTGCAGCTATTGCCTCGGGTCTAGCTTTAAAAGGGAAGAAAACCGCAGTTATCGACTTTGATATCGGTCTGCGTAACCTAGATTTAATCATGGGGTGTGAGCGTCGCGTTGTGTACGACTTCGTTAACGTTATCAATGGCGAAGCGACGCTGAACCAAGCGATGATCAAAGACAAGCGCACAGAGAACCTATTTATCCTTCCTGCTTCTCAAACTCGTGATAAAGACGCACTAACAAAAGATGGTGTTCGTCGTGTATTTGATGAATTGGATGAAATGGGCTTTGATTTCATCATCTGTGATTCTCCTGCAGGTATTGAGCAAGGTGCTCTGATGGCGCTGTACTTCGCTGATGAAGCGATTGTAACCACAAACCCAGAAGTATCTTCAGTACGCGATTCAGACCGCATTCTAGGTATTCTTGACTCTAAATCTCGTCGTTCAGAAGACGGCTTAGAGCCAGTGAAAACACACCTTCTACTGACTCGCTACAACCCGGCTCGCGTAAACCAAGGTGAAATGCTAAGTGTTGAAGACGTTGAAGAAATCCTGCATATCTCTCTACTGGGTGTGATTCCAGAGAGCCAAGCGGTACTCAACGCATCAAACAAGGGTGTGCCAGTTATCTTTGATGAAGCAACCGACGCAGGTATGGCTTACAATGATACTGTAGAGCGACTACTGGGTAGCCAAGTTGACTTCCGCTTCTTAACGGAACAGAAGAAAGGCATCTTCAAACGACTGTTCGGGGGCTAATACGCGATGTCATTATTAGAGTTTTTTAGACCACAGAAAAAGACCACTGCAAACCTAGCCAAAGAGCGTTTGCAGATCATTGTTGCAGAGCGACGCAGCCATGACGACCCAGCGCCGTCATACTTGCCACAACTGAAAGAAGACATCTTGAAGTGTATTGCAAAGTACGTCGAGGTCGATCCATCAATGGTTGATCTGACCTTCGAACACAAAGATGATGACATCTCAGTATTAGAGCTGAATGTTAAGCTTCCAGAAGAAGACAAGTAACACCGACCTCACCAACTACTAGTTATTGATTCACGGCTACTCAACTATCGAATAGCCGTGAGCTTTACTTCCTACCGCTTACAGCTCCCTCTTCGCTGAATTGATAACTCTCGGTTATCGGGCATATAAACAACAATCATTTCTCTCATCAATGTTTCATTTGTATTCTCTTCCTGTACTCACAGTCCAGATAGGAATTAATTTATGTCACTCCTTAACAATAAACTCAAAGCCATGCTCATCTCAGTGGCGCTTTTTATCACAGGATGTAGTTCACCTGCACTGGACGCTGAAAATGAGAATGCAGCTCGAAACAGAGGTGCTGTTGGTGGCGCATTGGTAGGAGCAACACTTGGCGCGCTAACTGGCGATGCAAAGCTTGCTGCACAAGGCGCAGCTATAGGCGGAGTAACCGGTGGTGTAGCTGGTTCAATGAAAGACTTGGATGACTCCCGCCAAAGTGAGAATAATCAAGTACTGGCTGATGGAATGTCTCAAGACAATCGCAGCGACGCAGAAAAAAGAGTGGCGGAGTTAGAAGCTGAAATCCGAATTCGCGAATTAGAAAAGCAATTGGCAGACACCCAAGAGCAAGACAAGCAGACCACAGACCAAGACAGCTAATCAATGAAAAAATAGGGTAAGCCAGAATGAGCTTACCCTATTTGATATGTAGTCATGGAGTAGAGTAATTCTACTTATCTTTTATCGCTTTACTCAGCTTTTCGCCAACCACATCTAAACGCCAACCTTGCATAACATCAGGCAGCTTCTCAGGGTTACGATCGTGCTTCCACACCCAGCTTAACACTTGGTTAAGTTGCTTCTTAGATGCCAAAAATTCTGTCGCTAAGCCACTGTGTTGTGACGCAGTTTTCACTTCATCTTTCAACACTTTGAACAGTTGCTTGTAACCAGGGAAGTCCATTAGACGTTCTACTGGTGCTGGGTACTCTTCTTCTGGCGTGTGCTCAGCTAACTTTACGATTGAGCTGATCTTCGCACCATGGCGACGTACAGAACGGTAGTCAAAACCTTCCTGTTCCATGTGCTTAGGATCTTTCATCGCGAATCGAGCCACAGCCCATAAGTCTTGTTCTTTGAAGACAAAATTCAGCGCTAAATCACGCTTAATTGCTTCTTTTAAACGCCAAGTTGCTAGCGGTCTTAAGATAGCTAACTGTTTAGGTTTCAGTTGCCATGCACCTTTGATATCAAGGTAAGCATTGTCTGGGTTTGCTTTACGAATACGTTTAGCAACTTGTAGGTCAGACTCTTGTTGAGCCGCTTCCCACCAGCCTGCTTCCATCACTTTTTCAAGAAGCTTGTTGTACATTGGCATTAGGTAATGAACGTCTGCCGCTGCGTAGTCCAATTGCTTTTGAGAAAGCGGACGTGCTAGCCAATCGGTGCGAGATTCACTCTTATCGAGATCAACACCAACAAACTCTGAAACCAGAGCAGCAAAGCCCGTTGATAAACCATGACCTAAGAAAGCCGCCATGATTTGCGTATCCACCATTGGTGTTGGTGTGCAGCCAAATGCGTTCTGGAACACTTCCAAATCTTCACCGCACGCGTGCAGCACTTTCAATACTGATGCGTCTTTCAACAAGGTAACGAACGGTGTCATGTCATCAAGAGCAATAGGGTCAATCAGTGACAGCGTTTCACCATCAAATAACTGAATCAAGCCTAATTGAGGGTAATAGGTTCTAGTACGAACGAACTCCGTATCAAGCATAACGACATCGGCTTCACGTGCTTGTTGGCAAACTCGCTCAAGGTCTTTCAATTGGGTAATGATTTGATAATCCACAAAAACTCTCACTGGTTTCTATTTGATCGCCGGATACAAAAATGCCGACATTAACTGTCGGCATTCTAACACCATTTTTCAGCGCTCGCTTAGATTAAGCGCCTCAATGGTTTTTCGTACTATGGTTTCTCGAGTAGTGGTTACCCATAAACTAGCTGATTATTCGCTCGCGCGTTTAGCCAATTCTGCATCGTTCTCTTCACGAAGCACACGACGTAAGATCTTACCTACGTTGGTCTTTGGAAGATCTTCTCTGAATTCAACCAGTTTAGGGATCTTGTAACCCGTTAGGTGTTCACGACAGTGCGCGATGATGTCTTCTTTGGTTAGGCTAGGGTCGCGCTTCACAACGTAGATCTTAACCAATTCACCTGACACTTCATGAGGTTGACCGATAGCCGCGACTTCAAGCACTTTGCCGTGTAGTGCCACTACATCTTCAATCTCATTCGGGTAAACGTTAAAGCCAGACACAAGAATCATGTCTTTCTTACGGTCAACAATGTGCAGCAGGCCTTCATCATCAAACTTAACGATGTCACCCGTAGATAGCCAACCGTCTTGGTCGATCACTTCTTTGGTCGCTTCTGGACGTTGCCAGTAGCCTTGCATCACTTGAGGGCCACGAACTTGCAGCTCGCCTACTTGGTCATTAGCAACCACTTGGCCTTCATCATCAACAATACGAACTTCTGTTGATGGTACAGGCAGGCCAATAGCGCCTGTGTAATCTTTAAGGTCGTATGGGTTACCCGTTACCAGTGGTGAACACTCGGTTAAGCCATAGCCTTCCAACAAGTGAATGCCTGTCGCTTTCTTCCATTGCTCAGCAACAGAGCGTTGAACCGCCATGCCACCGCCAACCGATAGGCGTAGGTTACTGAAATCCAACTCGTGGAAATCTTCGTTATTCACAAGTGCATTGAATAGAGTGTTTACGCCAGTAATCGCGGTAAACGGCACCTTTTGCAGCTCTTTAATGAAGCCAGGAATATCACGAGGGTTAGTGATAAGAAGGTTGCGACCACCCATTTCAACGAACAGTAGGCAGTTCACTGTCAGTGCGAACACGTGGTAAAGCGGCAGTGCCGTTACCACCAGCTCACGGCCTTCTTGCAGAACAGGACCGTATGCCCCTTTCGCTTGAAGTACGTTCGCGATCATATTGCGGTGCGTTAGGATTGCGCCTTTAGCTACACCCGTAGTACCACCCGTGTACTGTAGGAAAGCAATGTCATCACCCGCCATAAACGGCTTAACATACTGAAGACGGCGACCTTTATGCAGTGCTTTTCGAAATGAGATAGCACCCGGTAGATCGTACTTAGGTACCATGCCTTTTACGTATTTCACTACGAAGTCGACAATTGTACCTTTCGCACGTGGCAGCATTTGCCCTAGACTGGTGAGTACAACGTGTTTAACTGGCGTGTTATCAACGACTTTCTCTAGTGTACTCGCAAAGTTTGAAACGATAACAATCGCCTTTGCACCAGAATCGTTCAGTTGATGTTCAAGCTCACGAGGTGTGTACAGTGGGTTGACGTTCACTGCAATCATACCAGCACGCAGTACACCAAATAGTGCAATTGGGTATTGCAGTAGGTTTGGCATCATTAGCGCGACGCGATCGCCCTTCTTCAGTTTCAAATCATTCTGCAGGTAAGCGGCAAAAGCACGGCTGCGCTCTTCAAGCTTACGGAATGTCATAATCGAGCCCATGTTCTCAAATGCAGGTTGATCCGCGTACTTCTGTACCGACTGTTCAAACATTTCTACAAGAGATGGGTACTGATCTGGGTTGATCGTTTCTGGTACGTCACTTGGATAACGTGAAAGCCAAGGTTTATCCACGATGTTACTCCTCGTTTATCAGCTGACGACTGCTTCGCCGCTTTTTATCATTGCGGTATTACAGCACAGCTTTAGTGCATGAGCACTAAAAGGCTCAAACACTTGTTTAAATTTTGTTAACTACACCAAGAATTAGCTCTGAAACTAGCTCTGGGCTCTCTAAATGACAATGATGTCCGCCAGGAACAGTCTCTATATTCAGAGGACTATGCACTGATTTGTAGCGATTATGCTGCAAATGTCGAAATCCATCATTCCCTAAAATTATTAATTGAGGGCATTCAATAGCCGCCATAATCGCTTCAGCGTGCGCCTGTGACATTCGATATAACGAGTCACATTTTAAGTTAGGGTCGCATCGCCATTGCCAAGAGTTATCGAGCTCGACAATACCTCGCTCTACAATAGGAGCGATTAATTCAGCATTAATTTGGTTGGCGTGAGCTCTCAGCTTAATAGCATCCTCAAGGCTTGCTAGAGGACGTGAAGGCTTTCTTCGCTGTCGAAGACGACTGAGTACCCCATCTCTCAAGCGAGAAACCGTTTCTTGGGGAGCTTCAGAAAGAGGTCCGTGACCTTCAATTTGAATTAATCCTGACACCTTTTCAGGAAAGGCGGCACTATAGCAACTTGCTATCAATGCACCAAGTGAATGTCCTACCAGTACCAGTCTGTTTGGCGATAATTTGGTCACCAACTGATGCAAGTCATCAATATAATCATGAAATGGGTAATAACTTCCCGATTTGTGCGACGAGAAACCATGTCCGAAGAGATCGATAGCAACAAGGTGAGCGCTAGAAGAACACTTGGCTACTTGCTGCATAACCTGATTAAAACTGGCTGAATTATCTAACCACCCATGAATAAAAACGACCGTCGTAGCGGTCGTTTCTAGATTGCCCATCTGTTGTGTCGCAAGCGTCCCGCTCGCAAGGGAATATGACTTTTCAATCATTGATTGTATAGCGCCCTTGTCGTTAAGTGTGTTGGGTTTAGGTTCGACTATTCCACATCTTGAATCACACGCCCTGACTTAGGCATGGTTTGAAAGCTGCGACAGTGCAAACTGCGGCAAGAATAATAGGTTGGCGCAAAGTCGTTAATAACCACTCGCTCGGTGATCTGCCATAAGCGCTGGTTGTAGACATTCATGACTGGAAAGGTATAAGGGTAATCACCAATGGTGCCATCTTCAGTACCATTTGATGCTCCAACTAAGGTGACTAAGCGACCTTCAGCAAAGCTCAATGGTTCAACATAGCCATCGATGTAACCGACAAAGCGCCCCTTTGGTTCTGCATCAATATCCGGCTTACCACTGCTAGAAATAGGTAAATTAACCACTTCAACGCGAGTCTTGTTCTCCAAGTTAGTTACTTTCGCAATCACGCCACCTAAACGAACATCACCCGCATCAGGCACTGTATTAACCCACTCTTGGTAGTCTGTCACTACTTGTTCGGAATTTGCATTGAGTTCTTCAGGTAAAGATGAGCACCCCATCACTAACGATGAGAAGGCAACAAGGAAAAATAAGCGAGATTTAGACATGAGAGAAAACATAATGCTGGTCCTTAGAACAGGATAAATGAAAGCACAAAGCTAGATGTAAATATCGACCCCAATAAGCTTCGCAAGTTCCTCTTTTTTAGCTTGATTCATTACATCCATATACTCTTCCATCGCACGTCGTCCACGCCCTTCTGGAAGATCATATTGAACCTGAGCTTTATGAATTTCAGACTCTTTGACTTGACGAATGGAATGCGAGACAGCATTTGCGACCTTAGTTGGCTGGCCAACTGAGGTTTTTGCATCGCCTTTTTTTACCTCATTCTTTTTATTGGTTCGATTGGTTTTGGATGTATTACCTATCGAAGAAGGAGGTAAGCCGTTTATTGAAACCATGCTTAAGAAATTTTGTACCTAATCTAATGACTTTGTGTCTGGCTTTAATAGCGACTCTGCAAAGTAAATGCAGAGCCAAAATAATACGTATTTACTCGCGACCAGGCAATTTTTTCCAAGTCACTTTATCACGAAGATAAACAGGCTCAGACTCTTCTGCTGCAACCGCCTTGCCTTCTGCATAAGCGTATTGAGCAAGGAAAGCCATATCTTGAGCTTCTGGGAATAGCACTTCACATGCTTTGGTGTTGATCGCTAGCGTATCCATGTGTTCTGCGTACGCTTCCCAACCTGTACCTACTTTTGCCCATGTTTCAGAGTCCGCTTCAAGCTGCGTAGCCAATTCACTTGGTGGTGTAACACACTCTGCATCAACAGCAGTCCAGCGGCCATCTTGTTCGCGGCTGTAGCGAGCCCAGTACACTTCACTCATACGCGCATCAATCGCTGTCGCAACATGAGTTTCACCAAATTTACGGTAGCTGCCTTGCGCCATCGCAGCCAGTGTAGAGACACCGATCATCGGTAAATCTGCACCAAAAGCCAAGCCTTGAGCAATACCAATACCAATACGTACACCCGTGAAACTGCCTGGGCCTTGGCCAAACGCGATAGCATCAATATCGGTTAAAGCGACATTCGCTTCTTTCAGTACTTCATCAACCATAGGTAGAATTTTTTTCGTATGGTCTCGAGGAGCCTCTTCGCTACGTGCGAACACCTGGTCACCAATTACTAGTGCAACTGAACAGTTTTCAGTTGCGGTATCTACTGCAAGAATTTTTGCGCTCATTTGTGTCTCAAATATCTGTTATCTAATCTAAAAATAATGGCTAAGCTCAACAATGCCAATTACTCAGCAGAGATTGAATGGTCTTTAGCTAAGAATTCTTTAATGACCCCTAAGTCACGGGTACGTGGGATAGGCGGTAAACTCGCCAAAAATATGCCACCGTAATCACGAGTCACCAATCGGTTATCGCAAATAATCAAAGCGCCATTATCGCGCTTGTCACGTATCAATCGGCCGACGCCTTGTTTCAAGGTAATCACGGCGTCTGGCAACTGTACCTGTGCAAAAGGATCACCCCCTTTTAACTTACAGTCCTCGATTCGAGCCTTAAGTAAAGGGTCATCAGGAGCGGTAAAGGGCAATTTATCGATGATAACACAGCTTAATGCGTCGCCCCTAACATCTATCCCCTCCCAGAAAGCGCCAGTAGCCACCAGCAATGCGTTACCTAATTCCATGAATTCGGCTAAAGTTTTTTGCTTACTTGTCTCACCTTGCAGCAGCACTGGAACCGAGAGTGTTTCACGGAATCGCTCCCCCAACTCTTTCATCATGCTGTGTGAAGTACACAAAAAGAAACAGCGGCCTTGGTTTTGCTCAATCACGGGAGTCAGCATTCTTACTAGCTTATCCGCGAGGCCTGGGCTATTCGGTTCAGGAAGATAACGAGGTACACACAAGCGCGCCTGATTTGGGTAATCAAACGGGCTTGGCAATGAAAACTGTGCCGACGGTTTTAACCCGAGTCGAGAGGTAAAGTGATCGAAATCGTCCGACACCGCTAAGGTTGCTGAGGTAAATACCCAAGCGCCCGGCTTCAGCTCAATCTGCTCGTGAAATTTATCCGCAACCGACAGTGGTGTGATGTGCAAAGCGAATTGCCTTGGTGTTGTGTCATACCAGTAAGAGTATCCCGTAATCGACACATCGCACACACGTTCAATGCGCGACTTAATCATGTTTGCACGTTCGAAAGCGGTATCTAACAACTGACTTCGTCCGAGCGCTAATTTCAATACATCAACGGCCAATTGCAATGCATCTTGCAAACGAACTAACTCTCTTGCAATCGATTCAGATTTTAAGGCCTCACGCCAGTTACCACGAAAGCCTGTATCACCCAATACAATACGTAAATCGGCTGAAGATTGAACGAGCCTGTCCCCTACCTTTTGTAACTGACGCATATCTTTTGCTTCAGTTCGGTAGGCGATTTCGATGTCTTTAGCGAGCTCATTTATCTGTCGGCTCGAAACAGATTGACCAAAGTATTGGCTAGCAATATCGGGAAGCTGATGCGCTTCATCGAAGATAAACACATCTGCTTCAGGAATCAGTTCACCAAATCCGGTTTCTTTAATCGCTAGATCCGCTAAGAACAAGTGATGGTTCACTACAACAACATCAGAGTCCATCGCTTTTTTACGTGCTTTAAGTACGAAACAATCGGTGTAGCTTGGGCACTCTTTGCCCAAGCAGTTGTCATTGGTCGAGGTAATAGTTGGGATAACCGGGCTGTCTTCAGCGATATCATCACAATCGCCCAAATCACCTGTTTGTGTTGATGATGACCAACTACGAACTTTCACTAACTGAGCCAGCAGTGTTGGATCGGTATGAGCGCCATGACTCTCGATCATTTGACGGCTCAGTCTGTCCAAACACAAATAGTTTGAACGCCCTTTGAGTAACGCAACCTGACCATAAAAGCCAAGCGCATCGACCATCAAGGGTAAATCTCGATGAAACAGCTGTTCTTGAAGGTTTTTAGACCCCGTACTAATGATGGTTTTCTTGCCACTAAGCAGCGCTGGCACTAAGTAAGCAAAGGTCTTACCGGTACCCGTTCCCGCTTCAACAACTAATTGACTCTGTTGCTCAATAGCTTGTGAAACCGCTTCAGCCATGTCTAGCTGAGCTTGTCGTGGTTGAAACCCTGGGATAGCTTTACCCAGAGCACCATCAGCAGAAAACGTTTTAGATATCATAGAGTACGAAGTTTAGAAAAATAGAAGACGAATTATGGCAGGTTTAGTGAGCCGGCGCGAATCAAGAATGACTTCGCACCGGAGGTGTTTGGTTTGGTTTGACGTGACTTGAGTTACCTTAAAGGTAAGAACTGAAGAAGTAAGATTCAGAGAATCGTTTTTATTTTCGACTTAGATAACGTGACAACCAAGAGGCACCTTCAAAATGGTTATCACAAGGTTGCATGGCCTTCACAGCATCGGTTGGCGAGGTCTTGCTTTCCCACATTTCATCTAGAACATTACCATCTAACTCAGTGCCACCCGCCAATGAATTCACTCGCTTGCAGTACAGTTTTTTGGCTAATAACTCTTTATCCATAAGTATCACCTCTATTTTTGGCCAAGGCGTAAATGCCTCGGTTGAAGTTCAAATGCGTACTACGGTCAAAACTTTAAAAAATGAAGCTTCTGCCTGTTTTTCTATCTAAAAACTGATATTTCTATATCAAACAATTTATCAAAGCGATAAATCAGCAGCAGAATTTGTTGAAACCAACTTGATAATAGATTAATTATAACGGTGATATTGCGGCTCAGTTCACCGTTCGACGGCCTGCATTAAATTTGAAGAATCCCGATTTCATATAAATAAGTGCAACATTCATGGAAGTAAGATGCAAATGGAAAGAAAAACTTTATTAACACATTGTACTGATGCCCCGGGCCTCATCTCTAAGATCACCAACATTTGTTATAAGCACCAACTCAATATTATTCACAACAATGAGTTCGTAGATAACACAAGTGGCCACTTCTTTATGCGCACCGAGCTTGAAGGGTATTTCAATGATGAAACCTTGCTTGCCGATTTAGACCAAGCCCTGCCACAAAACACGAAACGTAAGCTTGTTGATTCATCTCGCAAGCGTGTTGTGATACTCGTCACCAAAGAAGCACACTGCCTTGGCGACATTCTAATGAAGAACTTCGATGGCAGTTTAGACGTTGAAATCGCAGCGGTTGTCGGTAACTACGACATTCTGCAAAGCCTAACCGAGCGTTTTGACATCCCTTATCACCATGTTTCTCACGAAGGGTTAAACCGTGAAGAACATGAGCAGAAGATGCTAGAAGTAATTGACCAATACGAGGCGGATTACCTTGTTTTGGCTAAGTACATGCGAGTGCTGACTCCAGGGTTTGTTGAAAAGTACAACCACAAGATCATCAATATCCACCACAGCTTTTTGCCAGCTTTCATTGGCGCGAAACCATATCAACAAGCGTATGAGCGCGGCGTAAAGATCATTGGTGCTACAGCGCACTTTGTGACTAATGATTTGGATGAAGGTCCAATCATCAAACAAGATGTTATCCCAGTGGATCACAACTTCAGCGCGAAAGACATGGCGCAAGCGGGTCGTGACGTTGAGAAGAATGTACTCAGCAAAGCACTAAACAAAGTGATTAACGATCACGTATTTGTTTATGGTAACAAGACTGTGATTCTGTAAGTCGGATATTCGATTTCCGGTAAGACCTCCAGTTAGAACCCAATAAAAAACGCGCAATAGGGTTTACCAATCGCGCGTTTTTTGTATCTGATGACCAGACCAGCTTTAAGAGATTCCCGTCATTCCGACGAGCCTAAGCGAGCTCAGGAATCTCATCTAAGAACTTACCCAAGTCAAATTAAGCTTGTTCAGATTCAACAACCTTCTTCAAAGAGTGTGGATGTAGCTTAATACAAATACCTTGATGTTTAAAAGCCACCGTTGGGTTATTCAAACGTTCACCCTCGCCTTTCGGGCTAGAGAGTTTTATCTTAATACCTTGCTCTGCCAAAGTTTCAAACTTAGCAGCGAACTGCGGGTAAGTCTCTTTAAGATCCGCTAGATACTGATCGGCTGTTTGCGCGTGAGAAGGAATCACAAACTCGACATGTTCCCAATCTTGGCTTGGATAAATTTTACCTTCTGCTGGATATGGCAACTCTAAGCACTCAATCTTCCAACCAAGGCTTTGCAATGGCTCATCGAAAGCCAACACCACAATTGGACGACCGTTAACCATCGCTTCTGAAATCGTAGAGCCGTATTCAGACCATGCTTGATGTGCTGATTTCGCAAGATCAGTGTCATTGATTCTTAATGCAATATGATCCGCTTGAGCAAAGCTTAAATCCAAACCCAATGTATTTCCTAGGTTCTCAATTTTCGCCATAAACGTATCAAGGCGCGCAATCATTTGTTGTGGTTCTAGTTCAGCTTGCTTCAGGCTCATCGTCATTGTCTTTGTTCTCCAAATAATGGCTGCATGGTATCAGTTTTACTTTCAGCAACAAGTGTTACTTTTATAAAAAAACGTTCAAAAAGTACGGTGTCTTACTTTCCTAAATAGACAAACTTGGCTTGGTCAAAGTCGATTGTCAAAAACCCCTCAGGAAATGTTAATTTTCTATCAATTCGACCTATAAGAAACCCCACAAAATTGGTATGATTAACGCCATTTTTGTGAACTTAAACAGAGTCTGTTGTTCATTTCGGCATTAAATCGTTAACTCGAAGCATAATTAACCAAATTTAATGACCTCGAAATAACGGCCACTCTTATTCATCCTTGAATTGAAGGAAACGCGTGTGAATATCCAAGCACTGATTAATGACAAAGTATCTCAGGCTCTAGAAGCCGCTGGCGCACCTGCAGGCTCTCCTGCGGCTGTTCGCCAATCTGCAAAACCACAATTTGGTGACTACCAAGCAAACGGCGTTATGGGTGTTGCTAAACGACTAGGCACTAACCCACGAGAATTTGCTCAAAAAGTATTGGACGTTCTAAACCTAGACGGTATCGCTTCTAAAGTTGAAATCGCAGGTCCAGGTTTCCTAAACATCTTCCTAGATGAAGCATTCCTAGCACAACAAGCAGACGCAGCACTGGCTGACTCTCGTCTTGGTGTTGCAGCAGCTGAAGCACAAACAATTGTTGCTGACTACTCTGCACCAAACGTTGCAAAAGAAATGCACGTTGGTCACCTACGTTCAACGATCATCGGTGATGCGGTTGTTCGTACACTTGAGTTCTTAGGTCACAAAGTTATCCGTGCTAACCACATTGGTGACTGGGGTACTCAATTCGGTATGCTTATCGCAAACCTTGAGCGCGTTCAAGCTGAGTCTGGCGAAGTTTCAATGGAACTTGCTGATCTTGAGGGCTTCTACCGTGAATCTAAAAAGCTTTACGACGAAGACGAAGAGTTTGCACTTAAAGCACGTGGCTACGTTGTTAAACTACAAAGCGGCGACGAGTTCTGCGCAGAGATGTGGAAGAAGCTTGTTGACGTAACAATGATTCAGAACCAACGCAACTACGATCGTCTAAACGTATCTCTAACACGTGATGACGTAATGGGCGAAAGCATGTACAACCACATGCTTCCAACTATCGTTGCTGACCTAAAAGAGCAAGGTCTTGCTAAAGAAGATGACGGCGCACAGGTTGTATTCCTAGACGAATACAAAAACAAAGATGGCGACCCAATGGGCGTTATCATTCAGAAACGTGACGGCGGCTTCCTTTACACAACCACTGATATCGCTTGTGCAAAATACCGTTTTGAAGAACTAGGCGCAGACCGCGTACTTTACTTCATCGACTCACGTCAGCACCAACACCTAATGCAAGCTTGGACTATCGTTCGTAAAGCAGGTTACATCCCAGAATCTGTTTCTCTTGAGCACCACGCGTTCGGCATGATGCTTGGTAAAGATGGTAAACCATTCAAGACTCGTGCAGGCGGTACTGTTCGTCTTGCTGATCTTCTTGATGAAGCAGAAGTTCGTGCAGCGCAGCTAATCGAATCTAAGAACCCAGAACTAGCAGAAGACGAGAAGAAAGCGATCGCTAATACAGTTGCTATGGCAGCGGTTAAGTACGCAGACCTTTCTAAGCACCGTACGACTGACTACGTGTTCGATTGGGACAACATGCTTGCATTCGAAGGTAACACGGCACCGTACATGCAGTACGCATACACTCGTGTTGCTTCTGTATTTGCTAAAGCTGGTATTTCTATGGACTCTCTTGCAGGTGAAATCAAAATCACGGAAGAGAAAGAGAAAGCGCTTATCGCGAAACTTCTACAGTTTGAAGAAGCGGTACAGTCTGTTGCTCGTGAAGGTCAACCACACATCATGTGTAGCTACCTGTTCGAACTTGCGGGTCAATTCTCTAGCTTCTACGAAGCATGCCCAATCCTAGTTGCTGAAGACGAAGCTGTTAAGCAGAGCCGCCTGAAGCTTGCTGCACTAACAGCGAAGACAATCAAACAAGGTCTGTCGCTTCTAGGCATCGAGACTCTAGAACGCATGTAAGCGATTCGAGATTCGAGATTCGAGATTCGAGATTCGAGATTCGAGATTCGAGATAATTAGAAAGGTTGACGTGAAAGCGTCAACCTTTTGTTTTATTTGGAGGTTATATTTACTTAGCTATCGAGCTGCCCGCAGACTTCCGTCGCAGAGATCTCCTACTCCGCTCCTTCGTCGCTATAGGAGATGACGAAACCTATTTCCCCACCCGTCATTCCCTACAGTGAGGGACGAACGTGATAGGGAATCTGCTTATTGAGATCGTAAGCGCTAGCCACATTCCCATTCCAACCTTATACTCAACTAAAACAATTAATTGGAAAGATCATGAGCTTCGAACTTCATCCTCAATTGGCAAAAGACACTACCGTTATTGGCGAATTCCCGCTTAGCCTTGCACTACTACACAAAGACAACGCTGTACCTTGGGTTATCTTGGTACCAAAACGTGCCAACCTGAAAGAGTTGCACCACTTACCAATGAAAGAACAACAGCAGTTCTTACACGAATCTCAAGCAGTAAGCCAAGCATTAGAAGCGACGTTCCAGCCAGATAAGCTCAACCTAGGCGCACTAGGTAACATGGTTCCACAACTGCATATCCACCACATAGCACGCTTCAAAGATGATATTGCGTGGCCTGGCCCGGTGTGGGGAAACACTAAAGGTGAACAACGCAGTGAAGAAGATCAAACAGCTATCCTGACTCGTATTCAGAATGTGCTGTCACTAAGCTCTATCTTTAAAAAAGCTTAATGTTGTGAGTAAGGTAATACCTAACCTCTAGGCATTACCATTATTACCAATATGTAATAATAATTCACAAAAACACACCATTATCACAACAAAGACTCCCGAGTATACTCTCTTGCACACAACATAGAGAGAGCATCATGAAACAAACCTTCAACTTATTTCGTCATATCAGCTGGATCGCCATCATCTGTTCTATGCTTGCTTCACTGCTTTTGTTTTTTATGGGAGCAACCAAAACCTACTCTGCTTTTGCGATCTTTATGCTCAACCAGGTACCGCCAGAATCACTGGCACATCTGGACACCACAGACATCGCGATCTCATACTTAATTAAGTCCCTAGATACGTTTCTGATTGCTTTTGTACTCTTCATCTTTTCTCACGGTGTGTTCACTTTATTCATCTCAGACAAAAGTGACGCGGCAAAAAATGATGAACAGATCAAAAAGAACAAAGTGCTTAACTGGATAAAAACACCCAACATTGGCCATCTGAAAAACATTTTGGCTGAAGTGATTATCATCATTCTATTCGTGAAGTTTTTGGAGCTCGTACTCGTCAACTTCGACAGTATCGGATGGGACATACTTGTCCTGCCTGTATCAATACTGTTACTTAGTATCGGTCTTAAAGTTCTCGGCCTAGGCGGAACCAAAGAGTCCTAAGTAGATAAGCACAAACAAAAAACCGCAGCTAAAGAGCTGCGGTTTTTTATTCAAGCTATCTGAACTACATCATCACATTCAGCGATAAACCATCTTGTTTACTAATGGTGTAGCGAACACGCGTCGTATGACCATGTTTATTGGTGTCGACCAAACGGGATATTTTCCCTTTCTTGACCCACACACTCAGCATCACATCCACACCATCTTCACTCATACCAAACTTCGTGGCGATCTCTTTACGAGCCGCTACACCTTGATTGTCAATGTACTGATGGAGTTCAGTTAAAATCATGCGACTTGCACCTCTAATGCTTTTTGCTTACTGCCGACTTTCTTGAACACGCGATAGGTGATCACAAAGCCACCTGCAATCGCTACCATCCATACAGCACTAGTCACAGGATGGGCTGTAAAGTTTGCCGCTTGATAGTAGAAGGTCGCGCCAAAGTAGCCAAGCGCCATCGTCCAAACCGCAATGAATCGCGCAAACATTTGACCAAATTCACGAACGTAAGCACCCATCGCAGCCACGCAAGGCGTGTAAAGCAAGATAAGGATTAAGTAAGCAAATGCAGCATGACCGGAAACGAATTTGTCTTTTAGGTTACCAAAGATAGATGAGTCAACCTCTTGCTCTTCGGCAACAGCACCTGAATCGCTTAAGTCACCAACCTCAATACCTAGAGGATCCGAGTAGCTTAGACCGGCTAGATTCTCAGGGATCGTCATCACCGCTTCTTCTAAGCTCGCCGCTAAATCAAACTCAGCAGCTTCTTCATCAGAAGGCGTTGTGTATAGGCTGTTCAGCGTACCGACTACCGCTTCTTTCGCGAAGATACCAGTAATGATACCTACCGTTGCTGGCCAGTTTTCTTCTGTAATACCAATTGGTTGGAATACAGGAGTCACAACTTGCGCTGCCTTAGAAAGTACTGATTTTTCACTGTCTTCGTTACCGAAACTGCCGTCCATACCCAGAGAATTCAAGAAGCTTAAGATTGCTACCACAACCACAATCGTTTTACCTGCACCAAGCACGAAACGCTTCAGTTTTTGCCACGTTTTCAGCATCACGTTTTGTACAGTTGGCAGCTCGTAGTCTGGCATTTCCATTACTAAGCTGTCGCTGCTACCTGGGTAGATAGTGTTTTTAAGGAACAAACCGGTAAATACAGAAGCAAGGATACCCATGATGTACAAAGCAAATACCACGTTTTGACCAGCACCAGGGAAGAACGCCGCAGCAAACAGTGCGTATACAGGTAGACGAGCACCACATGACATAAATGGCGCCATAGATGCAGCTAGCTTACGCTCACGCTCTTGGTCAAGTGTACGAGTTGCCATAATTGACGGTACGTTACAGCCAAAGCCCAGAACTAACGGTACAAACGCCTTACCCGGCAGACCAATCTTTTGCATCACTTTATCAAGTACAAACGCAGCACGCGCCATGTAGCCCGAGCTTTCTAGCACCGCTAAGAACAAGTAAAGCGCCGCGATAACTGGAATAAAGGTGGCAACAGTTTGAATACCGCCACCGATACCATCTGCAAGAATAGTAACCAGCCAAACTGGTAGGTGTCCGTCTAATAAATGGTGTCCACCATCAACCAATATTGCACCAACGCCAATATCAAAGAAGTCGATAAACGCACTACCGATATTGATAGAGAACATGAACATTAGGTACATGATGACAAAGAAGAAAGGGATACCGACCCATTTGTTCAGAATGAATTGGTCAGCTTTCTCTGTGAAATTACGGCTGAGTTTGCCTTCACTACGGCGAACACGTTTACACAGATCGTGTAAGAAGGTGTATTTGGCGTCTGCTACCGCAAGGTCGATATCAAACTCTGCACCAAGACGCACATTGTCAATTTGAGTACGTGTTTGCGGAGCTAAACCGTTTAACACCAAGTAATCATTTTCTAGAGCACGAATCGCAAGCGCGCGGTGAGAAACATCAGCATCATCAAAGTGTGATTCAACAGAAGGAATAAGTGCTTCTAATGCTTCGTCATAGTTAATAGAGATAGGATCAAGGCTAACACCTTGAACAAGAAGCTTATGCAGGCGCTCTTTGAAACGAGCCACTTGACCTTTATCGTTCGCAGACAAGCTAAGAACCGGGCAACCTAGCTCTTTCTCTAGCGCTTTCAGGTTAATCACCTGACGCTCACGCTTTAATACATCCATTTTGTTCAATACAACGATCATTGGACGACCCAACTCTCGCAATTGCAATGTCATGTATAAGCTTCGCTCTAAGCAACTTGCATCAACAACATTAATGATCACGTCAGCAGGGTGAGTCAGAACAGCTCGCGACGCGATAGACTCATCAATACTATTTGCATCATTACCACTATCTAGTGCGTAGATACCAGGCAAGTCAGTTAGCTGAAATTGGTCACCTGCGTGTGAGTACAAACCCGTTTTCTTTTCTACGGTTACACCAACCCAGTTACCAACATGCTGCTTGGCACCAGTCAGTGCATTGAACAGTGTTGTTTTGCCACTATTCGGGTTACCAACGGTAAGAACTTGATAATCCATTTAGATAACCTCGATTTGTTCTGCAATGCTTTCACGAATGGCGATAGAAACACCTCTCACTTCAACTTGAAGCGGATCACCCATCGGCGCACGGCGGATAAGCGTCACCTCAGTTTTTGGCAACATACCCATGACCATAAGTTTTTTTCTTACGTCAGGTGTTAAACCTGTTAGTGCAACAATAGAAGCCTGCTTTCCTTGCTCTAGTTGTGAGAGTTTCATAAGTACCCAATTCGTGATTGATAATGAGAAAGATTGTTATTAACGCTATGATACACATACATGCCCACAATTCTATTGTGTGAAATCAATGTTTTCGAAAATACACACTCGTAAATTTCGTTAAAAACGTTTACGTCAAAAACGTTACTTTCAACAACCTACGAGAACTACCTCACTAGTACAAAACCACCCAGCCAACAACAAATTATTATTTATCAATCACTTAAGATAATGTCGGTTTTCTCATAGGCATCTGTCGTTAATTTTATAAGTAAAATAAGTACCTAGACGTATAGTTACTCCATCGAAGAGAAATTCCTTCTCTTTAATTTTATTCCAGAGGTGATGTGGCTCGCCATATCACTCCGGCAGCAAGCGAAGGTGTCATTGGCACCCGTGGTATAGTCCCCCCGGCTATGCCACGATATTTTTTTCTTCCTTTTGTTTTACCCTACAAACTTTTTTAAACTCCTCCTACTATCTCGTATCTCGTATCTCGTATCTCGTATCTCGTATCTCGTATCTCGTAGAAGCATAAAAAAGCCCCGACACGAATGTCGAGGCTAAAGTATATTTATCTATGTTCTAGCAGAATATCTGCTGCGCGCTACTCTTCGTTGTTTTCAGCAAACTTGGATGGAGACATGCCAAAGTGGTGTTTAAACCTTTGACTGAAGTAAGACGGGTCATTGAAGCCCGAGTCAAACGCGACATCTGAGATCTTCTCCCCAGCAAGTAATCGTTCGCAAGCATGCTCTAGGCGCACTTCATTCAAATGCTCTTTAAAGGTCTTGTTATAAGCCAATTTAAAGCGCCTCTGAAGACTTCTCTCCGACATGAACAAGCACTTAGCAACTGATGCAGTACTAAACTCTGCATCAGCGTAGTGTTCACTCACAAGCTGCGACACCTTATTTTTCCACTCTTGTTCAGCACTAAGTCTTTGTTGCTCTTGCGTCGAGCTAGCAAGCTTAATGGTTTCAATCTGCTCGATTGTGCAGGCTTCAAGATTATCGAACACTTGATATTCAATTGGCCACGAAAGCTGAACCTTATTTTGAGAGTCAGAAACAAAGGCGTTCAACTCCCCACCGCTCTGATTCATCAACAGAGGTAATTTCTCGATGTTTAGATCAGTCGATTTACCAGTGTTGTCGCTCATACTTGAAACTAATTTAGGAAAAGGCATCCCATGATCTCGAATCGTAACTACAAGGTGTTCTTTCACTTCTTCAACCAGAACCACCATACTTTGTGACTTAAAGTTTCTCTTGATGATGCTCGCGATTAAACTGTTAAAAATAATATCGAGATTAAAATACGGCAAGCTTACATATCGTTGTTTTGTTTCGACTTTAATATCCAGTTCAATGCCAGCTTTGGCTAAATCATCCTGCCAAGCTTTGAGTACCGCTTCTAAGATTAAAATTATATCGTAATAAACCGGCCCCTCTCCTTGAGGGCTATTACTCAATTGAGCCAAACCATTTTTCAACGTTAAGATTGGAGACTTCCCTTGTTCATCATTCCAATTGGGGAGCATCGCAGCAATATGATTAACTTCAGAAGAAAGTTCATTTGCAGTGTGAGACACAAGTGTATTCTTAACCGATAGCTGCTTTTTAAGCTGTTGATTGGTCGCAAGTAGTATCCGGCTTTGGTGCCTCAACTGGTCCGTCTTCAATGCAACTTGCGCTTTTAAGTGCCTGTTGGCAAAAGTGACATAACGCGAACGCCAAAAGACCAAGATAGTCACGACACCAATCAGTAGTATCAGAGAACTTGCTGCAGCCCAGTTAGTGAGATACCAAGGCTCCGCAATCGAAAAGCTTTGGCTCGTTGACACGAAGCGATAATGGGAGTCTTTAACCGGCTTAACCTCAAGCGTGTAATCCCCTGGAAGCAAGTGATCGAGTGTTAATAGACCCCCTTCAAACTCACTCCAATGCTCATTGTCGTTCAGCCGGTACTCCATCGCAGGCGCGAACGTCGCTGGTAAGATGCCCAGCTTAAATCCTATCGATGAACCATAAGGAATCTCACTCAAATCTGCCGTTTTCCCACCAAGTGATACAGTATGTTGATCGACACTTATCTTACTCAGCAAAGCACGACTATGAGGTGTTGTTGATACCAGTAACTCGTTAGACAACGCACTGACTACACCATACTTTGAGCCGAAAATAAGCCTCGAAGATTGGCTCTCTTCATTGTAAAACAGAGCACATGCACCTGCCGCAAGTTCATTGGTGATCAAGCCAAATGGTGAACCTATATGTTTATGCAGCTGCCCATCCAATCCGTAATAACTGATACCTTTTGAGGAACCTAACCACACACCATTGTCATCACTTACCAGGCAGTTCGGGCTGATATTGTCTTCAACAAGCGGGATCTCTTGAATCGCGGAGCCGTCAAAAGGGATTCGATACACACCATAACTACTCGCAAACCATTGAGATCCATCTTTCGCTTTTTCAATATCGACGACTTTACCAAAACGTTCGCTTGAGCGACTAAAACTAATTCGCTTATCAATAAACGAATAGAAACCGTGGTCTGTTCCTATGTAAATACGACCTTGTAAGCCTATATTGAGATCGGTGATCTTCGCAGGCAAAAACTTGTCGACTAACCAGTCAGTACCGTATCCTGTCAACTTCATGGCTTCGATTGATAACGAATAGAGGCTCTGCCCTGAGGTCATCCAAAGAACGTTATCAGCCTGAAGCGCAAAATTCTCAACATGCACCCCCTCAATCGGTCTAGGTAAGTCGAGAATTTCAGGTTCTAACGTATTAGTATTAAAACTAATAATGCCTTCTTCAGTAGCCAACCAAATTGAAGTGCCAAAGATCTCAAAATCCTTAACAGGGTTGGAGTAAACACGGATTGGGTTATCTTCACTTTGAGAGTCAACTAAATAGAGACCCATTGAGGATGCAACCCAAGATAACTGTTCATTGACAGGCAGTACTTTGTTGATCACCACACTACTCGAATGCATGCCCATCCCCGTTAATGGCGTTCTCGAGAAAGTCTTGCTGAACAGTGAGAAATATCGGATACCGTTGTTTGTCGCGATCCACATCCCACCAGCATGGTCGTTGATCAACGAGTATATTTTCTCTCCCGGTAACGAGAAGTCTTGATTAGAGGCTTGTTCAAATCGAGTAATTTGGCCCGTAATAAAGTTGTAGCTAATAAGACCATGCTCTGTGCCGATCCAATACTGATCCGAAGTTTCGGTAAGCGAAAGAACATGTGACCCTCTGACGATAGTCTCTTTATCTGGATTCGCGAGATCGACAATCACAGCGCCATTTAAAGTGCCAATAACTAACTCACGTCGAGCCTTCGAAAAATAAACGGTCTCTATATGATTTTTGTCTGATGCACTGACATGAGTAAACTCTTGATTATCTGAAAGATAAACGCCTGAACTGGTCGCCAATACCCACTTTGACAAAACCCACTCAGCGTCATTTATCGCAATGTCACTGCTATTGTTGTAACGGTACAGTTTGAGTAAAGAGTAGGTGTTGAACTCTAAAGATTGAGTATTATAGGTATAAAAATTACTGCCATCGGTCACCCAAATATAATCACCGGATGCGCCAATATTCGCAATCTCAGCACCGGGACTTAAACTAAACGCCAATTCGTTGCCAATACCAGGGTTATGTCGGTACACCTCATTATCGAAAAAGGTCCAAAACTCATCGTTAAGAAATGCGACGCTTTCAGAAGAAAATTGCAGCAAGCTACCCTTGCGAGGGAATAGAGTTCGGCCATCGTAAAAGAGTATTTTTCCATGGACATCATGAACCCATAGCCCTCCTCCTGCACCTAGGTACAAATTTTTAGCCGCAAGAAAATTCCCTTGCGCTTGAACGGGCAAAGGATAGAAAACGGAAGGTGATGTATTTACCGCGATAGCGCTAAATGAAATGCTCATTAACATGAACATTCGGAAGACAATTCGATACAACTTCTGATCCTGAACAGCAACAACGAATGAAGTTTTGGTAGTCACAACATTTTATCATTGCTCAACCATAAACTGAGTTTTTTTGTGCTTATTATTATCTTTCCATTTTAGCGGAAATTAACCAAGGAGAAAGAAGGTTTGCCATTTGTTGAAAGGTTTTATCTTAGCGGTCACGAAAATGCCGCAAAAAGCGGCACTATTCATACAATATCGAGAGCAAAGTGCAGTAAAAGATACTTTCTACGAATTACTTTGCGTTTAAGCAGCTTGTGTAACTATCGGTAAGTTGCTGAAGAAAATCGAAATAACTTCCGGTCTTCACTTCAACATCAGAACCAACAGGGTCTAGCTGACCTTGCTTAGCGTTGCTTCCACGAGTCACAGATTCAATCACTGCAGGCGTAAACTGAGGCTCAGAAAACACACACTGAACATTTTCTTGTACGATCGTTTTCTTAATCGCAATCAGGCTTTTTGCTCCCGGTTTACGGTCTGGACTTACTGTGAAATGACCCAAATTATTCAGACCAAATTCTTCTTCGTAATAACCATATGCATCATGGAAAACGTAGTAACCTTTGTCTTTTATTGGCGCCAGTTGTTCGCGAATAGACTGCTTCTTCTCATCCAATGCAATCAAGAATGAATCTAGGTTCTCTTGATAAGCCATTGCGTTGCCTGGGTCAGTTTCAATTAACTTATCTGAAATGTATTTCGCAGCAACTTCGACCTGATCGATACCCAACCAAAAATGTGGATCGTGGCTGCCATGGTGGTGACCTTCATGCGCGTCATGGTCATGCTCTTCGTGTCCATAAGCGCGTAAGTTGATACCCGGAATAGAGCTGATCTCAATAACATTTTCACTCGAGCTCACGACCTTAGTTAAAAAGGCTTCTAAGTCGGGGCCAAACCAAACGACCATATCTGCACTATGAACTTTTTTGACATCTGATGGTTTGAGCGCATAATCGTGCGGCGAAGCATTACTGTTCATCAACACATCCGGTTCACTAACACCTTGCGTTAGCTCTGTCACAATCATTTGAATTGGTTTGAAACTTGTTAGAATAGTATTAGCACTTGCAACACTTGGCGCTAAAAGCAAAGTAGCAAGTATAAAAGATGAACGTGACATAATTCCTCGATAATAGAAAAGTAGCTTAGGCTTGAGGTAAATGTTACATTATAACATTAGCGAATTGCAAATGAGTTCTATTCATGGATAACTTAATCCAACTAGATTCTGTGAGCGTCGAATTTGACGGTCGAAAAGTTCTAGACAACATCTCTCTAAATTTAGAGCGCGGCAGGATCACCACCCTGATTGGGCCAAACGGTGCAGGAAAGTCGACATTAGTAAAAGTAGTACTGGGTTTACAAACCAAATTTTCAGGCACAATAACAAAAGCTAAAAAACTGAAAATTGGCTATGTTCCACAAAAATTAAAGCTCAACGATTCACTACCGCTCAATGTAGATCGTTTTCTAAAGCTCACTGGCAAGTTCAGTCAGCAAGAGATCCTTGAAGCATTGAAGCTCGTGGGTGCTGAACATCTGCAAAAGAGCAACATGCACCAGCTGTCTGGTGGTGAAAACCAACGCGTACTGATTGCCCGTTCATTACTAAGAAGACCAGACCTACTGGTTCTTGATGAACCGGCTCAAGGCGTTGACGTGCAAGGGCAAATAGACCTTTATGATCTCATTGACACCATTCGTCACCGCTTTGGTTGTGCGGTGTTTATGGTTTCACATGATCTGCATCTGGTGATGGCCAAAACAGACGATGTTATCTGTTTGCATCATCATATCTGTTGCTCAGGTGCACCTGCAGACATCAAACATCATCCCTCGTATATTGCGCTCTTCGGTACCGCGACTCAAGAGACACTAGCGTTTTATCACCACCAACATGAACATCACCATCATGATCTTGCAGGCCAACCAGTAAAAGGTGGTGCTCATGAGTGTTCAAATCATAAACACGGACATCACTAATGCTTGAGTTTCTTCTTCCCTCTATTTTAGCTGGCTTGGGCATTGCTCTTATCGCGGGGCCATTGGGCTCTTTTGTAGTTTGGCGCAAGATGGCCTACTTTGGCGATACGCTTGCTCATGCCTCTTTGATGGGCTTAGCGCTTGGCTTTCTGTTTAACATCAACTTGTATTTCGCACTGCTGATTTGTTGTTTGATGCTGGCCGTGTTACTCGTGACATTGCAAAAACAAAAGCTAGTCGCGACCGATACCCTACTCGGTATTTTGGCACACAGTGCACTGTCTTTGGGTCTTGTAGCCGTTAGCTTCTTGGACAATGTTCGTGTCGACCTAATGAGCTATTTATTTGGCGACTTACTTGCAGTATCACCGACTGATTTGGTATTCATCTATGCGGGTGCGGCTGTGATTGGATTAGTGCTTGCTATCTTTTGGCGACCGCTACTTTCAACGACGGTTAATGAAGATCTAGCAGCGGTTGACGGCATCAACATTGATTTAATGCGTCTGATTTTGATGCTGCTTGTCGGTATCGTGATTGCTGTCGGTATGAAATTTGTGGGTGCGTTAATCATGACATCGCTACTGATTATTCCTGCAGCAACGGCAAGGAAGTTCTCGAGCACACCTGAGCAGATGGCCTTCCTTGCATCAGTTATTGGCTCTATTGCAGTATTCGGTGGATTAAGCTTATCTTGGTTCTATGACACACCTGCTGGCCCTTCTGTGGTTATCAGTGCCGCTGCGATGTTTATGCTATCTCAAATGGTGAAGACCCGAGCGTAATCATACGATTCGTATCTCAAGAACATAAAAAAGGCTTGGTCACTGACCAAGCCTTTTTTATACCATTCAGTTAACTTCTATCTCAATCGATAAAAGCCAGCTGATTACCAACCCGTGATTTCACGTAGGCCTTTGCCGATGTCAGCAAGAGACTTAACAGTCTTAACGCCTGCTGCTTCTAGTGCTGCGAATTTATCTTCAGCAGTACCTTTACCACCAGAGATGATTGCGCCTGCGTGGCCCATACGTTTACCCGGAGGAGCAGTAACACCAGCGATGTAAGATACAACTGGCTTAGTTACGTTTGCTTTGATGAACTCAGCCGCTTCTTCTTCCGCAGTACCACCGATTTCACCAATCATTACGATTGCTTCAGTTTCTGGGTCTTCTTGGAAAAGTTTTAGGATATCAATGAAGTTTGAACCTGGGATTGGGTCACCACCGATACCAACACATGTAGACTGACCAAAGCCTTCATCTGTTGTTTGCTTAACTGCTTCGTATGTCAGAGTACCTGAGCGAGATACGATACCGACTTTACCCTTCTTGTGGATATGACCAGGCATGATACCAATCTTACACTCGTCTGGAGTGATAAGACCTGGACAGTTAGGACCGATCATGCGAACGCCAGTTTCTTCTAGCTTCACTTTAACGTCGATCATATCTGTTGTAGGGATACCTTCCGTGATCGTTACGATCAGTTCGATACCTGCATCAATCGCTTCTAGGATTGCATCTTTACAGAAAGGAGCTGGTACGTAGATAACGGTTGCTGTTGCGCCAGTTACTTCTACTGCTTCACGTACTGTGTTGAAAACTGGAAGGCCTAGGTGAGTCTGACCACCTTTACCAGGTGAAACACCACCAACCATTTGCGTACCGTATGCGATCGCTTGGTCTGAGTGGAATGTACCTTGACCGCCAGTGAAACCCTGACAGATTACTTTAGTGTCTTTGTTAATTAATACAGACATTATTTTGCCTCCGCAGCAGCAACAACTTTCTGAGCAGCATCTGTTAGAGATTCAGCTGCAATGATATCAACATCAGAATTAGCAAGTACTTCGCGACCTAGATCTGCGTTGGTACCTTCTAGACGAACAACTACAGGAACTGTTACGCCAACTTCTTTAACTGCACCGATAATACCTTCAGCGATCATGTCACAACGAACGATGCCACCGAAGATGTTTACTAGTACTGCTTTAACATTGTCATCAGAAAGGATGATCTTGAATGCTTCAGCTACACGTTCTTTCGTCGCGCCGCCGCCTACATCAAGGAAGTTTGCTGGCTTGCCGCCGTGTAGGTTTACGATATCCATCGTACCCATCGCAAGGCCTGCACCGTTAACCATACAGCCAACGTTGCCATCTAGTGCTACGTAGTTCAGTTCCCACTGTGCTGCGTGTGCTTCGCGCTCATCTTCTTGAGATGGATCGTGCATTTCACGTAGTTTAGGCTGACGGTACATCGCGTTTGAGTCGATGTTGATCTTGCCGTCTAGACAAAGTAGGTTGCCTTCGCCAGTAATTACAAGCGGGTTGATTTCTAGTAGAGCTAGGTCGTACTGAGAGAACATTTGGCCAAGACCCATGAAGATCTTAACGAACTGTTTAATTTGATCGCCAACTAGACCAAGTTTGAAAGCAAGTTCACGGCCTTGGTAAGCTTGAGGGCCCACTAGAGGATCGATCGCTGATTGGTGAATCAACTCTGGAGTTTCTTCAGCGATTTTCTCAATGTCCACACCGCCTTCAGTCGACGCCATGAATACAATTTTGCGCGTTGCACGGTCAACAACAGCACCTAGATAAAGTTCGTTAGCGATGTTCGATGCTTCTTCAACTAGGATCTTTGTTACAGGCTGACCATTAGCGTCTGTTTGGTAAGTCACTAGGTTTTTACCTAGCCACTTTTGTGCAAACTCTTTAACGCCTTCTTTCGTGTCATGTAGCTCTACGCCGCCCGCTTTACCGCGGCCACCAGCGTGTACTTGACACTTAACGACTTTCTTGGCTGTACTGATACGACCTGCAGCTTCGAAAGCTTCTTGTGCAGTATCACATGCGAAACCTTCTGGTACAGGCAAACCGAATTCTGCAAACAGCTGTTTGGCTTGGTATTCATGCAAATTCATTTTGATATTCCGTTTATTTTCCCTTAAGGGATTATTATTTCCATAACGACACAGTTTCCTGTGTTACGTCTGTAGGGTCTTCTCAAATAAACTGCTGTCCATTTTCTAATGGCTTTACAGTTCAAGTGAAGGCCAGACGTTGAGCAGCCTAGCCTTTGAAACTTTTTACGTCTAGCTAACTGGGCTAACTAGACGTTTTAGCGATACTAAACGTCTAATAGCAGACGTGCAGGATCTTCTAGTAGCTCTTTGATGGTCACTAGGAAGCCAACTGATTCACGGCCATCGATTAGACGGTGGTCGTAAGAAAGCGCTAGGTACATCATTGGTAGAATCTCTACCTTGCCGTCAACAGCCATTGGACGATCTTGGATTTTGTGCATACCCAGGATTGCCGCTTGAGGCGGGTTGATGATTGGCGTAGACATTAGAGAACCAAATACACCACCGTTTGTGATAGTGAAGTTACCGCCCATCAGCTCATCAACAGTTAGCTTGCCGTCACGGCCTTTGATTGCTAGCTCTTTGATGCCTTTTTCGATGTCAGCGAAACCTAGTGTGTCACAGTCTTTCAGTACTGGAGTTACTAGACCACGTGGCGTTGATACTGCCATGCTGATGTCGAAGTAGTTGTGGTAAACGATATCTGTACCGTCAATAGAAGCGTTCACTTCTGGGAAACGTTTTAGCGCTTCTGTTACTGCTTTCACATAGAAAGACATGAAGCCCAGACGCGTGTCGTGACGCTTCTCGAATTGGTCTTTGTACTGCTTACGAAGGTCCATGATTGGCTTCATGTTCACTTCGTTGAAAGTCGTCAGCATTGCTGTGCTGTTCTTCGCTTCTAGAAGACGGTTAGCCACTGTCTTACGTAGGCGAGTCATAGGTACGCGTTTTTGGCTACGAGCTGCTGCTGGCGCTTCAACTGCTGGTGCAGATGCTGCTGCCGGAGCCGCTTTCGCTGCTGCTAGGTGTGCGTCGATGTCTTCACGAGTAATACGACCACCAACACCAGTGCCTTTAACGTCAGCTGGTTGTAGGTTGTGCTCTGCAAGCAGGCGACGAACCGCAGGACTTAGTGCGTCGTTGCTCTCTTCGGTAAGAGCCGCTTTGTGGCGCTTATCAGGAGAAGCTTCTGTATCTTCAGTTGTATCTTTCGTTGGTTCACCAGCGACAGCACCCGGCTTGATTTTAGCCAGAAGCTGTTTAGAAAGTACCGTAGCACCCTCTTCTTCAATGATAGCTTCCAGAACACCCGCTTCAGGAGCCGGTACTTCTAGAACTACTTTATCTGTTTCGATATCTACAATGACTTCATCACGTGCAACCGCTTCGCCCGGTTTTTTGTGCCAAGTAGCAACTGTTGCATCAGCCACAGATTCAGGTAAATCTGGAACCAGAATTTCAATTGTCATGTGCGTGTTTTCCTTTTACTTCTAGTTCTTAAGTAGGGTCAAAGCGTCGTCAACTAACGCTTTTTGTTGTTTCAAGTGTACCGACATATAGCCAACAGCTGGTGATGCTGATGCAGGACGACCTGCGTATTGAATATCAGCACCCACTGGGATAGCAGCTCGGAAATTATGTTGGCTACTGTACCAAGCACCTTGGTTTTGAGGCTCTTCTTGACACCAAACGTAATCGACTACATTCGTGTACTGTGCAATTGCAGCTCTCACGTCCTCGTAAGGGAACGGGTAAAGTTGCTCAATACGCACAATAGCGACATCGTCTTGCTCGTTCTTACGTCTTTGGTCAAGTAGGTCAAAGTAAACCTTACCTGAACAGAACACGACGCGTTTTACGTTCTCAGGAGCCAGATCATCAATTTCTGCGATAGCTGGTTGGAACGTACCTTCTGCCAAATCTTCCAGAGAAGAAGTACACAGAGGGTGACGAAGCAATGACTTAGGTGACATTACAATCAGAGGACGACGCATTGGTCGAACAACCTGACGACGAATCATGTGGTAAACCTGAGCCGGTGTTGAAGGAACAACAACCTGCATGTTTTGTTCAGCACATAACTGAAGGTAACGCTCAAGACGTGCAGAAGAGTGCTCTGGGCCTTGACCTTCATAACCGTGAGGAAGAAGCATAGTTAGACCACATAGACGTGCCCACTTTTGCTCACCTGACGAAATAAATTGGTCGATAACAACTTGTGCACCGTTTGCGAAGTCACCAAATTGTGCTTCCCAAAGGGTTAGACCGCTTGGCTCTGCTGTTGCGTAACCATACTCAAATGCCAGTACCGCTTCTTCAGACAATACCGAGTCAAACACTTGGAATGGCCCTTGCTTGTCATGAATGTTCGCAAGAGGAACATACGTGCTTGCATCTGATTGGTTGTGCAGTACTGAGTGACGGTGGAAGAACGTACCACGGCCAGAATCTTGGCCAGAGATACGAATACGCTTACCGTCATCAACCAGTGTTGCGTAAGCCAGAGTTTCAGCCATACCCCAATCGACTTGTTTCTCGCCATTCACCATGGCAGTACGATCGTTGTACAGTTTATTGACTCGGCTTTGCAGCTTATGGCTGTCTGGATATTGGCAAAGTTTGGTACCAAGCTCTTTCAGGCGCTCGATATCAATCTTGTTGTCCCATTCGATGTTCCAGTCGTGACCTAAGTAAGGAGACCAGTCCACAGAGTGAAGAGCCATTGGGCGCCACTCTTTAACCACAACTTCACCGTGATCAAGTGCATCGCGATATTCGTTAACTAGCTGAGTTGCTGTATCAATACCAAACTCACCGCGCTCCATTAGCACGTCAGCGTAAAGCTTACGTGGTGTTGGGTGCTTCTTGATTTTTTGGTACATCAAAGGCTGTGTTGCATTCGGCTCATCGGCTTCGTTGTGACCGTGGCGACGGTAACAAACCAAATCAATAACAACATCACGCTTAAACGTATTACGGTAATCCAATGCAAGACGCGCAACGAACGCAACCGCTTCTGGATCATCTGAGTTAACGTGGAAAATCGGAGCCTGAACCATCTTCGCGATATCAGTACAGTACATCGTAGAACGAGTATCGCGTGGGTTAGATGTTGTAAAACCAACTTGGTTGTTTACAACGATACGAACCGTACCACCGACACAGAAACCACGCGCTTGAGACATGTTAAACGTCTCTTGTACTACACCTTGGCCAGCAATAGCTGAGTCACCGTGGATAGTAATTGGAAGTACACGGCTGCCGTCACTATCACCAAGGCGATCTTGACGTGCACGTACTGAACCGATAACTACCGGGTTTACGATTTCTAAGTGAGATGGGTTAAAGGCTAGTGCTAAGTGAACGTTGCCGCCTGGCGTTGCGAAGTCCGCAGAGAAGCCTTGGTGGTATTTCACATCACCAGTACCCCACGTGTCATCGTGCTTGCCCGCAAATTCGTCAAATAGGTCTTGTGGTTTTTTACCAAGCACGTTGACCAACATGTTTAGACGACCACGGTGAGCCATACCAACAACAACTTCACGCATGCCTTGTCCACCAGCATGACGAATAATTTCTTTCGTCATTGGGATAAGCGCATCACCACCTTCCAACGAGAAGCGTTTCGCGCCTGGGAATTTCGCACCAAGATAGCGCTCAAGACCTTCAGCTGCAGTTAGCTCTTCTAGGAAAGCTTGCTTTTCTTCTTTGTTGAAAGAGGGTTGACCAGATACAGACTCTAAACGTTGTTGAATCCAACGTTTTTGCTCTGTATTTGTCATGTGCATGTATTCAGCACCAATAGAACCACAATAAGTCTGCTTTAGAGATTTGTATAAATCTTTAAGCACCATCGTCTCTTGGCCAATCGCGTAAGAGCCGACGTTAAACGTCTCATTGAGGTCATCTTCGGTAAGAGTGTGGAAAGAAGGATCCAGCTCTTCAACTGTATCTCTTTTCCATAAACCTAGGGGGTCTAGATTTGCTGATTGATGCCCTCGGAATCGATAAGCATTAATTAGTTGCAGAACCTTTACTTGTTTCGCATCGACATCTGGATCACTAACTTGGACACTGTAATGCTTTGTTTCTTGAGCGAGTCGACGGAAGTATTCACGAACACGAGAGTGTGGTTGTTCCACTGTCTCTGAAGCTTGCACAGGCAGTTCTTCAAAAACACTTCTCCATTCGTCACTTACCGAATCTGGGTCACTTAGATACAGTTCATAGAGTTCTTCTACGTACGTTGCATTGGCGCCAGCCAAGTGTGAAGACTCGAGCCATGCCTTCATCACGCCGTTGTGCATATTTTCCCTTAACCAGTAGTTTTCACGTTTGCTGCGGTCTATGCCGAGCTATTAAAAGGCCGCCCCAAAACTTCTAGGGCGGCAATTTTTATATAACTTAAACCGAACGATTCACCAACATGGTCTTGATGTGACCAATAGCTTTCGTCGGATTTAATCCCTTAGGACAAACACTTACACAATTCATGATGCCATGGCAACGAAAAACGCTAAATGCATCATCAAGATCGGACAAACGTTCGTCTGTCGCTGTATCTCGGCTATCAATTAGCCAACGGTACGCTGCAAGTAGGCCTGCTGGTCCGATGAATTTGTCAGGGTTCCACCAGAACGATGGGCAAGATGTAGTACAACATGCACACATGATACATTCGTACAATCCATCTAAGTGCGCGCGTTCATCAGGGCTTTGTAAGTTTTCACGTGCCGGTGGTACATTGCCATCAGACACTAAGAATGGCTTCACTTTCTCGTAGTTATCGTAGAACTGAGTCATGTCTACAATCAGGTCACGAACAACAGGTAGACCAGGCAGCGGACGAATCACAATCTTGTCTTGGCCAGAAAGCGCAGACAACGGAGTGATACACGCCAGACCATTTTTACCATTCATGTTCAAACCATCCGAACCACATACACCTTCACGGCATGAGCGACGGAATGAGATAGTTGGATCTTGCTCTTTCAACAGAATCAGCGCGTCCAAAAGCATCATGTCTGAACCTTCATCCACCTCTAGGGTGTATTCCTTCATATAAGGCTTCTGGTCGACATCTGGGTTGTAACGGTATAAAGAGAAATTCAGTTTCATGGTCATATCTCCTTAGTACGTACGTGCTTTTGGTGGGAACGCTTCACGATGGATAGGCTCCATGTTTACACCACGCTTAGTCATGCTCTCTGACTCTGGGTTGTAAAGTGAGTGGCATAGCCATTGCTCATCATCACGGTCAGGGAAATCGAATCGAGCGTGTGCGCCACGGCTCTCTGTACGGAAGTTTGCAGCAACAGCCGTTGCGAATGCCGTTTCCATCAAGTTTTCAAGCTCTAGACACTCGATACGTTGAGTGTTGAACTCTGTAGACTTATCAGATAGGTGTGCATTCTTCAGACGCTCGCGAATCGCTTTAAGCTCTTCTAGGCCTTCAGCCATTGCTTTGCCTTCACGGAATACTGAGAAGTTATTCTGCATACATTGTTGAAGATCTTTACGGATTTGCGCTGGATCTTCACCGTCAGTACTGTTTTCCCAACGGTTGTAACGCTCTAGAGAACGCTCGATGTCTGCTTCAGTTGCTGGTTTCGCTTCGTCTTGCTTCTTCAGAGTCTCACCTAGGTGTAGACCTGTTGCACGACCAAATACCACCAAATCAAGTAGTGAGTTACCACCTAGACGGTTGGCACCGTGTACTGATACTGATGCGATTTCGCCACAAGCAAATAGACCTTGGATTTCAACATCGGTGCCATCTTCAGTTTGCTTAATAGCTTGACCAGAAACTTGTGTTGGAACACCACCCATCATGTAGTGACATGTTGGGATTACTGGGATTGGCTCTTTTACTGGATCAACGTGAGCAAAGGTACGAGACAGTTCACATACACCAGGAAGACGAGATTCAAGTGTCTCTTTACCTAGGTGATCAAGCTTCAGCTTGATGTGTGGACCCCAAGGGCCATCGCAACCGCGACCTTCACGGATTTCAACCATCATTGAACGTGCAACAACATCACGACCCGCTAAGTCTTTAGCATTTGGTGCGTAACGTTCCATGAAGCGTTCGCCGTCTTTATTGAGAAGGTAACCACCTTCACCACGACAACCTTCCGTTACCAATACACCTGCGCCAGCGATACCCGTTGGGTGGAACTGCCACATTTCGATGTCTTGCATTGGAACGCCAGCACGAATCGCCATACCAACACCGTCACCAGTGTTAATGTGTGCGTTAGTTGTCGAAGCGTAGATACGACCAGCACCACCAGTAGCAAGGATTGTTGCCTTCGCTTTGAAGTAGCAAACTTCGCCAGTTTCCATACAAAGCGCGGTTGTACCTAAGATTGCACCATCTTCGTTCTTCACAAGATCCAGTGCATACCATTCAGAGAAAACCGTCGTTTTGTGTTTAATGTTTTGTTGGTAAAGCGTATGAAGCAGTGCGTGACCAGTACGGTCAGCTGCAGCTGCGGTGCGAGCCGCTTGCTCACCACCAAAGTTTTTAGATTGACCACCGAAAGGACGCTGGTAAATAGTACCGTTCTCAAAACGAGAGAAAGGTAGGCCCATTTTTTCAAGTTCGATTACCGACTCAGGACCGTTTTTACACATGTATTCGATAGCGTCTTGGTCGCCGATGTAATCAGAACCTTTTACTGTGTCATACATATGTTGTTCCCAATGGTCTTCATGCGCGTTACCAAGAGCAACAGTGATGCCGCCTTGCGCTGAAACCGTATGAGAACGAGTAGGGAAAACTTTAGAAAGCAATGCACAAGAAAGGCCTTGCTCAGAAATTTGCAGTGCGGCACGCATACCTGCACCACCAGCGCCGATAACTACGGCATCAAACTCACGAACAGGAATAGTCACTTACGCACCCCACAAAATAAACAGACCAGAGAAGAAATATCCAAGAAGAACTGCAACAACACCGACTTGAAGACCAACACGCAGTTTTGCGCATTTGATGTAGTCAGTTAGTACTTGCCATAGGCCGATCCACGCGTGAACCAAAACAGAAGTAAGCGCTAACATGGTGAAGACTTTAGTGAAGGTTCCACCAAAGAATTGCGTCCAAGATGCGTAAGAGATATCACCAGAGAAAGCACAGAAGCTAACTAGGTAAATAGTGTAAAGCGTCATAATGATGGCAGTTGCACGAATCAGTAGATAATCATGAACACCATTACGACCAAAAGTAGAAACGTTGTTTACCATACTAAGATCCCCGCTAGTAGAGACAATACCGCTGTTGCTGCGAATGCAACCTTAGCGCTCTTAGCGCCAGATTCCAGCTCTTCAAAGTGACCTAAGTCCATAAGAAGGTGACGAATACCACCAGCAATGTGGTAAGCCAAAGCGGTTAAAATGCCCCACAGAATAAACTTCACGAAGAAACCATCGACAATGTCGCTAGCTTCCATAAAGCCTACTGGGGATGAGAGGGAAATGGATAGTAACCAAAGCAAAATTCCAATCGCGACAAAAGTTATCACCCCAGACACACGGTGTAGGATGGAAGCTATTGCTGTGATTGGAAAGTGGATGGTCTGTAAATCTAAATTAACAGGTCTTGTCTTTCTTTCTTTCACGGGCTTGCTCACTCAGCTCCATTGAGCATTATGGTCATTAAATAACCTTATGATATTGTTATGGACAAAATTTGATCGCAAACCTTCAAAATTTAACATTAACTTAACAAATAACCGAAGTTGAGCCTTAGATAATTGTAAAATAATTGTTAACTGCCAGATTAAGAAAGACACCTCACATTTCTTCTTAGCCTTGCATTTATAAGGTTTTAACCAAACTTTTCAGCGCCACTATACGGCTGGCAACATTCTAATACAATTGATGTAACAAATAATGCTACACAGACCAGATTTTTAACGAATTTAATGTAAAAAACACTAACAAGTGCACACAAAGCTGTAGAAAAATTGACTTTCCCACGTAAGACCAGTAAAAAAATGGCACATAAACATCCTGGACGGATTAATAATAAACAAAGGAGATTGTTATGGCGGATAAGAAAGCTACCCTTCACATTGAAGGTCAAGCGCCAATCGAGCTGCCGATTACGGAAGGTGTACTTGGTACTCCAGTGATCGATGTTCGTACACTAGGTTCTAATGGTTTTTTCACTTTTGACCCTGGTTTTCTTGCCACTGCATCTTGTGAGTCTCAAATCACTTTTATTGACGGTGGAAAAGGTATTCTTCTACACCGTGGTTATCCAATTGACCAACTTGCCAATAACGCTGATTACTTAGAGGTATGTTACATACTTCTTTACGGTGAAGCCCCATCTCGAGCTGAATACGAAAAGTTCAAGACTACCGTGACACGTCACACTATGGTGCATGAGCAGATTGCTAGTTTCTTCCACGGCTTCCGTCGTGATGCTCACCCTATGGCTGTAATGTGTGGTGTTGTAGGCGCTCTAGCAGCGTTCTACCACGACTCACTTGATATCAACAACGATACACACCGTGAAATTGCGGCTTACCGCCTGATTTCAAAAATGCCGACACTGGCAGCAATGTGTTACAAATATTCAATCGGTCAGCCGTTTATCTACCCACGTAATGACCTAGGCTACGCTGAAAACTTCTTACACATGATGTTTGCAAACCCATGTGAAGAGTACGAAGTGAACCCTATCGTTGCTCGTGCAATGGATAAAATCTTTACTCTACACGCTGATCACGAACAAAACGCTTCAACGTCTACAGTTCGTCTTGCTGGTTCATCTGGTGCTAACCCGTTTGCGTGTATCGCAGCAGGCATCGCGTCACTTTGGGGCCCAGCTCACGGTGGTGCAAACGAAGCATGTCTACGTATGCTTGAAGAGATCGGTAGCGTAGATAACATCGAAGAGTATGTTGCAAAAGCGAAAGACAAAGATGACCCATTCCGTTTGATGGGCTTCGGTCACCGCGTTTACAAGAACTACGATCCACGTGCAACAGTAATGCGCGAAGCGTGTCACGAAGTACTTAAAGAGCTAAACATCCAAGATCCACTACTTGACGTAGCAATGGAACTTGAGCGTATCGCCCTATCTGATGAATACTTTGTGTCTAAGAAGCTATATCCGAACGTAGATTTCTACTCAGGTATCATTCTGAAAGCTATCGGCATTCCTGTATCAATGTTCACAGTAATCTTCGCGATGTCTCGTACTATCGGTTGGATTGCACACTGGAACGAAATGCACAGCGACCCAACGAACCGTATCGGTCGTCCTCGTCAGCTATACACTGGTGAAGAGCAACGTGACTTTAAAGCACTTCACGAACGTGAATAGTTGCGATTAAAGTACAATTGTTAAAAAGGGTTGATGCGAAAGCATCAACCCTTTTTTTTATACGAGATATTTTTAAGCTCTATAACGGCCTTCCAACGTTACTCTCAAAGAGATTTCCTACTCCTTCCTTCGTCAGTCTAGAAAATGACGGAATCGGATATAATCCTTTAACGGTCTGACTGGCGCATCACATCGACGGATACAAATTTATAGTTGCTCGTCATCCCCAAGAGCGAGGGACGAACAAGTTGGGGATCTCACGAAGCGTATAGAAAAGCTTACGAGGTTCTCCAAAGGCATGAGAGATACACTCGACTCGTATCTGTTCTTACACTGGATTATCGATATCAATAAACTCAACATCCAAGCCATGCTCTTTCGCTAACCATTCGCCTAGCGCTTTTACACCGTATCGCTCAGTCGCGTGGTGGCCAGCAGCAAAATAATGAATGTCTTGCTCGCGTGCTGAGTAAGTTGTACGTTCTGAAATCTCACCAGAGATAAATGCATCAATACCTTGAGAAGCAGCTAGCTCAATGTAGTCTTGGCCACCACCAGTACACCAACCGACAGTCGTAATCGTTTTGTTTTGGTTTTCTGGAGCGATATGCAGTGGTTTGCGATTCAGAGCTTGGTCAATTTTTACGGCAAACTCTTCACCTGTCATTGGTGTTTTTAGTTTGCCAAACATAGCAACCGATTGTGGGTGCCCTTCCAAACCGCCTTCGACTTCAATCTCAAGTAACTCGGCCAGTTTCGCGTTATTACCAAGCTCAGGGTGGATATCAAGAGGAAGGTGGTAACCTAACAGATTGATATCGTTTTTGATCAATGTGCGAATACGCTTACCTTTCATCCCGCGAATGGCTTCTGGCTCACCTTTCCAAAAGAACCCATGATGAACTAACAAAGCATCAGCCTTTCGCTCGACTGCTTTATTAATCAAAGCCTGAGAAGCCGTCACGCCAGTAATGATGCGTTTTACTTCAGCATTGCCTTCAACTTGAAGACCGTTTGGACAGTAATCTTTAATCTGCTGTGGCTGCAGTTTTTCGTTAAGTAGCTTTTCTAATTGTAAGTTATTCATTTTTATTTCCAGCTTACCTTTATAATAACGTCGTTATATCAATTTACGGGTAGAATGTCGAAAGCCCTGCCCTCTGTTTATTAAGAACAGATGACTAAAGTTTACGAGGAACCGATGACTGAACTGCAACGTTTTTACCAATGGATGATTGGCTCACCGCCGCTACTGGAAATTAAGCCACCCATTTCTGATCTCGGGGTATTCTCTAGCCACCATTCCATCGACTCATCACATACTTATGATGGTAATCCTAGATTAGGTTTCCTCTATCAACATCTATGCGAACAAGTGATCACTGCCTCACCGAATTACTCGATTAAGCACGATGAGATTCAGATCAATGTGGAAGGCAGAACTCTCGGTGCAATCGACTTTATTCTTGAAGAAGGGAGCAACCAAAAGCTGGAACATTGGGAAGTGGCGATTAAGTTTTACCTGCTCCACGAACAGACATGGTTTGGACCCAACTCTCACGACCAATTGGATAAGAAACTCGACAGAATGCTCAGCCACCAGTTGGCAATGTCCTCTTCTGCAGCGTTTATTGAGCAATATCCAGAGATCAATGTCGACTCAAAGCACTTACTTATGCAAGGTCGTCTATACACCAACCCATTCTTAGATCAAAAAGTACCTACTGAATGTTTGGGTTACGACATTAACCCAAGCCAAGTAAACGGTTTTTGGTGCTATCAAGACCAAGCTCATCTAATCACTGAAGCGCTCTACCCTCTCACCAAAGAACAATGGGCGGCCGGGACGGATGATTTCAACAGTCAGCCTATCACCGAGTTTGGTGATCGCTTCGTCCATGGGCAAACCAAGCCCGGGCAATTCTGGTTTGTGATGCCACAAAGTTGGCCACACGGCTAATCCATTCAACCATTGAGTTGACTTAGTCTTAGCCACTTACTTACTTACTTACTTACTTACTTACTTACTTACTTACTTACAGACAAATAAAAAGGGCTGATGCTTTCACATCAACCCTTCTACTATTTGCTTGATAACGCTATGAATCGTATTGGATTATAGGCCAGCGGCTGCAAATACTTGGTTAACAATCTCTTGAGCTTCTGCTTCAATTGCTTTTAGGTGCTCTTCACCTTTAAAGCTTTCACAGTAGATCTTGTAGATGTCTTCCGTGCCTGATGGACGAGCTGCAAACCAACCGTTTTCAGTTGTCACTTTCAGGCCACCAATCGCAGCACCGTTACCTGGAGCGTGTGTTAAGCGTGCAGTAATTGCATCACCAGCCAGTGTCTCAGCAGAAACCATCTCTGGAGATAGCTTTTTAAGCACGTCTTTTTGTGCGCCATTTGCTACCGCTTGAATACGGTTGTACTTAGATTCACCGTGTTTAGCAGCAAGCTCTTCGTAGTATTCTTGTGGGTTCTTACCAGTTACAGCTGTGATCTCAGCCGCAAGTAGGCAAAGAATTAGGCCATCTTTGTCTGTTGACCAAGGCGTTCCGTCTTTACGTAAGAAAGATGCACCTGCACTCTCTTCACCACCGAAACCAAACTGACCGTTGTATAGACCGTCAACGAACCATTTGAATCCAACTGGTACTTCACAAAGTTCGCGACCAAGGTCTGCAACTACTCGGTCGATTAATGCGCTTGATACTAGTGTCTTACCAACTGCTACGTCTTTGCCCCAACCTTCACGGTTACGATATAGGTAATCAATACAAACCGCTAAGAAGTGATTTGGATTCATCAAGCCTTTAGGTGTCACGATACCGTGACGATCGTAATCTGGGTCGTTACCAAACGCTAGTGCGTACTCATCTTTAAGCGCAAGCAAGCCCGCCATTGCGTATGGTGAAGAACAGTCCATACGAACCACACCATCTTTATCTAGAGACATAAATTGGAATGAAGGGTCAACCGCTTCACTTACCAGAGTAAGATCTAGATTGTACGCTTTGCCAATTTGACGCCAGTAATCAATACCGCTGCCACCCAGTGGATCAACACCAATTTTGATGTTTGCTTTCTGGATCGCTTCCATATCCACGACGTTAATCAAATCAGCGACGTATGGCGCAACTAAGTCGACTTCTTTTACTAGATCAGACTGTTTAGCTTGTGCGATAGGAGTACGCTTAACACCTTGCATTTGCTCAGCAATAATCACGTTCGCACGGTCTTCAATCGCTTGAGTAAGTTCAGCTTCAGCCGGGCCACCGTGCGTCGGGTTGTATTTGATACCGCCGTCTTGAGGTGGGTTATGCGAAGGCGTGATAACAATGCCGTCGGCTTTTTTGTCATTCACTAGGTTGTGAGTAAGAATCGCGTGCGAGATACCAGGTGTTGGAGTAAAGCCATTGTTTTCTTGAATAATAACTTCAACACCGTTCGCTACAAGCACTTCGATAACCGTAGAGAACGCAGGCTCAGACAGAGCGTGAGTATCTTTACCTAAGAAAAGAGGGCCAGTTGTACCTTGTTCGGCACGAACCTCAGCAACCGCTTGTGCAATCGCTAGAATGTGGTTTTCGTTAAATGTTGATTTGTCTGCTGTACCGCGGTGACCTGAAGTACCGAAAAGTACTTTGTGATCTGGGTTAGTAGCATCCGGTTGCTGTAAGAAATAGTTCGCAACTAAAGCCGGGATATTATGAAGATCTTCCTGCTGAGCTTTCTGCCCAGCACGAGGGTGCATAGCCATTTTTCGACATCCTTATATATAAAATTTAAAAACAAAAAAACCTCATAATATCTTCTTATCCATGGATATTATGAGGTTTAAATCAGATTTCGTTAAATTGAACCTGTTACTTTTTCTATCAATTCTGCTTGGAAATTCATGCGGCTCATAAGCTGCTCAACCATCTGTCTTTTTCGGCTTGTATTGTTATTAGTAATAACCCAAAAAGGACTTTGTGGAATAGCTTTAGGCTTCGTCGTGTTGCCGTTTGCTAGCAACGTAGCTTCATTGTCTGCAAAGTAAACGCGCTTACGGCCTTTTACTTGAGTTGCTTCTGAAAAGCTTAAAGGGTCGATTTTATGCAGTGTTGATAACACAAGCATGAAGCGATCAATGGCTTTCTTTAGTGATGCAAACTCATCTGATATTAGTAGTGAGCGCATTTCTTTAACGCCATCGAACTTCTCTGGAGTAAAGCCTACCTCTTTGCTAACAACGATACCTTTAGGCTCGACGATCTCTTCGATCGGAGCCATGCCTTGGCTATCAACCTGTAACAAGCGGCGCAGAATATCTGAAGCGCTTTCGCCAATACGTTCTGTCTGACCCGCAATAAAACGGTATAGGTCCTCATCAACCTCAATTGTTTTCATTCGCTTTTCACAATCTCAATGTTTAAACTCTGGGGGATTATAGCGAGATCCGCGCGGATACTCTACGTCAAACCCACCATGAATAAGATAAAAATGTCAGTACAGCTCAACTATAAAATTGAAGGTGAGGGTCACACCATTGTTTTGATCCATGGATTATTCGGTAATCTGGACAACCTTGGCTTGCTCGCTAGGGATCTAAAAGCCGATCATAAAGTGCTTAGTATCGATCTACGCAACCACGGTCAATCCTTCCATTGCGACTCTCATAATTATCAAGCAATGGCACAAGATGTAGCTCAACTGCTGAATGATCTTGATTTAGAAGATGTCACCGTGATTGGTCACTCTATGGGTGGCAAAGTGGCGATGGCACTAACACAACACCTTGCGTTGCAAAAATTGATTGTCTTGGATATGGCACCGGTCGCGTACACTCAAAGTCGACACGACAACGTATTCGCCGGTCTACAAGCCGTGATTGAAGAAAAGCCAACCTCACGCACAGATGCGCTAAAGATCCTCGCAAGACACATCGAGATTGATGGCGTTCGCCAGTTCTTAACGAAATCTTTGTTCAAATCAGAACAAGGCATCATGGAATGGCGTTTCAACGTTGCCTCGCTATTCAACAACTACCCACAAATTATTGGTTGGGAACCGATTGATAAAACCTCGGTCAAAACCTTGCTAATAAAGGGTGGTGACTCAGATTACCTCACAGCTGAGCATCAAACGGCCGTTCAGCAGCAATTTTCTAACGCAAAGGCACATGTCATTGCCAATACGGGTCACTGGCTGCATGCTGAAAAACCAGCAGAAGTGCTTAGAGCAATTAGAAAATTCATCGCTTAGCTACTCTTTTCGTGCAGATAAATGAGAGCTGTGTAATTACTGCAGATTAACTTTATCTCACAACAGTGATATAGTGCGCCCAAGCAAAATTGGTATATAAGGTTCCCATGCTTTACGACTACATGAACATCATCGAATCTGTTGGTTTAGATCTCCTGTTTGCCGCGATTTTCTTTTTAATCGGTATGGCAATTAAGGACGTTCTCAAGCAGGGAAATGTTCCTGCATTTGGTCGTCGCATTGTGTGGTTAGTACTTTTCCTTGGCTGTGCGGGTTTTATCGCCAAAGGGATAATCCAACTAAGCTGGGAAGGAACTGGGATCTAACGACTCTCTTCCGAACTTTATTACACCGACAACAGACAAAATGAAAGGTAATGATTCTATGGCAAGTGTAGGTCTCTTCTTTGGTAGCGATACAGGTAACACTGAAGCTGTTGCTAAGATGATTCAAAAGCAATTGAGCAAACAGCTCGTTCACGTTCAAGACATTGCAAAAAGCAGCAAAGAAGATATCGATAACTTCGATCTACTGCTGCTTGGTATCCCTACGTGGTACTACGGCGAAGCACAATGTGATTGGGATGACTTTTTCCCAGAGCTAGAAGCTATTGATTTCTCAACTAAACTTGTTGCAATCTTTGGTTGTGGCGATCAAGAAGATTACGCAGAATACTTCTGTGATGCTATGGGTACTATCCGTGACATCGTTGAAGCGAAAGGCGGTACTATCCTAGGTCACACATCAACTGAAGGCTACGAATTCGAAGCATCAAAAGGTTTAGTTGAAGGCGATGACAGCCAATTTGTTGGTCTATGTATCGACGAAGACCGTCAACCTGAGCTAACTGATGAGCGCGTATCTAATTGGGTTAAACAAATCCATGAAGAAATGTGCCTAGCAGAGCTAGAAGACTAATTCTCTGCTGGTTGTTAATTGTTACAATTAATAACCATTATATAAATATGAAAAAACCTCCTTATCGGAGGTTTTTTGCTATTTAAAATCTATTCATTAACACTCAGCTTCTAATGCTTCGTCATCATCTCTAAATTGCGGCTTCTTTCTTACATAGAGGGTACGCTGAATTTCTGAAACCACATTCCCCTGCTTATCTTTCACGTGGATAATAAACTCAGGGAAACACTTTTCACCAAGCTGCGTCTGACGATAAATATCATCAAGTTGCCCCTGGCTTATCTCAAAATCTGCATACAAGTCGGATTGGCCCGGCTTGATAAAGTTAATACTCGCCTCTTTATCCCAAACATAATACCGCTCCCCTAAAATTCCCATTAACATCAAAGAGTAAACGGGATCAGTAAGAGAGAAGATACTACCGCCATATTGAGTACGATTGGCGTTCTTATTCCACCAACGTAGCTTAAGTACCGTCTTAACAACCCTAAAGTCAGCGCTAATGTGGGCTATTCGAATTCCCGAGCCCCAAAAAGGAGGCCAGATATTGAGAGCAAATTTTACAATGTTGGGTTTATATATTTTTGCGAGTTGCTTATTCATAACAACATTCCATGTTCATATCAGAAACACCGTCACCTTGACTGGTCGTACCTCCACTATAAGTGAGATACTTCCAATTTACAAAACAGATTGTGATGTCAGTAAGTAACCCTTTGAAGTTCGTGGTTTATTGTTATGTCTGACTAAACTATAATGGTATTAATATTGAATTCTGTTAATTGCTGCAGATCATCAACAGGAAAGTATATGTCAGACAATAATCAAGCGCTAAAAGATGCAGGTCTTAAAGTGACCCTTCCACGGCTCAAAATTTTAGAAGTATTACAACAGCCAGACTGCCAACATATTAGTGCTGAAGATTTATATAAGAAGCTGATTGACCTAGGTGAAGAAATCGGTCTTGCAACCGTTTATCGAGTACTTAACCAATTCGACGACGCTGGCATTGTAACTCGCCACCACTTCGAAGGCGGCAAGTCTGTATTTGAACTTTCTACACAGCACCACCACGACCACCTTGTGTGTTTAGACTGTGGTGAAGTGATCGAATTCTCTGATGACATCATCGAAGAAAGACAAAAAGAGATTGCTCAGCGTTACAATGTGCAACTGACAAACCACAGTTTATACTTATACGGCAAAAGCATTAGCGGAGATTGCAAAGGCAATCCAGACGCACATAAAGCGAAGAAGTAATATAGAACGCTGGCTTAGGCCAGCGTTTTTTATATAGGGCTGAAAGTCCGCTAGATTATTCTTTAGATCCACGCATTATTCAGACACAAAAAAACCGGCTCTAAGCCGGTTTTTTATTGGATCGCTTTTAACAAACTAAGTACTCAAGCATTAAGCTTCAGTTTTACCCCAAGTGTCACGTAGACCAACCGTTCGGTTGAAGACTAATGCACCTGCTTTAGAGTCTTTCGAATCCACACAGAAGTAACCTGTACGTTCAAACTGGTACGCTTGCTCTGCAACACCTTCAGCTAAGCTAGGTTCAACAAAACCGTTTAGCGTAACAAGTGATTCAGGGTTTAGCGTTGCAGCGAAGTCATCAGCAGCGGCTGGGTTTGCCACTGTGAATAGACGATCGTACAAACGAATCTCAGCAGGCAGCGCTTTATCAGCAGATACCCAGTGGATAACACCTTTCACTTTGCGGCCATCTGCAGGGTTCTTACCCAGTGTTTCGTTATCGTAAGAACAGAAGATAGTGGTAATGTTGCCTTCTGCATCTTTTTCGATACGCTCAGCTTTGATCACGTAAGCGCCACGTAAACGAACTTCTTTACCTAGAACCAAACGCTTGTACTTCTTGTTTGCTTCTTCACGGAAGTCATCACGTTCAATCCAAACTTCACGTGTAAATGGTACTTCACGAGTGCCCATTTCTGGCTTGTTTGGGTGGTTTGCAACAGTTAGCGTTTCTACTGCATCGGCTTCGTAGTTTTCAATAACGATCTTAACTGGATCCAGAACAGCCATTGCACGAGGTGCATTTTCGTTCAGATCATCACGGATGCAAGATTCAAGTGAACCGAATTCAATCATGTTCTCTTGCTTAGTCACGCCAATACGCTTACAGAATTCACGAATCGAACTTGAAGTAAAACCACGACGACGCAGGCCAGAAATAGTAGGCATACGTGGGTCATCCCAACCTTGAACGAGATTTTCAACCACAAGTTGGTTCAGCTTACGCTTAGACATCACTGTGTATTCAAGATTCAGGCGGCTAAACTCGTACTGACGAGGTTGGCAATCAATCGTGATGTTATCTAGAACCCAATCGTACAAACGACGGTTATCTTGGAATTCAAGCGTACAGATAGAGTGCGTAATACCTTCCAGCGCATCAGAGATACAGTGAGTAAAGTCGTACATTGGGTAAATGCACCACTTGTCAGCAGTTTGATGGTGGTGAGCAAAACGAACACGATAGATAACAGGATCGCGCATAACCATGAATGAAGAACTCATGTCGATCTTAGCACGTAGACACGCTTTACCTTCTTCAAAGCCACCGTCACGCATTTTTTCAAATAGCGCTAGGTTTTCTTCAGGGCTACGATCACGGTATGGGCTCGCTTTACCTGGCTCTTTTAGCGTGCCACGGTACTCACGGATTTGATCAGGACTTAGCTCGTCAACATACGCTAAGCCTTTATTAATTAATTCCACAGCATAAGCGTAAAGCGTATCGAAGTAGTTTGATGAGTAACAAATATCACCAGACCATTCGAAGCCTAACCAGCTTACATCATTCTTAATTGACTCAACGTATTCAACGTCTTCTTTTTCAGGGTTTGTATCATCGAAACGAAGATTACATTGTCCCTGGTAGTCCTGAGCAATACCAAAGTTCAAGCAAATAGATTTAGCGTGACCAATATGCAGGTAGCCATTTGGTTCCGGCGGGAAACGAGTATGCACGCTACTGTGTGTACCATCCGCTAAATCTTTATCAATAATTTGGCGAATGAAATTCGATGGACGAGCCTCAGCTTCACTCATCTATAGCACCTCTATGTATTTAGTATTGTCAGAGAAAGTTACCTTTCATCTCAAAGAAACGGTCGGTTAGAGCACCGGTCAAAGATAGAAAGATCATTGTTGCTAATCATCCACAATTCTTTGCCTTTGCACAATAAGAACCGTCCCTTAATTGCGATTATTTCTGCTATTCGATGAAGAATAGAACGAACCGCGTTCGTTACTCTTAGATCGTAGGCACAAAAAAGCCTCCCATGTGGGAGGCTTTCAATTTGACACTTACTTGAGAGTATTAATTACAGCTCAGTTAAGTACTTCCCTGACTATGGAAGTTTTACATCAGATAGGTCTTCACCTGCACCGATAGCTTTCATTTCGCCAGCTACGATTTCAGCTAGTGGGCCTAGGATAACCTGTAGGTTGTTTTCACCTAGTTTTACCACACCTTTAGCACCTAGTTTCTTAAGAACAACTTCATCAGCAACAGAGCGGTCTTTAAGAGTTAGACGTAGACGAGTGATACAAGCGTCGATTGAAGTTAGGTTGTCGTGACCACCTAGAGCTTTCAGGTATTGACGTGCAAGGTCGCCCTTTGGTGCGTCGCCAGCAGGAGCTGCAACAGCTTCGTCATCATCTTCACGACCTGGCGATTTTAAGTTGAAAGCGCGGATTGCGAAAGAGAAAGTGAAGAAGTATAGAGCACCGAAGCCAAGACCGATTAGTAGTAGTACGAATGGTTTAGTTGCTAGACCCCAGTTCAATACGAAGTCGATAAGACCAGCAGAGAAACCGAAACCGTGCAGAGTACCAAACATGTTAGCAACTACTAGAGACAGACCTGTAAATACGGCGTGCATTGCGTATAGAGCAGGAGCTAGGAATACGAACATGAATTCTAGCGGCTCTGTGATACCTGTTAGGAATGAACAGAATGCAACTGAGAATAGTGCGCCACCAACTTGGCTACGTTTTTCAGCAGGAGCAGCTAGGTACATTGCAAGTGCAGCACCTGGTAGACCGAACATCATTACAGGGAAGAAACCGTTCATGAATACGCCAGCGCCTTTATCGCCGCCGAAGAAACGGTGTAGGTCACCAGATTTAACAGTTTCAGTCACTTCTTTAACTACAGTAGTGATTTCTGGAGTTACAGAGTTAGCGAATGTGAATGTGTGCTCTTGGCCAACAACTAGAGTTTTAGCCAGTGCTGGGTCAACACAAAGTTGAGTGATATTAGCGAATGCGCCTTGACCAGCAACGATGATTTCTTGACATGTACCCATACCGAACCAGAAGTATGAGTTCAATACATGGTGTAGACCTACAGGGATAAGTGCACGGTTAAGAGTACCGTAAACGAATTGGCCGATAGCGCCAGACGTTGATACCGCGTGAGCAAGTGCGTCTAGACCAGATTGAACACCAGGCCAAACCACACCAGACACAGCACCTGCAACAAGTGCAAATAGACCGGCCATGATAGGTACTAAACGTTTACCAGCGAAGAAAGCCAGCCACTCTGGAAGGCGTGTCGCGTGGAAAGCGTTGTAAGAGTGACCTGCGATGATACCAGCGAAGATACCGCCGAAGAATGACATGTTAACGTCTGCGTTAATTGTCGTTGCTGTCGCTGTTAGTACGAAGTAAGCAACTGCACCAGCAAGACCTGCTGCGCCGTTACCGTCTTTAGAAAGACCAATCGCGATACCTAGACCAAATAGCAATGGTAGGTTACCGAAGATAGCACCACCAGCTTGCGCCATGAATGGAATATCAAGTAGATCGCCTTGACCTAAACGTAAAAGAAGCGCCGCAATCGGAAGCGTTGCGATTGGTAGCATTAACGCCTTACCAAGCTTCTGTGCATATCCTAGAATATTCACCAGTTGTTTCCCCCTATAGGATTTTTTAGAATTCGTTTGAGAAACTTATTTTAGTCGCTCAATTTAGTCCTATTCAGTGTATTCAATTAATTTTGCTCCGCAAATTAAAACCTTACCATTTGTGATCGTAATCACCAGTTTTTACCAAATCCAGAGGTTTTTGCTAGCGAGATCATAAAACTTATTTTATCATTCAAAAAAATGAACATTTATAGATAAAATCCAAATCTACTCATTAGGCAAAAAGATGGTATCTCTGGGCTTGCATTGCCGTATGAATAACCATTAACAATGAACCTAAATGTATAATAAAGACTGATTGTTCATTTATTTTTCAACAACTTAAGTAGACTCCCACTTTGGAGCCGTTTGCCCATAAAAGATAAATCGTTACGTAAATGATGCTCGCAAACTAAGTCCGCATTTAGGTAACGAACGAATTTAAAAGATCTCAAGAAATAAGGATTAGCTGACTATGTACGCGCTAAGTAACTGTAAAATTTACACTGGTAGTGATGTTCTAACCGATCATGCTGTTGTAATTGAAAACGAACTGATCAAAAAAGTTTGTCCTATCTCTGAATTGCCAGAAGGAATCGAGGTTCGCGACCTAGACGGAGCAAACCTAAGCCCGGGTTTCATTGATCTACAACTGAATGGTTGTGGCGGTGTAATGCTTAATGATGAGATCACTGCAGAAACCATGCAGATCATGCACGAAGCAAACCTTAAATCTGGCTGTACTAGCTTCCTTCCAACGCTAATCACTTCATCAGATGAAGACATGCGTGCCGTTATCACAGCAGCTCGCGAGTACCACAACCAATACCAAAACCAATCTTTAGGCCTGCACCTTGAAGGTCCGTACCTAAACGTTGCAAAAAAAGGCATCCACAGCGTCGATCACATCCGCAAATCTGATAGCGAAATGATCGAGCTTATCTGTGAGAACAGTGACCTTGTTGCGAAAGTAACACTAGCTCCTGAGCTTAACGACCCAGAACACATCGAGCGTCTACGTAAAGCTGGCGTAGTTGTTTCTATTGGTCACACCAACGCAACTTACGCAGAAGCGCGTCAAGGTTTTGAATCGGGAATCACGTTTGCAACGCATCTATTCAATGCAATGACACCTATGGTTGGTCGTGAACCTGGTGTGGTTGGCGCGATTTACGATACACCTGAGGTGTACGCAGGCATCATTGCCGACGGTTTCCACGTTGATTACGCAAACATCAGAATTGCGCATAAAATCAAGGGAGAAAAGTTGGTATTAGTGACGGATGCCACAGCTCCTGCAGGTGCTGACATGGAATACTTTATTTTTGTCGGTAAGAAAGTATATTACCGAGATGGTAAGTGTGTTGATGAAAACGGCACACTGGGCGGCTCGGCTCTGACTATGATTGAAGCAGTTCAGAATACAGTTGAGCACGCTGGTATCGCTTTAGACGAAGCTCTTCGCATGGCTACGCTATACCCAGCTACGGCTATCGGTGTAGAAACCAAGCTAGGTCGAATCAAAAAAGGCATGGTTGCAAACCTAGCTGTATTTGACCGAGATTTTAACGTTAAAGCGACTGTTGTTAACGGACAATACGAGCACAATTAAGTATGAATGGCGGACAAATAGGTAACGTAGACTTAGTTAAACAACTAAACAGTGCGGCGGTATACCGACTAATAGACCAACAAGGGCCTATCAGTCGTATACAAGTGGCTGATGTAAGCCAACTCGCACCGGCAAGTGTTACAAAAATTACCCGCCAACTTTTAGAGCGCGGCCTAATTAAAGAGGTCGCGCAGCAAGCGTCTACTGGCGGTAGACGCGCTATCTCCCTGACCACAGAAGTAGAGCCTTTTCATTCTGTCGCTGTGCGCTTAGGCCGAGACTATATTCAAATAAGCCTGCATGACCTTGGTGGTCGTGAGTTGGCTTTCCAGCAGCAAGACCTGAATTATTCCGACCAATCAGACCTTACTCAAGGCTTGGTCAATAACTTGAAGGCTTTCATTGCTGAACATCAACCAAAGATCGACCAACTGATTGCCATTGGTGTCACTCTTCCAGGCTTGGTTAACCCGACGACAGGTGTCGTTGAGTACATGCCAAACACAGACATCGATAACCTCGCATTAAGCGATATTATTCGCGACACATTCCATGTCGCTTGTTTTGTTGGGAATGATGTTCGAGGAATGGCGCTTGCTGAGCACTACTTCGGAGCAAGTAAAGACAGTCAAGATTCTATTTTGGTCAGTGTTCACCGTGGTACAGGTGCAGGTATTATCGTTAATGGTCAAGTTTTCTTAGGCCATAACCGTAACGTCGGTGAAATTGGTCACATCCAAATTGATCCGCTAGGCGAGCAGTGCCAATGTGGTAACTTCGGCTGTCTTGAAACCGTAGCCGCAAACCCAGCTATCGTTGAGCGAGTGCAGAAGCTGATTAAGCAAGGCTACGAGTCTTCTTTAACAGAGCTTGAACGAATTACGATCCAAGATGTTTGTGATCACGCGATCAATGGTGACGAACTAGCCAAGCAAAGCTTAGTTCGAGTAGGAAACCAGTTAGGTAAAGCTATCGCGATGACGATTAACTTATTTAACCCTCAGAAAGTTATCATTGCCGGTGATATTACCAAGGCACAAGAGATTGTTTTCCCTGCAATTAAGCGCAATGTAGAGAATCAGTCGTTAACGACTTTCCATAGCGGCTTGCCTATTGTAGCATCACAGATCGATAAACATCCTACGATGGGAGCTTTTGCAATGATCAAGCGCGCTATGCTCAACGGTGTGTTGCTTCAAAAGCTTCTCGAAGACTAAAGAAAAACAATTCTGATTTTCCGCGGGCCGTGTTTGTATGAACACGGCCCGTTTTTTTAAGCTAGGGAACTACAACAACAAGTTATGGAACTTATATTAATATCCACTGCGTTTATCGCAGGATTTATTGCTTTAAAGTGTCACCTTCCCCCATTAGTTGGTTTTTTGGTTGCAGGCTTTGGGCTTTTTGCCTTTGGCTTTGAAACCAATGACACCATCATTACTTTGGCTGACCTTGGTGTCACGCTGCTTCTATTTACTATCGGCTTAAAACTCGACATAAAAACCCTACTCTCTAAGGAGATCTGGGCTGGCGCGACAATCCACAACCTTTTATCCACTCTGTTTTTCGCCGTCGCCCTGTTTGGTTTTAAATTCTTAGGTATTTCATCGCTAGCCGCCATGTCGGTAGAACAGATCGTTCTGCTCGGTTTTGCTCTTTCATTCTCTAGTACCGTATTTGCGGTTAAGACTCTGCAAGAGAAAGGCGAAATGAATGCGACCTACGGAACGTTGGCGATTGGTATCTTGGTCATGCAGGATATCTTCGCCGTAGTATTCCTAACGGCTTCTACGGGCAAAATACCTGAGTGGTATGCGATTGCCCTGTTTGCCCTGCCCTTATTACGTCCACTGTTCTACAAAGTGCTCGATTGGGTTGGTCATGGTGAAATGCTAGTTCTATCCGGCATCTTCTTCGCATTAGTCGTCGGTGCTGGTTTATTCCATTTGGTTGGTGTTAAACCAGACTTAGGTGCACTTATCCTCGGTATGTTGCTAGCAGGCCACCCAAAGGCTTCGGAGCTCTCGAAGTCTCTGTTTAATCTCAAAGAGCTTTTCCTTGTCTGTTTCTTCTTGAACATTGGTTTGTCAGAGCAACCAACCATTCAAGGCTTTATGCTTGCAGTTTTGTTCTTACTGATGCTGCCAGTGAAAGGGGTTCTCTACTTCTTAGTGCTTAACCGTTTCAAGTTCCGTGTTCGAACATCTCTACTCGCCTCTCTATCACTGTTTAATTACAGCGAATTTGGCCTCATCGTTGGTGGCCTCGCCTTCAAGATGGGTTGGATGTCTGGTGATATCTTAGTTGCCGTCGCCATTGCGGTTTCACTGTCATTCTTAATCGCTGCACCTTTAAACCGAGCAGGTCACAAACTCTATCAGCAGTCAGGTAAATGGCTGAAAGAGCATGCGTCAGAAAAGCTTCACCGACGTGATAAGCGAATTGACCCAGGTCGTGCCCAAGTACTTATTCTTGGTATGGGCCGAATTGGTACTGGTGCTTATGACGAATTACGTTCTCGCTATGGTAAAGTCAGCCTAGGGGTCGAAGTTCGTGAAGAAGCCGCGCACAACCACCGAAGCCATGGCAGAAACGTGATTTCTGGCGATGCGACAGACCCAGATTTTTGGGAACGAATCTTAGATACAGCAAACGTAAAACTGGTAATTTTGGCAATGCCTCACCACCAAGGTAATCAAACCGCTTTAGAACAACTGAAGTCACGTAACTTTAAAGGCCAGATTGCGGCTATTGCTGAATATCCAGATCAACTCGAAACACTGAAAGAGAATGGCGTTGATGCGGCATTTAACATTTACAGCGAGGCTGGTAGTGGTTTTGCTCGCCACGTTTGCGAGCAGTTAAATCCAAATATCAATAAAATCTAGCATTAAACTGTATTCAACTAAACCTCTCAAAACTGCCTATTTTTCGCACTTTTGAGAGGTTTTTGTTTAAAAAACCAACCGCAATTAAACGTCACACATCAAAAACACATAAAAATTAGATAATTTCTAACATAACACCCTTTATATTATTTTTTTGCTCATATCCGGTTGCTTTTTTTAGCCAGAATGGCAAATTGAATGCAGTTGATTTGGAAATTATTTAAAAGGAAGTTCTATGTGTTCAGTATTTGGCATTCTCGACATTAAAAGTGATGCCGCAGCACTTCGCCCTATTGCTTTAGAAATGTCTAAAAAGCTTCGTCACCGTGGTCCGGACTGGTCTGGTATCTATGCAGGTGAAAAAGCAATCCTTGCTCATGAACGTCTTGCTATTGTTGGCTTGAACAGTGGTGCTCAACCACTATACAGCCAAGACAAAAAGCACATTCTTGCAGTGAACGGTGAAATTTATAACCACAAAGAACTTCGCGCACGCTATGAAGATAAGTACCAGTTCCAGACTGATTCTGACTGTGAAGTTATCCTAGCGCTTTACCAAGAGATGGGTGCAGACCTTCTAGAAGAACTTAACGGTATTTTCGCATTCGTTTTATACGACGAAGAGAAAGACGAGTACCTAGTGGGCCGCGACCATATTGGTATTATCCCGCTTTACCAAGGTTACGATGAGCACGGCAACTACTACGTTGCTTCAGAGATGAAAGCATTGGTTGAAGTATGTAAAACGATCAGTGAATTCCCTCCTGGTAGCTTCTACTCTTCGAAAGATGCAGAACCTCAACGCTACTACATCCGCGATTGGAACGAGTACGCTGCAGTACAAGGTAACAGCACAAGCAAAGAAGAACTGACTGAGGCGCTAGAAGCAGCTGTTAAACGTCAACTAATGACTGACGTTCCTTACGGTGTACTTCTATCTGGTGGCCTTGATTCATCAATTACTTCTGCCGTTGCTAAACGCTTTGCTGCGATGCGTATCGAAGATGATGAGCAATCTGAAGCTTGGTGGCCACAACTGCACTCATTCGCTGTTGGCCTTGAAGGCGCGCCAGATCTTATCGCTGCTCGTGAAGTTGCGGACAAGATCGGTACTGTTCACCACGAGATGACTTACACTATTCAGGAAGGCTTAGATGCCATCCGTGATGTTATCTACCACATCGAGACTTACGATGTAACGACGATTCGTGCATCAACGCCAATGTACTTGCTTGCTCGTAAGATCAAAGCAATGGGCATCAAAATGGTACTGTCTGGTGAAGGTGCTGATGAAATCTTTGGTGGCTACCTTTACTTCCATAAAGCGCCAAACGCGAAAGAGTTCCACGAAGAGACAGTACGTAAGCTGCTTGCTCTAAGCATGTTCGACTGTGCTCGTGCAAACAAATCGCTAGCGGCATGGGGGGTTGAAGGCCGTGTACCATTCTTGGATAAAGAGTTCATCGATGTCGCAATGCGTCTGAACCCTGAAGATAAGATGTGTGGCAACGGTAAGATGGAGAAGCACATCCTGCGTGAGTGTTTTGAAGACTACCTACCAGATTCAATCGCATGGCGTCAAAAAGAGCAGTTCTCTGATGGTGTTGGCTACGATTGGATTGATACATTGAAAGCAACGGCTGAAGCAAAAGTAACGGATCAACAAATGGAAGCTGCTAAGTTCCGTTTCCCTTACAACACGCCAACAACCAAAGAAGGTTATGCTTACCGTGAAATCTTTGAGGAGCTATTCCCTCTAGAATCAGCGGCAGAATGTGTGCCTGGTGGTCCTTCAGTTGCTTGTTCATCAGCGAAAGCGATTGAGTGGGATGAGTCATTCAAAAACTGTGTCGACCCATCTGGACGTGCAGTACAAGCCGTTCACAACGATGCTTACAACGCTTAGAGCGTTTTGAACAAATCCTAAAGACTAAAAAAGGCGCATTATGCGCCTTTTGTTTTAAGCCTATTTTTATTACTGCAGTTATGCGCGAGCTTGTAGTGCTTCGTTCTCAATACTGATTGGAACCACTTGGCTGATCATTTTCACCAGCATAATCGATCGAGCCTCACCGTCTTTCTGATCGAAAATAGCTTCAACCCCAGCAAATTGGCCACTCTGAATCTTAACTACCTGCCCAGATTCAAACTCAACACAACAATCTTCAGTTTCTATGCTGCAGCACTTCTCGAACTCTTTGAGCTCAAACACTAAGTCTCCTTGGACCTCGTGCGGCCGAGCACCGAACTTAATAAAGTCCACAACGCCACGTGTTGAACGAACGGTCGTGAAGCTAGGACCTTGCTCATAATCGAAGCGAACAAAGATGTAAGACGGAAACAGCGGTTCTTTGACCTGCTTTTCTTTCCCTCTCACCACCTTTTCGACTTCTATTTGAGGGTAAAAGCACTCTACCCCTTGATTCTCTAAGTGCTGCTGAGCGCGTTTTTGATCACCACGCTTACAGTAAAGCAAATACCAACGTTTCATTTAACCAGCCATTTCATATTTTTAGATATTTTACCACATGCCTAAAACGGTTAAATCGCCATTCATAAAATGAGTCATTACTAACAAGAAATAATGCGTAGCAGACCAATTTATCAACAAAAAGTTATAGGAATCGAAAGTGGTTAAGCATTGTACAAGGATCATTTAAAGATCAAAAGACTCATTGTTGTAAGCATATGTATGCCGCACTCAAACTGGAACGCCATTCCATTTAAATCCAAAACGATACAATAGACAAATACATCTAAACATTTTTATTTAACAGATCATTTAAAACGGTTATTAACCAACCAGCTCAAATCTGGAAAATTAGTTTGCAGCACACCCTAAATGGGCAACATTAAAAACAAATACTTTTAATATCAACAACTTAACCAAATCAAGTTATCGTAACCATAAAATACGTCTATTGCAGACTTTTATCCCACTGTGTATACATGAATGACTATAAAATCTTTTAATACCTAAAATTAGTAAAACTTATGCCAAGCAACCACAACATCTTTGGCCACCCTAGAGGCCTATTTCTACTATTTAGCACAGAGCTATGGGAACGTTTCTCCTACTATGCAATGCGTGCAATTCTTGTTTTATTCTTAACTGATACCACCCTTAATGGTGGCCTTGGTTGGTCAACAAAAGACGCACTCGATCTCTACGGGATCTACACGGGTTTAGTCTACATCACACCATTAATTGGTGGCTGGATTGCCGATAACTACCTAGGACAACGTAAATCGATCCTGATTGGTGGTGTATTAATGGCTCTAGGCCAATTCACACTTGCCCTACCTAACGGTTTTATTGGCTTAGACCAAGTCAACGCTCTGTACCTTGGTTTAGCACTGCTTATCAGTGGTAACGGTATGTTTAAGCCAAACATCTCGACCATGGTTGGCGACTTGTACCAGGAAGGTGATAACCGCCGTGATGGTGCTTTCACCATTTTCTACATGGGCATCAACTTAGGCGCGCTACTTGGTGGCTTGATTTCGGGTGCAGCAGTCGATTCATTCGGCTGGAAAGCAGGTTTCTTGGCTGCTGGTATTGGTATGGTTATTAGCTTGATCATGCAGATGACGATGGCTCAATCTTGGTTAGGCAACATCGGTTCTGTGCCTGCGGCTGCTCGAGCAAAAGAGCTGAACAAATCAAAAGAGAAAGCGCCACTCACCAAAGAAGAGTTCGACAGACTAAAAGTTATTCTGATTATGGGTCTGTTCGTGATCGTTTTCTGGGCTGGCTTTGAACAAGCTGGCGGCCTAATGAACATCTACACTCAACAATATACTGACCGTATGATTGGTGGTTTTGAAGTTCCAGCTGCTTGGTTCCAATCTCTGAACCCATTCTTCATCATTACACTTGCACCGATCATCGCTGCATTTTGGGTGAAATTAGGTAAGCGTGAACCCAACTCACCGGTTAAATTTGCGATGGCGTTGTTCTTCTTAGCACTTGGCTTTGTGTGCATGATGGGTGCGGTAATGGAGCAAGGCGGCGACCTAACAGTGAAAACATCAATGCTGTGGCTAGTCGGTGCTTTCTTCTTCCATACCCTTGGCGAGCTTTGTCTATCTCCTATTGGCCTGTCGTTGGTCACTAAGCTAGCTCCACTTCGTTTAGCATCACTAATGATGGGTGCTTGGTTCGGCTTCAATGCGGTTGCAAACTACGTAGCAGGCCTAGTGGGTTCTCACGTTGGTGAACTTGGCGCGATGTCTATCTTTGGTGGTATCGCGATTACAGCAACAATTAGTGGCGTATTATTGCTTCTTTGTGCTGGTAAGCTTGTATCATGGATGCATGGTGTAGAAACCAACATGACGCTTGAAGCAGAACCAAAAGCTGAGACAGCAGAAACGTCGGTGGCTTAATATCTAGATCCATTTCAAGAAGAAACATCAAGATCAAAAAGGGCTACTCAATGAGCAGCCCTTTTGTTATCTATTCAATCGACACATCAATTAGCGATGAAGCGCTACTAGTTCAGCCATCATGTCGATATGTGAGTCTCTATCGTTAAGACACATAATGTAGCTAAAGTCTGAGCCACCAGCTTCGATGAAAGTCTCTTTACACTGGTCTGAAATCTCTTCCAATGTTTCCAAGCAATCCACCGAGAATGCAGGCGCCATGATATCGATCTTCTTGATGCCTTTGTTTGGCAGTGATTCAAGCGTCTCATCAGTGTATGGCTTCAACCACTCCTCTCGACCAAATCGAGATTGGTAGGTCATGGTGATGTCTTCTTCAGATAAACCTAGCTCTGCTGCAAGCAGTTTTGTCGTTGCTTCACAGTGCTGTGGATAGATATCGCCTTCATCAGCTAAGCGCTTCGGAATGCCGTGGAACGAACAAACCAAGTGATCAGCTCTGCCATTTTGATCCCAATGACTGCGAACGCTTTCAGCCAGTGCTTTGGCATAGCTCGGGTGTGAATAGTAATCGCGAATAAAGCGATAGCTTGGGATTACAGGCATCTGCTTAAAAGCTTTGGTTAAGCCATCAGAAACAGCCGCTGTCGTTGTACCTGAGTACTGAGGGTACAAAGGCAATACAATAACGTCTTCAACGCCCTGCTCCATCAGTTGTTCGATACCCGTCTTAAGGCTTGGGTTACCATAGGTCATTCCCAATGCAACCGGCATCTCTAATTTTTTCTCTAGCTTTTCCGCTTGTCTCTGCGAGTAAACGAGCAAAGGTGATCCACCATCCATCCAAACCGACTGATATAGCTTCGCAACCTTAGGTGAACGAATAGGAAGAATCACCCCATGCAGAATAGGACACCAAAGCCAACGAGTTAGGTTTACTACTCGCTTGTCGTGCAAGAACTCACTCAAAAATCGACGAACGCCAGCTGGGGTCGCAGAATCAGGCGTACCTAAATTCACCAGTAAAACGCCCTGCTTTTTATTATTTTCCATAGATACCTGAGACCAATATGTGATTTTCTGGAAAGTAATATACTAATCTGCATAAGTTTAAGATCATTGCTTCCCACTAAATGTCTGAATAATCATTCTTTAAACGGGATATCACAACATCTACTTTCGATTGTGAGCCACCTTCATCAAAAACGGTTTCGTCTTGAACGATGTGTAATCGAATTATTTAGATTGGTATCGTACTAAAAATTGAAACAAAAAAAGCGACCCTTAAGGTCGCTTCCAATATATCAAATTCTAAAACTGGCTGTTAGCCAATTATGCTAGTGCTTTCTCAAGTTCTGCACTAACTTCAGCAACTTGCTTAGTACCGTCAAACTTAAGGTACTGAGTGTTACCTGCTTCAGCTTCTTTACCGTAGTAAGAGATTAGCGGAGCTGTTTGATCGTGGTATACACCTAGACGTGCACGAACTGTTTCTTCTTTGTCGTCATCACGTACAACTAGCTCTTCACCAGTTACGTCATCTTTACCTTCTTCTTTAGGTGGGTTGTACACATTGTGGTATGTACGACCAGAAGGAAGGTGAGCACGACGACCAGCCATACGCTCAACAATCACATCATCAGCTACGTCAAATTCAACAACGTAATCAACAGCGATGCCCATTTCTTTTAGGCCATCAGCTTGTGGGATTGTGCGTGGGAAACCGTCTAGTAGGAAACCTTTCTCACAGTCATCTTGAGCAATACGCTCTTTGATAAGACCAAGGATAATTTCATCAGAAACTAGCTGACCAGCGTCGATTACTGATTTTGCTTGCTTACCAAGCTCAGTACCCGCTTTGATAGCAGCACGTAGCATGTCACCAGTTGAAATTTGAGGGATACCAAATTTGTTCATGATGAAGTTAGCTTGAGTACCTTTACCCGCGCCAGGAGCACCTAGAAGAATGATGCGCATGTTTAATCCTCTTATAAAATTATGATTTATACCGAAGCTCACTATCCCTCCATTCTTGCTCATTTTTAGGATGAACAGAAAGAGTTAAGTAACCATTGAGGCTAAGCAAAACTGTGAACAGAAGCAAAACGGTAAGTTTCGGTATAACGTTTAAAAATCATACAACTGGAGATAGTAGCTTCCTAGCCCCAGCTGATTAGGTCGAGCATTCTATCACATTAATATTCAATTTGGCTGAATTTACGACTAAAGAATGCATCGACAACATTTGTTGTGACGATAACGGTGACGTTGACCACGTTAGGTCAATTTTCAGCGACGTTCATAAAAAAAGCCCGCATTTGCGAGCTTTTTATTACAATTATTGACTTAACCTAAAGTCGAAAGACTAACGCTTTGTTAGTAGCTCGTTGATTGCACCCAAGAATTGTGACGGATCTTCCATTGAGCCTTTTTCAGCTAGCATAGCTTGGCCAAGGAGTAATTCAACCCAACGGCCGAACGCTTGCTCATCAGCTTCATCAGCCATCTGTTTCACAAGTGCGTGTTCAGGGTTAATCTCAAAGATATACTTAACTTCCGGTGCCGCTTGACCCGCAGCTTCAAGAAGCTTAGCCATTTGCGTGCCCATTTCGAAGTCGTCAGTGACAACAACCGCAGGTGTTGTTGCTAGCTTGAAGGTCGTACGAACTTCTTTAACACGACCACCTAGGTAAGATTGAGTGCGCTCAACAACAGACTTGAACTCTTCTTCTGTCTCTTTTTGTTTCTCTTTCTCTTCTTCACCTTCGAACTTGCTTAGATCTAAGCCCGCTTTAGTGATCGATTGGAACTGTTTACCGTCAAAGTCAGTCAGATAGTTCATTACGTACTCGTCAATGCGATCGTACATTAGAACCACTTCAATACCTTTTGCTTTGAATTGCTCCAAGTGTGGGCTGTTCTTAGCAGCAGCGTAGCTATCCGCGGTTAGGTAATAAATTTTATCTTGGCCTTCTTTCATACGCTCTACGTAAGACGCTAAGCTGATGGTTTGTTCAGCCGAGTCCACTTCCGTTGATGAGAAACGAAGCAGGCTAGCGATCTTCTCTTTATTCGCCATGTCTTCCGCTGGGCCTTCTTTCATTACTAGGCCAAACTCTTTCCAAAACTCAAGGTACTTTTCATTGTCGTTCTTCGCCATGCGCTCAAGCATAGTCAGCACACGCTTGGTACATGCACCACGAAGAGACTGAGTCACCTTGTTATCTTGTAGGATTTCACGCGACACGTTCAGAGGCAGATCGTTTGAATCAATCAAGCCGCGAACGAAACGCATGTAAGATGGCATGAACTGTTCAGCATCGTCCATGATGAATACACGCTGTACATAAAGCTTTAAGCCGCTCTTATGGTCACGGTTCATCATGTCCCAAGGTGCTTTAGCTGGGATGTAAAGCAGGCTTGTGTAGTCGTTCTTACCTTCAACCTTGTTGTGGCTCCACGTCAGTGGATCAGCAAAGTCGTGAGATACGTGCTTGTAAAACTCTTGGTACTCTTCTTTCTCGATATCAGACTTGTTACGAGTCCAAAGCGCTTGCGCCTTGTTGATCTGTTCCCAGTGTTTCTCTTCGGTGTCTTTACCTTCATCATCTTTCACAGCTGTGAAGATAGAAACTGGAATGCCGATGTGGTCAGAATATTTACCAATCACTTCACGCAGACGCCATTCATTTAAGAACTCTTTACCGTCTTCACGCATATGAAGAATGATGTCAGTACCACGAGACTCTTTTGTGATGTCTTCAATTGTGTAATCGCCTTCACCAGCAGAGTGCCATTGCACCGCTTCATTGCTTGCAAGACCTGCGGCACGTGTGCGAACCGTTACCGCGTCAGCAACGATGAATGCAGAGTAGAAACCAACACCAAATTGACCAATCAATTGAGAGTCTTTGCTTTGGTCTTCAGATAGCTTTGAGAAAAAGTCTGCAGTGCCTGATTTAGCGATTGTGCCTAAATGTTCAATAACGTTGTCACGGCTCATACCGATACCGTTATCAGAAATCGTTAACGTATTTGCCTCAGCGTTGAATGAAAGTTTTACACCTAGATCTGCATCACCTTGGTAAAGGTCACCGTTCGATAGAGCTTGAAAACGAAGCTTATCAGCCGCGTCAGATGCGTTAGAGATCAGCTCACGTAAAAAGATTTCTTTATTTGAATACAGTGAGTGAATCATTAGATGAAGTAGTTGTTTTACTTCAGATTGAAAGCCACGAGTCTCTTTATTTTGCGTTGCCGTTTCGCTCATTTTTACTCCAAAACATCTATACTTTATGTTGAATAATCATAGGGGCGTAACACTTGATGCCACTCTTCTGTTCATTAACATGAGGATGACAAATGTAAATTCAAGGTCAAAAATCATAAAAACACTGTTTTTTTGATCTGTTTTTATTATCCTTGAGTCTGATAAATATAAAAGAACATAAAAGAAGCCATGATTTGGTGAAGAATTAACGGAACTTCACCTGAGATTTGTCTATTTCGCACCCAAAATCATCCAAAATAGAAGAATTCAATGAGCAATATCGGCACAAAGTTTATTCTCGCACAGCGGTTCGTATTCGATCCAAACAGCAACTCACTTGTTGACCAACTGAGCGACGGCGAAGTCGTACGTCTTGGCAGCAATGAAAGCCGCATTCTCCTGATGCTGTCAGAAAGACCCAATGAAGTTATCACTCGCAATGAATTACATGAGTATGTTTGGCGAGACCAAGGCTTTGAGGTTGATGACTCAAGCTTAACGCAAGCAGTATCGACCCTGAGAAAGATGCTCAAAGACTCGACCAAGTCTCCAGAATTCGTAAAAACAGTGCCTAAGCGCGGTTACCAATTTATTGCGACGGTCGAGCGCTCTGCTCCATTTTCATCAAATGATCAGCCAGTAGCGGCTGAAATTGCAGAAAATGACGTAGAACCTATCCTAACGTTTGCAACACCGACAGCGGCTGAAGAAGCGAGCACTGAAACGGTTGAACCTGAACCGATTGCGAACGTTCAAGAAACTAAGGTTGAAGCAGAACCAGCAACAACTCCTGTTGCGACTCCGGCAAAACGCACCGATAAGTGGTTAACGTTTTCGTTACTGCTTGCTGCTTTCATCATGCCAATTTTGGTATTAACGTTTACTAACCCGGCAGAGTCTAAGTTCAAAACATTGGCTGAAGTGGATGGTGTAAAAGTTCAATCACCGATTAATCACCCAGATCTCAGTAGTTGGCTGCCAGCGATAGAGAAGTGTGTATTGCGTTACAACACTAATCACACTGGTATGCTAAAGCCGACTGAAGTGATTGCAACAGGTGGACAAACCAACAACCTTGCTCTCAACTACATTCACCCGCAAGAGTACTCAAGCGAAAATGTAACCCTAAGAATTTACGCAAACCAGTCGGATGTAAACGACATTTGTAACGGTGGTCAGTAACATGAAATTAAAAGTATCAATTATTTTACTGGTTCTATCTGCGTTTTTAAGTGGTTGGCTACATTGGGGCAGCGATGCAAAAGTAGAGCGCTTGCTTACTCAGCATGAATGGCAATCGAAAATGGTGACTCTAATTAGCGACAACAAACAAGCTGATTCAATTGGCCCACTTCGTAAAGTTGAACTGTCATCGAATGCAAAGTACCTACCCAATGGTACGTACCTGAGAATGTCTGTGGTTAGACTGTACGGCACTCAAACGGCACCTGCAAATGTCATCAACATCTCTGAAACAGGTCAGTGGGATATTAACGATAACTACTTACTGGTTTCACCAACAGAGTTTAAAGATGTGACTTCTGCTCAGCGCCAAGACTTTTCTGAAGAACAACTAGAGCTTATCACTCAAGTCATTAAGATGGACGCTGAGCAAAGTCGTCGCATTGACATCGTTAACCCGAAGGCACTGTTACTGACTAGCTTAAATCATGGTTCTACCGTATTGTTTTCAAACTAAGATTGGAAAGCTATTTACTGCATTCCAATGGCTAATACCATGAAACGGTAAACCAATAGGAAAAGGGGCATGACGCCCCTTTTTTGCTATCCGTGCTCCATCTCGTCATTGGAGCAATGATACCAGTAGGAAATTACTATTATAGCGTTTAGAGGAGCATCCATGAGAACAGAACCTACTCAAACAGCGACATCAATTGCTAAGGCTTCCATATCCATATATTACTGTCGCCAGTGCAATTGGATGCTTCGTTCTAGTTGGTTATGCCAAGAGCTGCTTCATACCTTCAGTGAGGAAATTGAACAAGTAAGCTTGCATCCAGATACCGGAGGCAGATTCGAAATCTTTTGTAATGGTGTACAGATTTGGGAAAGAAAAACAGATGAAGGTTTTCCAGAGGCTAAAATTCTGAAGCAAAGAGTGCGAAAAATCATTGCTCCAGACAGAGACCTCGGCCACGTAGACTCAAAATAAGCCTTTTTATAGCAGTGACAGATTCAAGTTCCGTCCCCCTATTAAATGTTGATGAAACTGACTACGAGAGTTTATAGCTGGCCACTCACAAGCTCATCACCTTCAAGACTAATAACTTTGAACGTATTATTTTCATATATACCGTAGCTCGCCGCGTGGCAATCTCGTGGGAATGTCACCGAACTAGGGTTAAAGATAAATATATCATCTTGATATTCTGCAACTGGAACATGGGTATGGCCATGGGCAATAATATCACCCGCTTTCAGCGCTGGACGTTTGTTGGTGTTGTATAAATGACCATGGGTTAGAAAGATACGTTGGCCTGATTCTAATAGTACCCACGAATAATCCATCATCATAGGAAAAGACAACAGCATCTGATCCACTTCGCTATCGCAGTTGCCACGAACAGCAATAATCTCTTGAGAAAACGCATTCAACTTTTCTGCAACCACCGGCGGATTGTATCCTTCTGGAATCGGGTTTCTTGGTCCATGATTCAGAATGTCACCCAATAACACTAAATATTGCGCACCAGACGTTCGGTATAGCTCTAATACTTTTTCTGTTGCGGGCAGCGAACCGTGTAGGTCTGAAGCAAAAAATAATTTCACACGTACTTCTCCATAAAATTTATGAGCCTATTGTACGTATCTAAATGCTACACGTCATCTCTCGCCATGCCGTTGATCACGATATTATTGTAACTAACCATACCGACTATCTTGTTGTCACGCACTACTGGCGCACGACTGATACCAAAGCGCTCAAACAGGCGAGCACAATACTTTACGTTCATCTCAGCAGACACGCTTAGCGCTGGCTTGGTCATGATCTCATAAACATTAGTACGCTTGGTAGAACGGTTCTTAGCCAGTACTTTCTTGGCAATGTCATTCATCAATACAATGCCGTACTCGTCGTCTGCGTGGCGTTTATCGACAATGATGGCCTTTACTTTGTGTTTCTTCGCCATCTCTATCGCTTCCAACACCGTGGTTAGCCCATCAATAATCACATAGGTATTGGCCATTACGTCACTCACACGAATCTTGTCATTGGTATTCATAGTTCATCCTCCACAACCTTAGTTAATGTTTCGACTTGATGCGCTACCCCGACGGCATCTTCGACGTCGATCTGCACTGCTATACCTTGTCCTGACTCTTGGTCGAACTCACCCACTTCACTGATCCTTTCTAGGATATGCCTTGCTAGATGCTCTTCGACAACAAACAGCAATACATCTTTTTGCACCTCTAACGTTAACCCAAAGAAGGTGCGCTTTTGGTTTAACCCCTGCCCCCTGGCATTGTTAATCACCGTTGCTCCGGTTGCGCCCGCATCACGCGCGGCATCGAGCACGGTGTCGGTCTTGCTCTCTTCTACAAACGCTAAGATCAATTTAAAGCGCATCTTTGCTCTCCTTAGAGGTGTGTAAACGGTTTAACCATTGAGTTATTTGGGCGTAGCTCATCACCGATATAATGGGAAATAAGCTGGCAAAAGCGATCAATCCAAAACCATCAATGACAGGGTTTCGTCCTGGTACGGTTGAAGCGAGCCCAAGCCCGAGCGCCGTTACTAAAGGGACTGTCACCGTTGACGTGGTTACGCCGCCCGAGTCATAGGCCAGTGGAATAATGAGTTTTGGGGCGTAAAAGGTTTGAATGACCACGATGACATAACCAAAAATGATGTAGTAATGGATCGGGTCACCCGCAACGATACGATAGCTGCCAAGTGAGATACCGATAGCAACCCCTAATGCCACGGCGATCCTCAATCCATTGACGCTGATACTGCCACCGGAAACTTGGTTTGCCTTAATCGCCACAGCGATCAAAGAAGGCTCGGCTATCGTGGTACTGAAACCAATGCAAAACGCGAAAAGATAGACCCAGTAATAATCAAACCAAGTCAATGCAAGACCAGAGCTGATCTTAAACTCAGCCAAAAAGCTTGGTTCAGTGAGTTGCATTGCCATCGTTTCCCCTAGAGCGAACAACGCAAGCTCCAAGCCCATCAGAAAAAGTGATAAACCAAGAATGACGTAAAAGAAACCAATGAGTACTTTGGCTAGGTTATTGACTGGCTTACGCAGCACTGCTAACTGAAAACCAAAGATGATGACCGCAATCGGAATCACATCCATCACAGTGCCTAAAAAGGTATCGATAAATTGTTGAGCACTGATCATGTCACCACCATTCCGTACACCATGACAAACATCATTGGTAACAATGAAGCAAACGCGATCAATCCAAACCCATCAATCATCGGATTGCGTCCTTTAATTGCCGAGGCCAAGCCAACGCCCAACGCTGTTACCAAAGGAACGGTGATCGTCGATGTTGTGACCCCCCCAGAGTCGTACGCAATCCCAATAATATTTTCAGGAGCAAAAGCAGTGAGCGCCACCACACCAATATAACCACCAATGATCATGTACTGAATTGGCCAACCTTTTAAGATTCGTAACACGCCGAGTAAAATAGCAATGCCAACCGACAACGCCACAGTAAAGCGCAGGCCATCGGCATACTGCTCCATTTCATCTAATGAATTAGGAATGACTCCTCCCTCGGCTGCCACTTCTGCAGCTTCGGCAGCGACTGCGGTTAACGCGGGCTCGGCAATGGTGGTGCCGAATCCTAAACAGAAAGCGAAGGTCAATAACCAGAACACACTGCCCTTTCGCGCAAATGCTTGAGCCATCGATTCGCCAATCGGGAACAACCCCATTTCAAGGCCAAAGATGAAGAAAGTCAGACCAAATACCACCAGCACTAAGCCAGTCAAAATAGACAACAGATGAGGGAGTGGCTCTTGCAGAACAGCAAGCTGAAAGAAAGCGATTACCGCTACGATTGGCAATAGATCCCTAAGGCTACCTAACATGGATCGAAACAAAGCAAGCACCGCCGTCATCGCAATTCCTTGTTGCTGATTATGAATTACTAATAATCATGGCAAATCCTTATAATTCCTTATGTGACAAATATTACGCAGTTGGTAACATATCCGAATAAAGTGCATAAGTGTGATAGCGATACACATCTTGACCAAATGAATTTAATTTCACCCTGAGTAAATTGAAAAAGGCGTAATTTGGGCATCACACGATTGAAACCTTATGATCGTTATAGTGATTTTTTCGTATTGATTGGCGACTAAAAACAAGCCATGTCTATAATTATGTTTAATAGGGAGATTGGTATGAAGATATTGTTAACTGGTGGTACTGGATTTATTGGCTCTGAATTAGTCAAGAGTTGGAACACTGACGACGTGACATTGCTGACGCGGAGTCCTGAAAATGCGAAACAAAATCTAAATCACCTGAACCAGAACAACCTTCATTACATTCAATCCCTTGACGAACTGAGCAATCTTAATGACTTCGATGTGGTGGTTAACCTTGCTGGCGAACCGATAGCCGACAAGCGTTGGAGCGAAGAACAAAAAGAGAGAATCTGCAGTAGCCGCTGGCACATCACAGAAAAGTTGGTCGAGTTAATTCATGCCAGCAGCAATCCGCCTGAGGTTTTCATTAGTGGTTCAGCCGTCGGTTATTATGGCGATCAACAACAACACCCGTTTGATGAATCATTACAAGTAGAGGATGAGAGCTTTCCTCATAAAGTCTGTGCCCACTGGGAAGAAATAGCCAAGAGAGCCCAATCAGACAATACGCGTGTGATACTACTACGAACAGGGATTGTACTTGGCGAAAATGGCGGCGCACTCAAAAAAATGTTAATGCCCTATAAACTAGGGGTCGGTGGACCACTAGGTTCAGGTGAACAGTATATGCCTTGGATTCACATGCTTGATATGGTGAGAGCCATCAACCATTTGCTGTCAATTCCTCATGCTCAAGGGGAATTCAATATGTGTGCACCTCACCCTGTTACCAACAAACTGTTCAGCAGCACGTTAGCTAAACAATTAGGCCGCCCCCATTTCTTATTCACCCCGAAATGGGCAATGTCGCTTCTGATGGGCGAATCATCTTGTCTGCTATTTGACAGCATTCGCTCCAAACCGAAGAAACTCACTGAGATGGGATTCATCTTTAGTTACTCAAGAATCGAGCCGGCACTAAAAAACTTGTTACAACATCAAGACTAATTCTTTACCCTAGATCGATAGAGACTCTAATAAAGGATTAAGTGTGAACAAGTCGATTCTTATTACCGGTTGCTCAACAGGTATTGGCTATACATGTGCTCATGCACTTCAAAAGCGTGGTTTTCATGTCATTGCATCTTGTCGTGATCCACAAGATGTTCAACGCCTTCAAGACGAAGGCCTCACCTGTATTCAATTAGACCTTTCCAACCAAGAAAGTATTGAGCATGGCGCCAAGCTTGCTATTGATCTCGCACCTAATGGATTGTATGGATTATTCAATAACGGTGCTTACGGTCAAGCAGGTGCGCTAGAAGACTTACCGACCCAGGGGCTCAGAGAGCAATTCGAAACCAACTTCTTTGGTTGGCATCATCTCGTTTGTCAGATCCTTCCGCACATGCGCGAACGTGGCGAAGGTCGAATCGTACAAAACAGTTCCGTATTAGGTTTTGCAGCGATGAAGTATCGTGGTGCTTATAATGCTTCTAAATTCGCAATTGAGGGCTGGACGGATACCTTGCGATTGGAGCTGCATGGCAGTGGTATACAGATCTCATTACTGCAACCAGGGCCAATTGAGACTCAATTTAGAACCAATGCCTTAAAAGCGTTCAATAAATGGATCAACATTTCTGGCAGCGCTCACCAAGACGCTTATCAACAACAAAAAGATCGACTCAAAAAAGAATCATCGAATAACGCTTTTGTGCTGCCTCCCGAAAGTTGTATTGAGCCGGTATTCCATGCTCTCACAGCCGATAAACCCAAGTTAAGATATCGAGTTACAACTCCAACTAAGGTGTTCGCGGTATTGAAAAGAATTCTACCGAGTCGCTTGCTAGACCCTATTTTGAGAAAAGCTGCATAAATTGCTAACTTTGAATGCAGAGTCGCAAACTTTAATGTAACGATGTAATTTTTCCGTAACAATAAGATGCCATGATGATCCTATCCCATCAATTATTCCCAATTGATGGTTCTACTCTGGAAATCTCATGACTTTAAACCGCCTTAATTGGGTAGGTGTGGGTCTGGCTATTACGTTGTTTATTCTGTTTTGAGTATCTCACGCAACGCCTCACTGACTACCTCGATGATAACGCTATGCCTTCCATGTTGAGATAACAACTCTATCAACATCGAAGCATAGCGTTTTTCTATTTTTGGTTCTTTTTATCCGAGATAACCGAGTTAGATCTTGAAGTTACCGACTAATCCCCCCATATTTGCAACGTATCCACAAAACAAACCTCAAGGAACGTAAATGCAATCTCCGCATATTGTTGAACTTAATGAGCAGAACTTTCGTCAAGTATTAGAAGGTTCGATGCAGACCCCTGTACTCATCCATTTTTGGGCACCAATGAGCCAAGAGAGCGCCCAAGTCATTCCTGAACTTCAAACCTTAACTCAGCAATACAACGGTGCTTTCACGTTAGCGCTATTGAATTGCGAGCAAGAACAAGCGATTGCTAGCCAGTTTGGTGTTCAAGCACTGCCTACGATTGCACTGTTTGTTAACGGTCAGCCAGTCGATGGGCTCGGTGGTCCTCAAAGCATAAATGCGATTGTAGAGATGCTAGGCAAACACCTTCCTAGTCAAGATGAACTAGCTTTACGTCAAGCTCTTGAGCAAATGCAAGCAGGTGAACACACACAAGCACTAGCAGCAATGCAGCAACTTCCAGCTGAGCTAACGAATAAAGGTGAAGTAAAACTGGCGATCGCAGAGTGTTTGTTAGAAACGCAACAATTTGACCTTGCTGAAATTCAGCTATCAACCATCCCTCTTGAGTACCAAGATAATTACTACAAAGGCTTAGTCGCCAAACTTGATCTTCACAACCAGGCTGCAGACAGCCCTGAAATACAAGCATTAGAAGCCGCTCTTCAGCAAAATCCGAGCGACGCTAAAACAGCATCTGAATTAGCATTACAATATCACCAAGTGAACCGCAGTGAAGAAGCAATGAATCTATTGTGGTCTTTCCTAGCCAAAGATCTTAATACTCTCGATGGCGACATGAAAAAAGAGTTCATGGACATATTGAGTGCGCTTGGACAAGGTAACCTAGTTGCCAGTAAGTACCGCCGTCAACTTTACTCTCTGCTTTACTAGTCAAGTTCTGTAACTGCTAAGTCTTAAGCCAGTTAGCTATCAAATCTAAATTCAGCGAATCTACCTATTAGGTTTTTGAATGCAAAACTCCATAATGGGCCATAAAATCAATGTTTTATGGCCCATTTCTCATTTATAAATTTGCCCCGCCTTTAAATATGCGCCAGTATGAGTAATAAACATTCAAAAACTTAAACTTGCAAAGGACTTTGTATGCCTATTGATACCTTGATTACTATTGGCGTCTTTACTGCCGTCGCACTACTGTTTATTTTCGCCGGAGTAAAAACGGTTCCGCAAGGCAATAACTGGACCGTAGAACGCTTTGGCCGATACACACATACTCTTAAACCGGGTCTTAACTTAATCATTCCATTTATTGATAAAGTTGGACAACGCATCAGTATGATGGAGCGTGTTCTCGATATCCCAGCACAAGAAGTCATCTCCAAAGATAACGCGAATGTAGTTATTGATGCGGTGTGTTTTGTTCAAGTGATCGATGCACCTAAGGCGGCTTATGAAGTGAATGACCTTGAACACGCGATTCGTAACTTAACCCTCACTAATATTCGTACTGTACTGGGCTCGATGGAGCTGGATGAGATGCTTAGCCAGCGTGACATGATCAATACTAAGCTCCTAAATATCGTTGATGAAGCAACTAACCCGTGGGGCGTAAAAGTCACCCGTATCGAAATTAAAGACGTACAGCCACCAGCAGACCTTACTGCTGCGATGAATGCCCAGATGAAAGCCGAGCGTAATAAACGTGCTGATATCCTTGAGGCAGAAGGTGTACGACAAGCTGAGATCTTGAAAGCAGAAGGTCACAAGCAATCAGAGATCCTGAAAGCAGAAGGTGAGAAGCAAGCAGCAATATTGCAAGCAGAAGCCCGTGAGCGTGCCGCAGAAGCAGAAGCTAAAGCGACAGAAATGGTATCAACGGCAATTGCTCAAGGTGACATGCAAGCGGTCAATTACTTTATTGCACAAGGTTACACCGACGCATTGAAATCTATAGGCCAAGCTGAAAACGGCAAGATCATCATGCTGCCACTCGAAGCAACTGGCCTTATGGGTTCTGTCGCGGGTATCGCGGAGATGTTTGCACATAAGAATGACAAAGGTAGTAAGGACTAACTTATGGTCGAATTACTAGAACAAGTAAACCACTGGCATTGGTTAGCGTTTGGTCTAGCATTGTTAGCGCTTGAGCTAATTGGAACCGCTGGTTACTTTTTATGGATAGGCATATCTGCCATGTTGGTCGGTGCCCTATTAGGCGCACTACCAATCGGTTGGCAGATGCAATGGCTGTCCTTCGCTAGCTTCTCTCTGATTACCACTTGGTTATGGTGGAGAAGACAACTGTCTAATGACAGGCAGTCAGATGCAGGGCGAGAGTTAAACCAAAGAGAAAAACAACTGGTAGGTCAAACCATTATTCTAAGTGAAGACGTAAAGAAAGGTAGCTGTCGAATTAAGTTCGGTGACTCTTCTTGGTCAGCAAAGGCGAGTCAAGATATCCCATCTGGCACCGAAATTAGGATTGTCGCTTTAGACGGAATAGTTCTAATAATAGAACCTTTATAAAAAAGAGCTATATGAAGCCTGTATTTTCAATGAATGCAGGCTTTTTCTATTTTTGAACCTTAATAATATTCGAATTATCATTACGATAGATTGAATAGTAAAAAAAATAAGTTCTTATTTCGTAAAGCTAAAAATTTTGATTGAGCTAAAAAGATATAAGAAAGTCAGGTTTCTTAACCAATATATATATGAATAGTGAGCCACGCTCTCGCTTAATTATAATTGTTAAAAATGTTAAGTCCGTCCAACTTTTGAAATTTTCCTTTCCTTGTCCATACTTTCATTTATCTCAACAAGAGATAAACATAACGGAGTCTGTATGAGACATTTCCTAATAATTTTAACAGCGATATTCAGCCTGTCATTCGGCAGTGCTCTGGCGAGCAGTCAGTCTCCAGGTAACGGAAACATGGGGCCTATTGTTAAGTGCTCAGATGGCAATGCTGTCACTCATGTACCAATTCTGATCTGCAAACATTACGGCGGAACAGTACTGTGATAAGTAATTAAAGTCAGGCTAGTAATACTATTTGCAGCCTGACTATTATTTACATTCGAAACTAACTGCGGCCAGCAAGGTTGTTTAAAATAGGACATTCCGTTGAAGTGTCTCCAGGGCAATCATGTACCCAAGATTGCAGCTGCACCTTCATCTTGTTTAATTCCGCAAGCTTCAACTCTATTTCATCTAACTTCTGCGTGGCTTTCTTTTTTACTTCGTAGCTTTGTCTGTTGGGGTTCATTGCCAATTCAACAAGCGCTTTACATTCGTCAAGAGTGAATCCAACCATCTTAGCTCTCAGTACAAACTCCAACTGTTCGATGTGAATCTCGCCGTATTGCCTGTACCCATTTTCTGAACGGTGCGGTGGGCTCATCATGCCCTTACTTTCGTAAAAACGAATGGATTTCGCTGTCGTACCAACACGCTTTGCTACTTCACCAATATTCACAATCTTACCTGTAAGCATAAAAGAAAAACCGCAGTACTGCTGTTATACAATACTGCGGTTGAAAAACATAGCTAGAGACTTACGTTAGAAGCCTACTCTTGCTCTAACAGCCAAATCATAGTTTGAGATTTTTCTTCGCTGTCTAGCTTATTGAACCAATATGAAACCATTTCGATTTCTTTTGAGCCTTCTAGTGATGCAGGGTTAGCGTTCTTACGGTTCTTGAATGCCCAATCTGTCACTGCAGCTTGTTCTTCTTTTGTTGCTTCGCCGTACCAGTAGTTAACCATCTCTTGTGCTTGCGAGGCTTTTGGTTCCTCTGCAGAAACTGCTGCTACTGGCACTGCAGCTACAGGAGCAACCGCAATAGCTGTATGATTATTCGCACCGTTGTAGATTGTGTCGATATACGCTTTCGGCACAATAAAAGTTGTACTCATTGTTGAGTTTTGTCCATCAAGCGTAAACTCTAAATTCTTTGCTCTTGATTGCTGAATGTCAGCATCACTTAATGGAAATTTAATATATTGAGTCTTTGTACAATGCTCACTGCAGCTTTCTCTTGGTACTTGTCTCTCTTCTAGCTCTATCGTCTTACCAAAAAAGCTAACAGTTTCGTACTCTTTATAACTTTGGAAGTAGCTTACATCCATAGTGATTGAAGATTCTGGGGCTGAATTCTGTGTTACTTCTTTGTTATACGTAAAGTAGAGTGACGATTTCAGGATATCCGCCCCTACATTAGCTTTACTTTCAGCCACATAAGATTGTCCAGTCACTTGAATGTAACCACCTTTAGGCTGTACATCTGCTACTGAATCTGCAAAATTACTTTTTGAATCGAGTGAACTACAAGCTCCCAAAAATAATGATAATACAACTACACTAACTTTATTCATTATGACTAATTCCTTATGTTCACTATGGAAAAACGCTGGCAAAATAATTTACCAGCGTTTTGATTTTTATCTAACTATTTTTAAGCTGATAACTTTAGCTTAGAAACCGTACTCAAGACCAACGCGAGTTACGATATCTGTATCAGCGTCACCAACAGTACGACCCGCTACACGTAGGTAAGGTACGAAACCGTTGTGAACTGCCATTAGCTGACCAGAGATAGTGTTGCTATCTGAGTTAGCGTCTTTAGAACCGTTTGTTTCAGACTCAAGGTTCGCTGCGTAACCTAGTTTGAAACCGATTGGACCGTTCCAGTATTGACCAATGATAGAGTAAGAGTCTTGAGTCACTTTACGGATACCATTGTCTAGCTCTTCACCTTTATATGCTGCAGCAAAGCCGAAACCCGCTGGTAGGCTAGCTTCAAAGCCAACGATGTATGCAAATGTATCATCATCGTAGCCCGCAACTACATCTGATTGATATTGGTCACCAGCTTTAACAACAGTACCGTCAGCAAGCTTAACTTCTTCTTGAGCGATTAAGTACTCACCACCAGAAGCCGCAACTACACGTGTACCAGATTCAACTGCACCCATGAATGTTACTTTTTCGAAGCTGTACTTAGCACTTGCACCAACGAAGTTAGCATCACGAGTCGCCGCACCACCACCGTTGTCGTTATCATCACGACCAACAGAAGCTGCAAAAGAGAAACCACCAAATTTAGCTGAATCGTAACGTACTTGGTTAGATTGACGATCGTAGTGACCGTTGATGCCGCCCCAATCGAATACAGAACCTAGACCAGGGTTAGAGAATGGCCAGTCGACGATTTCGTATAGTGGCGTAAGAACACGACCCACACGTAGATTACCCCAAGAGCCAGAAGCGCCAACGAAAGTATCACGGAAACCTAGAACACCGCCTGAAACGCCACCGTGAGACCAGTCTGTGCTATCTACGTAGCCAGATTCGATCTGCATTGTGATTGTAACGTCTTCAAACATATCTTTGTGAGCACGGAAGCCGATACGAGATTCATTCTCTACAGCATAGCCAGAGCTAGAGTCATTGTTGTCAGTTGTGTTGTAGTTCACTAAAGAGATAGCTGCAACACCGTATACGTCAACGTTGAAGTCAGAGTTGATACCAACTTCTTTCGCCATTACGCCTGTCGATAAAAGTGCAACTGTTGCACCTAGTAGAGTACGTTTGAAAATTTTGTTTTCCATGGAATAAAACTCCTAAAAATGGATATAGCTGTTTGAATATTCCCCGCCTAAAGTTGGCCGCCGTAGAGAGAAATACCTTTTCTTGTTTGAGAACCCTGAACTCTGAATTCTCTATTTCCTTTCTGGTTATACACATCGTGTGCATCCATGGCATTAAGACTAACTTCGCCCTCAAAAAGATCAATGAGAACTTAATTTTCATCTAAAAAAATATGAGTTGGTGCAAATTTAGTAGGTACTTAGTGATCCAGATCGATAAATTGAAAAAGCCACCCCGAAATACAATTAAATCAATAAAAAACAATAACTTAACGATTTGTTGTTTTTATAAAAATAGATATGACTCGCATATTTCATACAACTGGAACGGTATTTCATTAATATTGAGCAGCGTCACTGTCCTGACTTTAGAGTTCATATAGGAACAAAATTATCAACAATTAAAAAGCCCTCATTTTTATATCAGAAACAAAAAAGGCACTCCCTTAAAAGGAGTGCCTTTGAGCTTTTTTTATCTGTATTTACTTACGAAATAAGGGCTATTAGATCTTCTTCTGTTCTTATTTCGATACCTAAATCTTGTGCTTTGGTTAATTTAGAACCCGCCGCTTCACCGGCAAACAAGATGTCCGTTTTCTTAGATACGCTACCCGTAACTTTCGCACCCAATGCTTGCAATGCCGCTTTGGCTTCACTGCGACCTAGTTGAGAAAGTGACCCAGTCAACACAACTACCTTACCTTCTAGTGGTAGCTCTTGATCATCCGCAGCTTCTTCGATGACAGGCCAGTTCACGCCAAGTTCTATCAGCTGATCGACTACCGCTCTGTTTTTCTCTTGCGAAAAGAAACTTGTGATATGGCTAGCGACGATGTCACCAATATCAGACACCTCAACTAATTGTTCATGGGTCGCCACTTGAACCAGCTCCAGTGTTTTGAAGTGTTGCGCCAAGTTCATCGCAGTTGCTTCACCCACTTCACGAATACCTAGCGAATAAAGGAAACGTGCCAGTGTTGTGTCTTTGGCTTTATTAAGCGCACTCACCACATTTTGCGCCGATTTAGGCCCCATACGATCAAGAACTGTGATCACGCCCGCGCTGAGCTTGAACAAGTCAGCGGGCGTTTCTACCATTTCACGGTCTACAAGCTGCTCTATCACCTTTACGCCAAGACCATCAACATCCAGCGCCTTTCTCGACACAAAGTGCTTCAGCGCTTCTTTACGCTGCGCCTGACATACTAAACCGCCAGTACAACGCGCTACAGCCTCACCCTCTATGCGCTCAACTGCTGAGTTACATACTGGGCAAGCGCTCGGGAATACGATGTCTTTCGCAGTTTCAGGACGACGATCTAGTACAACAGCCACAATTTGCGGAATCACATCGCCAGCACGGCGAATAATAACGCTGTCGCCTATCTTCACGCCTAAACGAGCAATCTCATCGGCATTGTGAAGCGTGGCATTACTCACCGTCACACCACCAACAAAGATAGGTTCCAGTTTAGCAACCGGCGTAATAGCGCCCGTACGGCCTACCTGGAACTCAACATCGTTAAGCAGAGTGACCTCTTCTTGCGCTGGGAATTTGTAAGCAATCGCCCAGCGAGGCGCTCTAGCAACAAAGCCAAGCACTTCTTGTGCGGCAATATCGTCGACTTTGATCACCACACCATCAATCTCATAAGCCAGAGCATCGCGACGGGTCATGATGTCTTGGTAATAAGCCTTTACGTCCTCAAGTGAGCTAAGCTGCTTAGTCTCAGGACACATAGGTAACCCCCAGCCTTTCAGCTGTAAGAAGCGTTGATAGTGGCTATTAGATAGCTCAGCGCCCTCTACAACACCAACACTGTAGGCATAGAAAGCCAGCGGGCGTTTCGCTGTAATACGAGAATCCAGCTGACGTAAGCTACCTGCTGCGGCATTACGTGGGTTAACAAAGACTTTCTCGCCTTTCTTCAACGCCATCTCATTCAACTTATCGAAACCCGCTTTTGGCATAAACACCTCGCCACGAACTTCAATACGCTCTGGCCAGCCTGCACCTTGTAATTTAAGTGGGATAGAGCTGATAGTACGCACGTTTTCAGTGATATTTTCACCCGTCGCACCGTCACCACGTGTAGCAGCCTGAACTAGGGTACCATTCACATAGAGCAAGCTAACGGCAAGGCCATCAAGCTTAGGTTCACAACAGAAAGTCTTGAGATTTGCGGTTGGCGCCCTATCAGACATTCGCTTATTGAACGCATCCAAATCTTCATCAGAGAAAGCATTGTCCAGAGAAAGCATTGGGATCTCATGAGTCACTTGAGTGAAACCATCGAGAGGCTGACCACCAACACGCTGGCTCGGAGAATCTACCGTCACTAGCTCTGGGTTCTCTTCTTCGATCTTTAGCAATTGCTGCATTAATCGATCGTACTCGACATCAGGGATCTCAGGGCTATCTTCTACGTAATAACGAACGGCGTGATAATGCAGAGTTTCTCTTAACTGCTCTAAGGTAACTTGAATCGATTCTTTCATATCATTCTCTGTCGTGATTGAAATATCAAAAAGGGCTCCCTTAGGAGCCCTTTTCTATAAATATAGATTATTTACAAGGCTAAACAATACGGCTAGGCATTCGATGCCGTCATAAAGTCTCTGATTTGCTTGCGGTATTCAGATAAACGGTTTGGTGTCATTAAGTTGCGCGATTCATCCAATACGTTTCCGCCCATATCGTCGGCAATTTTCTGCGCCGCACTCAACATCACATTGAAGTTCTGATCAGCTTGACCGTAACAAGGCAACGTCATAAAGAACGAAATACCTTTAGTCGTGAAGTCAGCAGGATCATCATGTTCTAGCGTTCCCGGCTGCATCATATTTGCAACGCTGAAAATAACCTTTGGTGCGTCTGTAGATTGTGCAAAGCAGTGGTAGATAGACATCTCACCATAAGTTAAACCGTTGTTCTCCATGCTACGGAAAAGTTCTGTACCCACAAATGGGATCTCTCCAGCACAGTGAACATTAAGAACGATAACTTCTAAGCCAAGTTCTTCATCTGGCTTCGCTTCTTCAACAGATGCACTTTGCGGAGTAACGACTTCTTTCGCAACAACTGGCTCTCTTTGAGTGAACGTTTCATTTGGAACGAGTGGCTCATCAACCGCCTCAGAAGACTCTTCAAACGAACCGTACTGCTCTTTAAAGCCTGCATGGTTTTCTTTTTGCTCGTCAGTCAACTCAAAGCTTGGAACTTCAGGCTCAACAACCTTCTCTTCCTCAATCACTTCAGGTTCACTTTCAACCTTAATTGGGTCTTCTACGCTGAAAGAAGGAAGATCACTCAACTCGATGTCGTCTTCGTGAGCTTCTTTCATTACTGGTGCTGTTAGTGGATCAGAGTCAATCAGCGGATCAGTCGCCGATGGTGAAACAGCAAAATCCGGCTCTTTACGCTCTTTTCGGATTATCTCAAAATCATCTTCTGGGGCGAATGAACGGTTTGGGATTGTTTCTGCTTGATCTAAGCTGTCGTTATCAAGCTTACCAAGCGGCTTATCTCCAAACTTTGCTTTCCCTTCTTTTTTACTCGTCCATAGGCCATGGAACAATAATGCGGCGATAGCTAATGCGCCAACAATAATGAGTACAAATCGCAATTCCTGCATTTTTCGCTCTCAGCTTTCTTAGTCAACTAGCTATAAACACGCTGTCACTAAGTTGGGTTAATTTGGCTAATCTCACTACTCTATCAAAAGTAGCCACTGTTTTAGAACAACTTAATACAATTAGTTCCTTACATGGTGTGATTTTCACCACGCTTTTTTTCTTAATTTCGGTCGAGTACACTAGACATGTTTGCTATTTAATCAAATTCACATGTGACCCAATTTAAATATGACTATTGAATCTGTTCCCCGCTCCGGCTTTGGCTATTTTATTTTCGGAATAAAAATCGCCTTGTCGCCGAGCATTCGTAAGTTTGTACTCATGCCACTTATCGCGAACGTGTTACTCGTTGGTGGTGCTTTGTTTTATATCTTCTCCAACCTAAACACTTGGATTGAGGGTTGGATTGGTGCATTACCAAGCTTCTTATCGTGGTTGTCATACATTTTATGGCCATTACTTGTGTTAACCGTATTGGCCACTTTCTCGTATTTCTTTAGCACCCTCGCGAACTTCATTGCCGCGCCTTTTAATGGATTGCTCGCTGAAAAGGTAGAAGAGTTACTCAGTGGCAAAAAAGTCAATGACGATGGTTTACTGGATGTACTCAAAGATACCCCACGTATTTTAGCGAGAGAATGGCGCAAGCTTGTCTACGTTCTGCCAAAAGCGATAGGTTTATTCCTACTTTTGTTAATTCCAGCACTAGGGCAAACCGTTGCACCGTTTTTATGGTTCATTTTCACAGCATGGATGTTAGCGATTCAATACGCTGACTACCCGTTCGATAACCATAAAATCAAGTTCGATGACATGAGAAACAATTTGAAACAAAAACAAGGTAAGAGCTACAGCTTCGGTGCGCTTGTTTCTGTTTTCACGACTATTCCAATTTTAAACCTGATTGTGATGCCCGTTGCCGTTTGTGGCGCAACAGCAATGTGGGTTGCTGAGTTTAAAGACCAAGCTCTACGCTCACGTCTATAAGTCCTCATCTCTAACCCTGCCTATACTTCCTAGTTTCGCCTATCTTTTTGAAGTTCTGATTTCAATAAAGATAGGCGTCAATTCTGCTACATATCTATATGATATAACTTTTTAATCCTTTTACCTTTTTTTCAACTTGTTTAATCTAAATTCAAGCTGAAAAAACATCGAAAGACACTAGACGGTAAAGTGATTGATATACTACGTTTAGTTCTGTCATTAAATGAAGGAATATCGCATGAGCAAGATCTACGAAGACAACACCCTAACGATTGGTAACACACCTCTAGTCCGCCTTAACAAAGTAAGCAAAGGTAACGTCCTAGCTAAGATCGAAGCTCGTAACCCAAGCTTCAGTGTTAAGTGCCGTATCGGTTCAAACATGATCTGGGAAGCTGAAAAAGCAGGTACTCTGAAGCCAGGTATCGAGCTTGTTGAACCAACTAGTGGTAACACTGGCGTTGCTCTTGCCTTCGTAGCTGCGGCGCGCGGTTACAAGCTAACGCTAACGATGCCTGAGTCAATGAGCCTAGAACGTCGTAAGCTGCTTAAAGCGCTTGGCGCAAACCTTGTGCTAACTGAAGCACCAAAAGGCATGAACGGCGCGATTGCTAAAGCAGAAGAGATTGTTGCTTCAGACCCAGACAAGTATCTACTACTACAACAGTTCAACAACCCAGCTAACCCACAGATTCACGAGCAGACGACTGGTCCTGAAATTTGGGAAGCAACAGACGGCGAAATCGACGTGTTTGTAGCGGGTGTTGGTACGGGCGGTACTATCACTGGTACAAGTCGTTACATTAAAGGTGAAAAAGGCAAAGCGATTACTTCAGTAGCGGTTGAACCGGCTGAGTCTCCAGTAATTGCACAAGCGCTTGCAGGTGAAGAAATCAAGCCAGCTCCGCACAAAATTCAAGGTATCGGCGCAGGTTTCATCCCTGGAAACCTAGATTTAGAGATTATTGACCGCGTAGAATCGGTAACTTCTGAAGAAGCGATCGAGATGGCTCAACGCCTAATGAAAGAAGAAGGTATCCTTGCTGGCATCTCATCTGGTGCAGCTGTAGTAGCCGCAAACAGAATCGCAGAACTCCCTGAATTTGCAGGAAAAACTATCGTAACGGTACTACCAAGCTCTGGTGAACGTTACCTAAGTACAGCCCTATTTGCTGGCATCTTTACGGAAAAAGAGAACCAACAATAATATGTGGTCAAATCAATTTTTCGTCCAAAAAAGCCCCGTTTAGGGGCTTTTTTGTTGATCCCTGCCCCACCTTTGGTAATATCGGGTCTGTTTTATTTTTCGCTTCAAAATAAAAGAAGCAATAAACAAATTCTGAAAGTCATGAGTACTCAACAAAAGACGACCATGGCTGGATAAAAATTTATAACCAGTCTAAGTTCTAACACGAACATGGCGTACTAGCCTCTAGCGCATTTGGGCTAAAGCAGTTAAGCTAATCTGGTTACAAACTTACAAAAAATAAATTAATTGGGGTATATAAAATGTACGAGAAGCAAGTAGAAATCACAGCAGAAAACGGTCTTCACACTCGTCCAGCTGCACAGTTCGTTAAAGAAGCAAAATCTTTCGACGCTGACATCACAGTGACTTCTAACGGCAAAAGCGCTAGCGCGAAAAGCCTGTTCAAACTACAAACTTTAGGCCTAGTAAAAGGTACTAACGTTACTATTTCAGCTGAAGGTCCTCAAGCTCAGCAAGCAGTTGACCACCTAGTTGCTCTTATGGATCAACTACACTAATACGGTCTCCTTCTTTCAAAGCCATTTTGCATAGCAAAGTGGCTTTGTTCGAAATAGATAGGAATAAGCGCGACATTAGTCGACGACTTAAAGTCACACACTCTCCCGTTTACAGTTGAACAACTAAGGTAAGGCTATGATTTCAGGCATCCTAGCATCTCCTGGTATTGCTTTCGGTAAAGCACTACTACTTCAAGAAGATGAAATTGTCCTAAACACTCAATCTATCTCTGACGACCAAGTTGAAGCAGAAGTACAGCGTTTCTTTGACGCTCGTAACAAATCTTCTCAGCAACTTGAAGTTGTTAAGCAAAAAGCACTTGAAACTTTTGGCGAAGAAAAAGAAGCAATCTTTGAAGGCCACATTATGCTGCTTGAAGATGAAGAGCTAGAAGAAGAGATTTTAGCACTCATCAAGAAAGACAAAATGCACGCAGATAACGCGATCCACACTGTGATCGAAGAGCAAGCTGTTGCACTAGAGTCTCTTGATGATGAGTACCTAAAAGAACGTGCAACTGATATCCGTGATATCGGTACTCGTTTCGTTAAAAATGCTCTAGGCATCAACATTGTATCTCTAGCAGATATCAATGAAGAAGTTATCCTAGTAGCTTACGACCTAACGCCATCTGAAACTGCACAAATCAACCTAGACTACGTTCTTGGTTTCGCTTGTGACATCGGCGGTCGTACATCTCATACTTCAATCATGGCACGTTCTCTAGAGCTTCCAGCTATCGTTGGTACTAACGATATCACTAAGCAAGTTAAGAACGGCGACATGCTTGTGCTAGACGCGATGAACAACAAGATCATCATCAACCCTTCAGATGCTGAATTAGCAGAAGCTAAAAAAATCAAAGAAGATTTCGAAGCAGAAGCGGTTGAACTAGCAAAACTAAAAGATTTACATGCTGAAACTCTAGACGGTCACCGTGTAGAAGTTTGTGGCAACATCGGTACAGTAAAAGACTGTGACGGTATCCTGCGTAACGGCGGTGAAGGCGTTGGTCTGTACCGTACTGAGTTCCTATTTATGGACCGTGACGCGCTTCCTACTGAAGAAGAGCAATACGTTGCTTACAAAGAAGTAGCAGAAGCAATGGAAGGTGAGTCAGTGATTATCCGTACTATGGATATCGGTGGCGATAAAGACCTACCATACATGGACCTTCCACAAGAGATGAACCCTTTCTTAGGCTGGCGTGCAGTACGTATCAGCTTGGATCGTCGTGAAATCCTACGTGACCAACTACGTGGCATCCTACGTGCATCTGCACACGGTAAACTACGTATCATGTTCCCAATGATCATTTCTGTTGAAGAGATCCGTGAACTGAAAAAAGCAATCGAAGAGTACAAAGTTGAACTTCGCGCTGAAGGCCTAGCTTTCGATGAAGAAATCGAAATCGGCGTAATGGTTGAGACTCCAGCAGCAGCTGCAATCGCACACCACCTAGCGAAAGAAGTATCTTTCTTCTCTATCGGTACTAACGACCTAACGCAATACACTCTTGCGGTAGACCGTGGTAACGAAATGATTTCTCACCTATACAACCCACTATCTCCTGCTGTTCTTACAGTAATCAAGCAAGTGATCGACGCATCACACGCTGAAGGTAAGTGGACTGGTATGTGTGGTGAGCTTGCTGGTGATGAGCGTGCAACGCTACTTCTTCTTGGCATGGGTCTAGATGAGTTCTCTATGAGCGGTATCTCTATCCCTAAAGTTAAGAAAGTAATCCGTAACTCTAACTTCGCTGAAGTTAAAGCTATGGCTGACGAAGCACTATCTCTACCTACAGCTGCAGAAATTGAAGCTTGCGTAGAAAAATTCATCGCTGAGAAAACTCAGTAATCGCCAAATGCTTAATAAAGTTAGACGGCTAAAAATAGTCGTCTAATTTGTTAGATTGGTATAGTATATTCTACAGAATAAAACTAAACGTTAGGAGCATGACACAATGGGTCTGTTTGACAAACTGAAAAAGCTTGTATCTGATGACAGCGCTGATGCTGGTGCAATCGAAATCATCGCACCTCTTTCTGGTGAAATCGTAAACATCGAAGACGTGCCAGATGTAGTTTTCGCTGAAAAAATCGTTGGTGACGGCATCGCTATCAAACCAGCTGGCGACAAAATGGTAGCTCCAGTTAACGGTACTATCGGTAAGATCTTCGAAACTAACCACGCATTCTCTATCGAGTCTGACGACGGTGTTGAGCTTTTCGTTCACTTCGGTATCGATACTGTTGAACTTAAAGGCGAAGGCTTCACTCGCGTAGCTGAAGAAGGTCAATCTGTTAAAGCTGGTGACACTATCATCACTTTTGACCTAGCGCTTCTAGAAGAGAAAGCGAAATCTACGCTTACTCCAGTTGTTATCTCTAACATGGACGAAATCAAGGAGCTGAACAAGCTTTCTGGTTCTGTAACTGTTGGCGAAACTCCAGTTCTTAAAGTAACTAAGTAATTTCGATTACTTATCTGCTTTAATTAAAACGCTACCTAAGGGTGGCGTTTTTTGTGCCTGTTATTTGGCTCGAGTTCCTTAAACAACAGTTCTGATTACTACTCCTCACCTCGCTGTAAACAATCCCTCAATAAGCCACAGTAATACCCAATTATTAATTACCAACGTAACCCTACTTTGCTATTAAACCACACAAAACACCACCCTTGGCGCAGGTCCCACACGTTAGATCACGCAGTATGTCTTTCGACCACAACAAGAACCCTAACATCTGACTTACTTCTCGATCAAAAGCAGATTCCTGATACCTTGTTCTACTCGGTTCTGGAATGACGAAAGATTGCTTCGATGTAGTAAGCGAGAAAATCACCACTTCCCAACTCCCGTCATTCCCCCTACAGTGAGGAACGAACGTGATAGGGAATCTCGTTTTTGCTCCCGCTTACCAACATTGCACTTTTCCCAATACACCTTCACCAAATCGCAGGCAATAAAAAACCCAGCCGAAGCTGGGTCTGTTTAGCGCTCATCTCTCACCACGAGCTAATTTGTGGAAGCCTAACGTTAACGCTTATGATCAACCATGCTTATAGTCAACGTGGCCTTTCAATCGATTAACCTAGTAGGCTAAGTGCCGAGTTCGGAGCTTGCTTCGCTTGAGCAAGAATCGAGCTTGAAGCTTGAGAAAGGATCTGAGACTTAGTCATCTGAGTCGTTTCTTTCGCGAAATCGGTATCTTTAATACGGCTCTTAGATGCGTTAACGTTCTCGTTAATGTTGTCTAAGTTGCTGATAGCGTGGTCGAAACGGTTTTGGAAAGCACCTAGCTCAGCACGGTGGCTGTCTACATACTTAAGTGCCGCATCGATAACGGCTACAGACTCTTGTGCGCCACCAACTGATGTTACGTCGATAGTATCAACCGTTACGTCTTTGCCAGGTTGCATGCCTAGTTCACCAGCAAGGCTRCCAGAGAATGCCACTTCGCCTTCAACTTTGTTGTTACCAGTAAACATTTGTAGCTTACCATCTTCAGTTACAGACGCTTTCACAGAGTCTTGTTGACCGTTGATGTACGTTGCTAGCTCTTCGATATCGTCACCCGCTTTTGCGTTGATGTCGATTTCTTGTGCTTGACCGAAGTTATCAGTGAACGACARTTTTAGGTCGTTAGAGCCAGCTTGAACGTTCCAATCTTTGTCTTTMGCGTTCTCAGTTTGGTAGCTCTTACCACCCATCTGAGCATTATCAGAGCGCATGTCTTTCAGTTGAAGCATTACCGCTTCACCGTTATCCGCACCGATTTGGAATGATTTAGTRCCGTGAGTACCGTTAAGCAGCTTGTTRCCACCAAAAGACGTSGTTTCCGCGATACGGTTTAGTTCGTCGTTCAGTGCTGTTACTTCTTCTTGAATCGCTACACGCTCAGATTTTGAGTTTGAGCCGTTTGAAGATTGTAGAGACAAATCACGCATACGTTGCAGGATGTTAGTCGTCTCGTTCATTGCACCTTCAGCAGTTTGTGCAATCGAGATACCGTCGTTCGCGTTACGTACTGCAACATCAAGGCCGCGGCTCTGAACGTTCAAACGGTTAGAGATTTGTAGGCCCGCAGCGTCATCTTTTGCGCTGTTGATTTTTGAGCCTGAAGCTAGACGCTCCATTGATGTTTGTTGTGCGCTGTTTGCGTTGTTTAGGTAACGTTGCGCTGTCATCGCTGAAACGTTTGTATTTACATTCACTGCCATGGTGATTTCTCCAATTGATTTTCCGGTATAGCGGTTTCCGACGTCTCGGAAAACCAAGTAGTTCTCTCAAAGTTACTTTTAATAACGGCGTGATTGGCGAAACCTTTAGGAAAAAAAACAACAAAATTAAAGAAATAGCGATAAAGGAGAAGAAAGCGTGACTGGCAGTAAAATTATCAAAAAAAGATGAGAAAAACGCTAAAGTTGCCGAGAAGTCGGTCGAGCAATAATTTGTATTTTAATTAACCAAACAGACTGATTAAGCTGAAATACCTTTATAAGATTCGAGGTAATTCATTAACCTAATAACGTTAAAGCGAGATTCGGAGCTTGCTTGGCTTGAGCGAGTATCGTTGTGCTCACTTGCTGCAAAATTTGTTGCTTAAGCATTTGAGTGGTTTCTTTAGCGTAATCGGTATCTTTGATTCTGCTGTTTGATGTAGCCAAGTTCTCATGAACATTTTCGAGATTATTAATCGCATGATCAAAACGATTTTGCATTGCCCCTAGTTCAGAACGATGACTATCCACGTACTTCATTGCTGTATCTAAAATAGAGACAGCACGTTGCGCTCCACCCACATCGGTGACATTGATGTCATCGACAGATTCGTAATAACCCGCCGACATCGAAAGCTCACTGGCTAAAGAACCTGAAAAAGAGATCGTGCCCGCAGTATCTTCGCCAGACATATAGATCTGAAGTTGCCCGTCATCATTAACCGAAGCCGACACGAGATCCGTCTGACCATTGATGTAGGTCGCCAGCTCTTCAATATCATCGCCCGCTTTCGCGTTGATGGTGATCTCTTGTGGCTGACCAAAACGATCGGTAAACGACATCGTCATATCATTCTGGTTGGATTTCACTTCCCATGAATTACTAGCCATACCATTGGAGACATAGCTAAATCCACCCATGTTGATGTCATCGGTACGCATGCTTTTTAAGCCTATCTGCACCGCTTCGCCAGAACTGCCACCGATTTGAAAAGAGGTATGTCCAAAGCTGCCGTTGAGGAGTTTTTTACCACCGAATGAGGTGGTTTCTGCAATTCGATTCAGCTCGTCATTTAAGGCGGTGACTTCCTCTTGAATAGCGATTCGTTCCGATGAGCTATTCGACCCGTTACTCGCTTGTAGGGACAAATTTCTCATGCGCTGCATGATATTAGTGGTTTCATTCATTGCTCCTTCTGCCGTCTGCATAATGGAGATGCCGTCGTTAGCGTTTCGAACCGCGACATCAATGCCGCTCATCTGCGCTTCTAATCGATTCGAAATTTGTAAGCCAGCCGCATCGTCTTTTGCACTATTAATACGACTCCCTGAAGCTAAGCGCTCCAAAGATTGGTTCAGCATGTTGTTGGCATTCGACAGATTCCTCTGAGCCACCAGCGCTGAGACATTTGTATTAACAGTTATAGCCATAGACCTTCACTTACAAAAAGATGAATAAAACTCACGATTGCTCTTATATCGACCAATTCATCTAAAGCTTTAATAAAAAAGGAGCCCTGAGGCTCCCATTATTTATTCTATTTGAGGCGATTTACTTAACCGTTAATGCACTCAACATCTCAGTTGAAGGAGCAAAGTAGTAAGCGCCTGTCACCGCTTTAGTAAAACGAAGCAGTTGGTCTGTTTTACCATCTGTTACGCCATACATGCTCTCTAGCATCGCATCAAAGTTATGACGGACATTACAGTAAGCAATGAACAATAAGCCGTGGTCGCCCGTTGCTGTGCCGTAAGGCAGGCTGTGACGAACAATTTTAAGGCCCTTGCCTTCTTCTTTAATATCCACACGACCAACGTGAGACGCCGCAGGAACATCGTCTAGCTCGATTGAATCGGGCTTAGTACGACCCACGACTTTCTCTTGTGCTGATACATTCAATCGGTTCCAAGCAGGTAGGTTGTGCACAAAACGTTGCACCATCACATAGCTACCGCCAGCAAATTCACCTTCAGGCACAATCGCCACTTCAGCGCGCTGTGCGTCTTTCGGGTTTTCGGTGCCATCAACGAAGTCGGTCATGTCACGTGAATCTAGGAAACGGTAACCGTAGGTTTCATCAACTACTTCAACGTCCGCAGCTACTTCAGATAGCAATTTACGTAGGATGAAGAAGTGCAGATCGTGTCGATTTGAATGACAGTGAATCAGAACATCAGACAATGTGCTCGGTGCAGTGACATCACCTTCGCCAAGCGCAGGAAAATCAATTAAGTCCGCGGGAGCAGCTTGCTCGAACTTATCCCAAAAAGCCTTTGAGAACGCAACTGACGCCGTTAAGTTCGCATCTGGTTGAGTTTGATTGAGCCCTTCGATTAGCGCAGGAATCTTTTGAATTTCTGCGAGTACATTAGTAGCGTTAGCATTCACTTTAAGTTGAACGTAAAGAGCGAAAGGCCCAGCTTCTGGCAAGATAGCACTTTGAACGTTAGGCTGCTCATTTGAGACATTAAGCATAGATTATTCCTTCCAGTTTTAGCTTCTAAGTATAATTGTGAATGGGACAAATGTTTTGATGAGAATCAGTCTTCGAGCTCAACCACTTTAAAGCAATCCCTAGCGGCATGACTATTGGTTAGAAAAAGCGCTAACCATAGAAGCAACAACAGGGTGATGCCATTTGACCAACGGAACCATCCATTATCCAGATAGATTAAATAAAGTGTATGGGTTCCTTGTGCCAAGATAGCCGTCATGGTGACCCAACGCCCCCAAGATACGACTTTATTCAGGCGCTTTCTATCTGGAGATCTTAGCCCAAACAACCACATCAGTAGCAAACTAGGAACACTCAACGCAATTCCAACATAAAACATCTGATGGTCTGGATAGATGATCTCGAGAATATCGGTTCCCGACTCTCTACTTGCACCTGCAACAATGAACACGACCAGCGCTTTCGCAAGAAACAGCCAACCCAACCATAATAGAATTGGGGCTTTTAAAAAGCCGTGCTTATCGTATTGTTCTATGGAGTACCGCACAAATCTCACTTTCACTTAGTTTCAAACCAACACTTTAACGCAAATCATTCATACTTAACTAGGTTTGCGTTATCTTATTGGTTAATCCGTTTTAATTATCGAACTCAGTATGAAAAATAAAACTATTACACCGTCTGTTGAATCTCAACAAGAAGCACTGAAGATAGCCAAAGCGACTCAAAAACCCGCTCAAACCAAAGAACAAACTAAATTGATTGCTCAGGGGATTGAGAAAGGCATTGCGCTCTATAAGAAACAGCAAAAAGAACGCAGTCGCCAAGCTGATAAAGCAAAGAAACGTGTACAGAAAGAGAAGCAGACTCAACAAGCGCACCAAGCTCAAGAGCAGGATATCGACACTAGCGTTGAAACCGCATCAAATCACGCCAATAAATTGCCGTGGCTACTATTGGTCGCTAGCTGGATAGGCTTCGCAATTTATTTGATGAAATAACAGGATAATCGTATGAAAAAGGAATTAGTCGCTTTGATTATAAGTGGTGCATTGCTAGGTTGCACGACACCGACATCAATGCCCCATAGCGAAGCTGACCAAGTAAAAATGGATTATCATGGACTGATTGATATCAACAAGTGCGATTACAAAGGGGAAGTCACTGGCAGCGAAGGCCACTGGTACAGCTATCTATTCTTCCCAAATGACACTCTGATTCAAGGCGCAATGAACGAGTTAAAATTCAACGCCATTGAATTAGGTGCAGACACCGTGATATTTACCCTTCCCCAAGACTTTGCCACTTCCGTGACCATGCTGGGCACAGCTTATTTGTGTGAGTAGATAGAAACGTAATTAGGTAGCTCAGCACTAAAATGAGCGAGATGCTACCACGACTACTTCTACTACAAAAAAGAAAGCCAGCTTTCGCTGGCTTATGCACTAAATCCAAGGCTTGTTGCTATATCGCCTTTACGCTGGATCACCCATTGACTGTCAAATGGCCCCCAGTCGGATAACTGGTAATAGCCATCATTATGACGTCGCCCATCTTGAACAAACATAAGTTCAATACCGATCCCCGGTAACGCCTTGAGTACATCTTGAATAGTACGACGAGGCCACCCCGTTTTTTCGATGAGTTTAGGCACATTTGGCCTATCAAGGCTTTCCACTAACAATGCTAAATATAGCCGCCTTGCAAAAACAGGACTCAACTCCATTGACACCTCCTATATATGTGCAGCTCAATTATTTCTTTTTTCGCTGACAACATGTTGAGGCTGATCAATAAGTCTCCAATAGTGACATTTTCTTACGCTTTTTTTTCACTCTATGAAATATTCATCACTCTATTTTGTCTGAGTTGCTGCTTCCTGATAGGATTCAACTCATAACAATGAAATAAAATCACTCAAAGGAAGAATAATGACTATCACTATGTTTGGTATCCCAAATTGCGACACTATTAAAAAAGCAAAGAAATGGCTCGAAGCTGAAGGTATCGAGTTCGAATTTCACGATTATCGCAAACAAGGCATCAACACAGAGCTAGTAACAAACTTCTGTTCTGAGCTAGGTTGGGAGCTTGTGCTAAACAAACGTGGGACAACTTATCGCCAACTTCCTCAAGAGCAAAAAGACACGTTAACGGAAGAAAAAGCAGTGGCTTTGCTTGTTGAGCAACCAGCAATGATCAAGCGCCCAATCTTAAAAGTAGATGGTAAGCTTCACATTGGATTTAAAGCAGACCAATACGCGGCTATTTTTTCTTAGGCCGTTGTATTCACATAGATAAACAACTGGACGTTGATCATGAAATCAGCGTCCTAAACATTAATGACTAGACGTTTTATTTAAACAAGGAATTCAAGGATGACAGGCAGCCCAACTTTGGCTCTGGCAAAAGACCTAATCAGCCGTCAATCGGTAACACCAGAAGATGCAGGTTGCCAAGACCTGATGATTGAACGCTTAAAAGCACTCGGTTTTGAAATCGAAGTCATGGTATTTGAAGATACTACGAACTTCTGGGCTCGTCGTGGTACCGAAGCCCCTCTATTTGCTTTTGCAGGCCACACTGACGTGGTTCCAGCTGGTCCAATCGAACAATGGAACACCAAGCCATTTGAGCCAACGATTGTTGATGGCTACTTACATGGTCGCGGCGCGGCAGATATGAAGGGCTCTCTGGCATCAATGATTGTGGCTGTAGAACAGTTCATTGCCAAACACCCAGATCACACTGGTTCAATCGGTTTCCTTATCACCTCTGATGAAGAAGGTCCTTTCATCAACGGTACGGTACGTGTTGTTGAAACGTTGATGGCGCGCGGTGAGAACATCGACATGTGTATTGTCGGTGAACCATCAAGCACTGAGTTTGTAGGTGATGTAGTGAAGAACGGTCGTCGTGGCTCTATCACAGGCGACCTAACGATTAAGGGTACACAAGGTCATGTTGCCTACCCTCACCTAGCAAACAACCCAGTACACAGCTCTCTGCTTGCTATTCATGAGCTGGCAACAACTGAGTGGGACAAAGGTAATGATTACTTCCCACCAACAAGCTTCCAGATTCCAAATGTGAGTGCGGGTACCGGCGCTTCAAACGTGATCCCTGGCGAGTTTAATGTTCAGTTTAACCTGCGTTTTAGTACCGAGTTAAGCAACGACATCATCGTTGAGCGCATCACAACAACACTCGACAAGTATGATTTCGAATACGACCTAAAATGGACATTCAATGGCGACCCGTTCTTAACAGACGCAGGTTCGTTGCTTGATGCTATTGTTGATGCAGTGGGTCACGTCAATGATGTGAAACCAGCATTGCTAACGACTGGCGGTACGTCTGATGGTCGCTTTATTGCACGTATGGGCGGACAAGTGGTTGAACTAGGCCCTGTGAATGCAACGATTCACAAGGTCAACGAATGCGTGAAAGTAGCTGATTTAGAAAAGCTAACTGACATGTACGAAAGAACATTAGTGAACCTGTTCGCTAAATAGTCTTTCATCAGCGATTCATAGCATCCAATTATTGAGAGACTCGTTATGACACCAGAGCAGCTTACCGGACAATCAGATTCTCATCTAGAACCTAGCCTGATCGGTACCAAGACCTTCTTGGTTCACAGTGAGGTTAAGAATGACCTGAATAATTTGATTGAAGCTGCTCAGCTCGCTGGTTTTAAAATGGAGATTGCCAGTGGCTTTCGCGACTATGAAAGGCAATCTCTGATTTGGAACCGTAAGTTTTCTGGCGAAGCTCCGATATTAGATTCAGAAAGCCAACCTCTTGATGCTTCAACACTGACTGAACATCGAAAATTATCGGCTATCCTGAGATGGTCTGCGCTTCCCGGTGCGAGCCGTCACCATTGGGGTTGTGACTTCGATGTCTTTGCTCGTAACCACTTACCTGAAGGCACACAGCTGCAATTAGAACCATGGGAATACCTTACTGGCCACCAGCAAGCGTTTTACCAATGGCTATCGGTTCATGCTGCGCAATTTGGGTTCTTCTTTCCTTACAGCCAAGACCTGGGTGGTGTGGCGATAGAGCCTTGGCATATTAGCCATCGTAACGTTTCGGAGTCGTGTTTATCACAGTTATCTCCCACTTTACTTGGCAAGCAACTCCAATCTAAGCCAATATTAGGGTATGAGATTATTATGGAGCAGCTAGACGAGATCTACGCACGCTTCGTAGCGAACATCAGCCATTAGGAGCGCTTATGTTGGAGTGGCTTACAAACCCTTGGGTTATCATCATCATCGTGGTTAGCGTTGTGGTGGGTAACATCGCAGCTCTTAAACAGACCGCAAATATGGATCTGACGGGTCGTGGTAAAACAGAGCGAGACTTAGATAAGCTCAATCGCTTGGATAAACAGAATCAAGAGAAAGCTGAAAAAGAAGAATCCAAAGACAGTAAAGACGCATAGCTTTTTTCTTTGGCTAATCCGCTTGATTGACCAATAGTCTGATAACAACGAATACAAAAAAAGAGGACACAATGTGTCCTCTTTTTTATTGGCCTTAGCTAGTCACAGATCTGATTGAACCCAGCTCTGTGACTGCTTAAGTGCTACTACTCAGCTTTCGCTTCTTTGTCATTTTTGGTCTGGTCAGCAATATGCGCTAGTACCGGAACCATTGACTTAAGCAGCTCTTCTTCTACTGGCTTACCTGATGCATCCGTTACGTTAATCGACGTACGGTTACCAAGATCACCAAATAGGAAGTTGTAAGTGCCTGGCGCTAAATCGATAGGCTTTAGGCCAATTTCTTCCCAGAACTCATCATCTGGTGCTGCGTACTTCGCCTTCACCGTACCCTGAGATTGATTGCGTTCTTCAAGCTCAAAGCCCATAGCAGGCAACAAGTTAGGCAGGCGCTGCCAGAATACATTGTATGGTGTACGAGCAATAATCACAGGGAAACCACTGCGGTCCGCACCCATTGAGATTGGGATTCGCTTCACCAACTCTTGCGCTTTCAGCGCTGCTTCAGCACGAAGGTTTTCATCGTACTTAGCCATAACTAGGTTAGTCAGGAACGCGTTGTAACGCTCTTTATTGGTTGCCGTTACCGGTTTCTCTTCAGTACCTTCACGCCAATCAATCAGGTTAATCTTGAAGCCGTGACGGTTGTTCGCTTGGAAACGAGACATAGAGTAGCGGCTGCCAATCTCTACGTCTTCATCTTCAGAAACCCAAGTTACCCAATCAGTCTCAATTTCATTCTCTGATTGCTCACGAATACCAATGCCACGCTGAGCTAGCATATCTACAGCCGTTTGCCACACTCTGTCAGCCTCTTCAGCACGAAGAAGCCATAGTGTCACTTCACCATTTTGACGCTCAGCACGAGCACCAGGAATCAATTCAAGAACCTGTTGCGGAGGACGAATATCCACTTCACGGCCAATACCACCGCTGAACTCACCGCTTGGGATGTCAAAGTTTGGGTAGAACTGAGGCTGAGCATCTTCAGGCAATTGCCATTGTGAAAACTCAGGTGTTTCTAAGTATTCGAAATCATCTTTGGCTTGACGACGTTGAGTCGGGCTGCCAGAACATGCTGTAAGAACGAAAACAGCCAGTGACCCAATCACTAGCTGGTGAGAATACTTCATTTATACTCCTAAATGCCGAAGGTTCGCTTCGGCATCACTTCATACGTTTTTAGTAAATACACGCTTCAGTCATTGCTTGAGCAACAACAGGTTGAGCTGGTTCTGACAGTTCAGTCAGAGGCAGACGTAAGCCACCTTCAGCAATCAGACCCATTTTATGAACCGCCCATTTTACGGGAATAGGGTTAGACTCAACGAACAAATTCTTATGTAGAGGCATCAAGCGCTCATTGATCGCTTCTGCTTCTTCAAACTTACCTTCTTTCGCAAGTTTGAACATAGTAGCCATATCCGCCGCTGCAACGTTATTCGTTACAGAAATCACGCCATCACCACCACGCTTAACAAATTCTAGACCTGTTAAGTCATCACCACTTAGTAAGATAAAATCTTCGCCACAAAGTTCACGGTGAATTGCAATTCTGTCGAGATCACCCGTCGCATCTTTGAGTGCAACGATGTTTTCGATTTCAGAAAGGCGAGCAACAGTCTCTGGTAATAGGTCTACGGCAGTACGACCCGGTACATTATATAGGATTTGAGGAACGTCACTTACTTCAGCAATCGCTTTGTAGTGTTGGTACAAACCTTCTTGAGTCGGTTTGTTGTAGTAAGGCGTTACACTAAGGCAACCCGCAATACCAGAACCGTTCAATAAACGACTGAATAGCACTGACTCGTGCGTAGCATTAGCGCCTGTACCTGCGATAACTGGGATACGACCATCAGCAAATTCAACGATCTTATTGACGACTTTGACATGCTCTTCAATAGTGAGTGTTGAAGACTCACCTGTTGTGCCAACCGCAACCAGACCATCACTACCTGCAGCAACATGGTGCTCAACTAACTTTTTAAGGCTGTCGAAATCCACTTCACCATCTGTATTAAATGGCGTAACTAGCGCAACGATACTTCCTGAAAACATGTCTATCTCCCTTAATTTATTCTTTTTGCATGTTACTGTAAGCCAATCAATAAACACAAGACATTAAAGTGGCTTAGCGGCAACATCTGCAGTAAATATTGTCGTATGTTTGAGGTAAAACGACTTCTAACGGCGGTTCTACCTAGAATTTTGGTAACCTGCGCTCAATCTAGCGGATAGCACATCATTGGATGTCAGCAACAAGTAAGCTGTACTCTCACCACTCTATCTCATTTTTAACACTCTCAATATTCTTATCATTGGTTACATGTTAGAAGCAAGAAGCCTCATAAAAAGCCCCGTACGCACGCTTATTCCACGAGCTAACTGTGCTAACATGCATGAATCAATGGAATATAAAGAGACGTGATTTTATGACTCAACATCTAGTAATCACAGCTGTGGGCACTGATCGCCCAGGTGTATGCAACCAAGTGGTTCATTTAGTCACCCAATCAGGCTGTAACATTATTGATAGCCGTATCGCTCTGTTTGGCGAAGAATTTACGCTTATCATGCTGCTGTCTGGAAAGGCAAATAACATTACCCGCGTTGAAACCACCCTGCCCTTGCTTGGCCAAGAGCACGACTTGATTACGATTATGAAGCGAACCTCACCTCATGATGTTATTGAGAACTCTTACACAGTAGAGGTGTTCGTTGAGTCAGACGATAAAATCGGCCTTACTGAGCAGTTTACCCAGTTCTTCGCAGACCGAAATATCGGCCTCAATTCGTTAAGTGCACGAACCATCAATAAGTCTAAGGTTCAACTCGACAACGACCAATTCCATATCTCTATTACCGCTTCTGTACAATCAGAATGTAATTTGATGCAGCTACAAGAAGAATTCAACTCGCTGTGTCAGAGCCTATCAGTCCAAGGCTCGCTCAACTTTATTAAAAACAGTCTTTAAAAAGGAAATGTCATGAATACGCTAACGGCTGGTGTTCCAGCACCTGCTTTTTCGCTTCCAGATCAAGATGGCAATATCGTATCTCTTGGTGACTTCAAAGGTAAAAAAGTACTTTTCTACTTCTACCCAAAAGCAATGACTCCAGGTTGTATTGTGCAAGCAGAAGGCCTGCGTGATATCAAAGCACAGCTTGATGACCTCAATGTGGTTGTTCTGGGTGTCAGCATCGACCCAGTGAAACGCCTACCAAACTTCGTTGCGAAGAAATCTCTAAACTTCACACTGCTATCTGACGAAGACCACAGTGTTGCTGAGCAGTTCGGTGTTTGGGGCGAGAAGAAATTCATGGGCAAGGTTTACGATGGCCTGCACCGCATTAGCTTTCTAATTGACGAAGAAGGTCAGATTGAGCACGTCTTCAACAAGTTCAAGACTAAGACTCACCACGAAGTGGTTCTAGATTACTTCAATCAAGAAGCTTAAAGGCGATTTGAGTGAGTTAATGCCTTAGATTCATCACTCTCTAAGCCAAGAGCAACACTCATTAAGCTAAGCGAAAAAAGGCCGAACATCATGAATGTTCGGCCTTTTTCTATAACAAGTTCAATTACTTTTGATGTTCAGGGTCATCGTCTAATGCGTGACTCGGTAAGGCATTCCAAACCGCCTTAACTAGCGTTGCCAACGGGATAGCAAAGAACACCCCCCAGAATCCCCACAGTCCACCAAACACTAACACAGCAACAATAATAGCCACAGGGTGCAGGTTCACCGCTTCAGAGAAAAGAACCGGAACGAGCACGTTGCCATCTAGCGCTTGAATAATACCGTAAGCGAGAAGCAACCAGTAAAACTGAGGTTCTAATCCCCACTGGAACAGACCAACAATCGCCACCGGAACAGTCACAGCTGCCGCACCGATATAAGGAATCAATACCGAGAAGCCAACCGCTACAGCCAACAATACTGAATAACGCAGATCCAGAATCGCGAAAGTTACATAGCTGACACCACCAACGATTAAAATCTCTAAGACCTTACCGCGAATGTAATTCGATATTTGCTGGTTCATCTCAACCCATACTTTGGTCGCCAAACGACGGTTTCGAGGAAGAACACCACTCGCCATGCTAATCATCTCTTCTTTATCTTTTAGTAAGAAGAAGATCAGCAGCGGTACTAGAATCAAGTAAACTGCAAGCGTAGCCAAGCTAACGAGAGAAGCTAAAGAGCCCTTCACCACACTTTCACCAAAGCCTAGAGCTTTATTTTTCGCGTTAGACACAATAGATTCAACAATTTGTAAGTTTGCTAGCTCAGGATAGCGTTCAGGTATCGTCGCAATGAACTTCTGTAAGCCGCCATACATGCTTGGAATATCATTGATTAGGTTGCCTACTTGCTCCCAAATGGTTGGCACCAAACCAAATATCGCCAATAGCATCACGCTAAAGAACATTAAGATCACCAACATCACCGACGGCGTTCTTGGAACACCCAATCGTTGAAGTTGAGTCACAGGCCACTCAAGCAAGTAAGCCAACACAATCGCAACCAATAATGGTGCGATCAAGTGACCAAAGAAATAGATGGTAATAAAGCCGAATAGAATGATGGCAACCAAACTGACAGCGTGTGGATCAGAGAAACGTCGTTTATACCAACGACTGACCATTTCAAGCATCTGACTGCGATTCCTTTTTAGTGACGAGGAGATGATGGTAATTAGAACAAACCTCTGTCATGACAACATAAGCTTGCTTAGACAAAAAAGTAACAATATCTTTCATCGAACTGTTATCTGATACATAAATTGACAAAGATTGCCCTACTTCTAACTTTACACTGTGACGCTTGGCTAATAATAACGCCATTGGGCAGCGCTCTTGGCGTAAATCTAGAATATTAGGTGTCATTCTTGGGCTCGATGCTTATTATAAGGGGCGTATTGTAATCTGTTTTTAAAAACGTGCCATCATTGATTCATCTTCCTTCAGGATAGCGCACGCACTTAACAAAGGTTAAATTAGATAAAGAACCAATTTGCATTGCCCTTGTCCTACTGTCAGAAGAAACGGAGTATTACTGACTAATATGTTTAAACGCGCTCGTTCAATTGCTTGCTTATGCATCGCAGCCACATTAAGCACCCCAACGTTGGCGAACACCAATAGCTTGGATTTACCGGACATCGGCACCGCTGCTGGCGGCACGCTCACTATCGATCAAGAACTTATCTATGGTGATGCCTATATGCGTATCATCAGAAGCAGCCAACCTATCGTAAACGACCCTGTTCTAAATCAGTATATTGATACGCTTGGCCACCGCCTTGTCGCAAACGCGAATGATGTAAAGACACCTTTTCAGTTCTTTATGATCCGTGACCGCAACATTAACGCCTTTGCTTTCTTTGGTGGTTATGTTGCTTTGCACTCAGGTCTATTCCTGCATGCACAGTCTGAAAGTGAGCTGGCTTCTGTATTAGCGCACGAAATCGCGCACGTTACTCAGCGTCACTTGGCACGTAGTATGGAAGATCAAGCTCGCCGCTCTCCTGTAACCATCGCAGCACTTGCTGCTTCTGTATTACTGGCAATTGCTGCACCAGAAGCGGGGATCGCAGCCCTAACTGCGACTACTGCGGGCAACATGCAAAGCCAAATCAACTACACGCGTAGCAATGAAAAAGAAGCTGACCGTTTTGGTATCAACACGCTTGCAAAAGCAGGATTCGATGTGAATGCTATGCCACGTTTCTTTGGCCGTTTGGCTGATGAATACCGCTATGCAAGCACACCACCACCAATGTTATTGACTCACCCATTACCAGAAGACCGAATCACAGATTCACGCGCACGTGCTCGCAGCTATCCGCCTCTGAAGCTGGCTCCATCACTGGATTACCATCTAGCAAGAGCCCGTATTGTCGCGCGCTATGCTGGCATTAATAATGATGCAGCTCTTGACTGGTTTGAGCGTAAGTTGAAGAAAGCCCCTAAAGCTATGGTTCCGTCATTAGAATATGGCCAAGCACTGGTTTACCTAGATTCTAAAAAATTAGACAAAGCAGAGCCAATTCTGAACAAGCTGATTAACAGCGACCCAACCAACCTGTTTTATCTAGACGCTATTTCGGACCTACACATCGAGAAGAAGCAGCCTGAGATTGCTATTAAAGAACTTAAATCGGCACTGGTTCGCCAGCCAAACAACCCGGTTCTGACCATTAACTACGCCAATGCCCTGATTGAAAATGAAGATCTACAAGAAGCCGTTCGCGTATTGCAACGTTACACGCACGATAATCCGAACGACACCAATGGCTGGCACCTACTTTCAAAAGTAAATACGAGCCTTGGTAATAGCGACGAAGAACTAGCTGCTCGTGCAGAAATTTTGGCACTACAAGCCAACTGGAACAAAGCGATTCAGTACTACACGCAAGCAAGTCAAATCGCTGAGCTTGGTAGCCTAAAACAAGCACGCTACGACGCACGAATTGATCAACTCATGATTCAGAGAGAACGCTTCTTGTCGCTACAATAATATGTTACTGGTAACGCTCGTTGCCAGTATAAAAAGAAAGCTCAACGTTACGAAAAAAAGAAGTCACCTCTGGTGGCTTCAGCTAAACAATTAAATCAAAAAATAATAATGAGGAAGAACCATGTCTGTCGTGATTTATCATAACCCACGTTGCTCAAAGAGCCGTCAAACTCTAGAAGTGCTTCAGGAAAACGGCGTACAGCCAGAGGTAATCAAATACCTAGAAAATCCTTTGACGGTTGAACAGCTGAAAGTACTGTTCACTCAGCTTGGGTTTGAGAGTGTTCGCGACATGATGCGCACCAAAGAAGCGGATTACAAAGAAGCAAACCTTGGTGATGCTTCGGTTACTGATGAAGATCTATTTTCAGCAATGGCAACAAACCCAAAACTGTTTGAACGCCCTGTGGTTGTTGCGAACAACAAAGCAAAAATTGGTCGCCCACCAGAGCAAGTGCTAGAGATTCTGTAATCCAATATGAGCATTAACATTCTTGTTCTTTATTACAGTCGCCACGGCAACACACAAGCTTTAGCAAGACAGATTGCACGAGGGGTGGAGTCCATCCCTGAGTGTGAAGCTATGCTGAGAACAGTGAACGACGTGTACACGGTAGAAGAGCAGCCCGATTCGCGTCATCAACCAACAGATCCTATCGCCTCGTTACAAGAACTTCGATCTTGTGATGGTTTGGCGCTAGGCAGCCCAGTTTGGTTTGGCAATATGGCCGGGCCGATGAAGCACTTTTGGGATAGCACGACATCACTGTGGATCAATGGCGATCTTATCGATAAGCCAGCTTGTGTATTTACTTCTTCTTCATCACTGCATGGTGGTCAAGAAACGACACAACAAAGCATGATGTTACCCCTGCTGCATCACGGCATGTTAATCGTGGGCATCCCCTACTCAGAACCTGCGCTGCACACCACTCAAACTGGTGGTACGCCTTATGGTGCAAGCAGTACTGGAGAGAGCGCTTCACTTAGCAAAGAAGAGGTTGAGTTGGCGCAAAATCTAGGCAAACGCCTTGCACGTATCGCACTAAACCAGAAGGGAATTTCTCAATGATGTATATGCCAGAGAAGGCTATGTCTCCCAAAACCAAGTTATTTCGCTACCTTGCTTTAGCGGGTAACTTGTCGCTTTTATTCTGGGTGGTGGCTTGGCAGATGACACTTTCGCCGCACCCTCACCTGAGTAATGTAACGCTTGCGATTGCTTGGGCTATACCACTGTTACTGCCATTACCGGGGATTTTAGCAGGTAAGCCTTATACGCATGCTTGGGCTAATTTCGTCTTAATGCTCTACTTCCTACACGCATTAACTATCTTGTATGTAGACGGTGGTGAGCGCTTACTAGCTGCGGTTGAACTGCTTCTGACTACTCTAGGGTTCGCGGGCAATATCTTATTTACTCGCTTTCGTGCCAAAGAATTAGGCATCAAACTTAAGCGCCTTTCTGAAGTAGAAAAGAAAGAGAAAGCTAAGTTCGAGCGATAATATTGATTTGATGCTTTCAAACTGACCGCTTACAAACAAAAAGCCCTGCGAGAAACCTCTTGCAGGGCTTTTTCATACTTTCATTTCAATCACTTATGCCAGCTAATAATTATTAACGAACCCACTCGTAGACTAAGCTTGGCTTAGCATGTACTGGCGCAGTAATGGTTAGATCTTCTGTGTTAGATTCCTCTAACGTTGCGTCAGACGTGTTGGTTAGCTCAGCATCCACAGATACCTCGTTGCCCTTACTCACTTGTACGCCTGAGTCAGCTTCGTCACCAGCTACTTCAGCAGCACCTGTTAAATCATCACCAACAGACATGGTGTTGTCTTGAGTTTCAAATTCAGGGCTCACTTCAGGTTCAATGTAAGATTCTTCAACCTTCGCAACTTGGCGAATGCTTTCCACTTCTTGCTCAAACTCTTGTTGAGTCGACAATAAGTGAATTCGGAAAGTCACTTCATTGTTCTGAATCTTCAGAATATCTAGGCTTGCAACCGAGTTTAGACGCTTAAGTGCGTTCTCCAACTGGAAGAAGTCTTGAGCATTATTCAAGCTAATAAACTGCGTCAAAATCGATTCTGATGACTCACTTGCTACCGTCACAGCACTTTTGCCTGCATAGTAGTTGCTGATTTGGTCAACTAACTTCTTGGAAGTTGTTGCGCTGTTGCCCGAGACCGAACCACTCACTGGCGATTTTGGTGTGCTCGTCAATTGACTTGGCTTTTGATCGTATAGAGTCCAACGTAGACCTGAAGATTGAGCCTTTATCACCAACACAGCATCAACAGGGTAACGCTGACTTGCTTTACTGATTGGCGTAACAAAGCTGCCCCACAAATCAGAAGTCGCAATACCTGTAATATCGTCAAAATCACCAACAGGCAGCGTCAAAGGCAAACCTCGCTCTTTTGCGTTCGCTTGTAAGCCAGCGGCCAACTGTGAGTTAGAGTGTTCCCACACGATGTTCTTATCGTAGTTGTCCTCTTCCACCAGCCAAACAAGGATGTTTGAGCGCGTGTCAGGCCAGTACGGTAACTGCGCTTGAGTCAACAGAGAGCGGATTTGAGCACCGTTAAAACGCATGCGCAATGTTGATTGATCGTTGCTTTCGCCAAAACTCATTTGAGACATGTACTGCGCACTCTTGCGCATCGCCTTTTGAATTGTCTCATTCGAAGCGACATCAGTTTGGCCAGTCGCACGTATCAATACCTGCTCCATACCTGTATTTCTTGCCACTTGTTCTGGCTGTTTGTCTTCAGCGTTAATCGCAACTTCAGCACTAAAGATATCTACTTGAGTTAAGGCGTAACTCGGAGAGGCTAATAGTCCCATCAACAACAATGCTATATAGCGCATACTGATCCTAATATTCAAATCTTGTGCCTAGATGATAAGCAACTATGGATTGAGGGGCAAGGTCGATAACACCCACTCTGTTTAATAACCACAAAATATCACCTGGCCATGATAAATCGCTCACTTATAGGCTGAATTTCCGAGCCTTGATAAATATAAAACATCACTAAGATAAATAAATTTGATCTATTTGGTGCGGCAATCGATTGCTAAGTGATAGAATCCTGCGAATTTTATTTTTCACTTTTCATATAACGACCATTTTTAAGGACATAACATGAAGAATGCTCTGCAAGGTGCACAAATGCTGTTCGTAGCTTTTGGTGCGCTTGTACTCGTGCCGCTACTGACTGGACTCGATCCTAACGTTGCACTCTTTGGCGCAGGTATCGGTACCCTTTTATTCCAACTTATTACACGCCGTTCAGTGCCAATCTTCTTAGCGTCTTCTTTTGCATTCATCGCGCCTATCATGTTTGGTATTCAAACTTGGGGTGTAGGTGCAACCATGGGCGGTCTTATGGCGGCGGGTGTTGTGTATGTATTAATGGGTGCGTTGATTAAAGTACGTGGCGTAGCCTTCATCCACAAGTTACTTCCACCTGTGGTCGTTGGCCCTGTAATCATGGTTATCGGTCTAGGCCTTGCGCCTGTGGCGGTAAACATGGCGCTAGGTAAAACAGGTGATGGCGCAGTTCAACTGGTTGATGCAGACGCAGCACTGTGGATCTCTTCGATTTCACTGTTAGTGACAATTGTCATCAGTGTGTTCTCTAAAGGCTTCCTTAAGCTACTACCAATCTTCGGTGGTATTGTTGCGGGATACATAACAAGCCTGGTTTATGGCGCAGTCGACTTCGCACCTGTTGCACAAGCGTCGTGGTTGGCACTGCCAAACTTCACTATGCCTGAATTCAACATCAACGCTATCTTCTTCATGGTGTTTGTCGCGATTGCACCAGCCGTTGAGCACGTAGGTGACATGCTTGCGATTTCCAACGTGACGGGTAAAGACTACCTTAAGAAGCCAGGCCTGCACCGCACAATCACAGGCGACGGCGTGGCAACGATTGCTGCATCGATGCTGGGCGCTCCACCAAACACAACCTATAGTGAAGTAACAGGCGCGGTAATGCTGACTAAAGCATTCAACCCGGTGATCATGACTTGGGCTGCGGTAACAGCCATTGTTCTTGCATTGGTTGGCAAGCTAGGCGCACTACTCCAAACAATTCCGGTTCCTGTGATGGGCGGCATCATGATTCTACTATTTGGTTCTATCGCAACCGTAGGCTTGAATACTCTAATTCAGAACAAAGTCGATCTACACAAATCACGTAACCTTGTGATTGTGGGCATTACGTTAGTCTTCGGTATTGGCGGCATGGCATTTGGCATCGGCGACTTTAGCCTACAAGGCGTAAGCTTATGCGGTATCGTCGCGATTCTACTTAACTTAGTACTTCCAGATGAGCTAGGTGACAACACTGTGGTAGATAAAGCTCAAATCGATTAATGAATAGGTAACCGTAGATTCAAAAGAATCACAAACCAACCAGATCAAAAAAGGGAGAGCATTGAATGCTCTCCCTTTTTATTAATACGGCTAATTCAGCGAGTTAAGAAACGGTTTAGAGTCACTTAAGCTGAAACCGAATTACTTAGTACCGAAGATCTTATCACCAGCATCGCCAAGACCAGGAACAATGTAGCCCTTGTCATTTAGCTTCTCATCGATTGCAGCAGTGTAAAGCTCAACGTCTGGGTGCGCTTTTTCTAGAGCAGCGATACCTTCAGGAGCAGCAACAAGCACAAGAATCTTAAAGTGCTTACAACCTTTCTCTTTCATCAGGTCAATAGTCGCGATCATAGAACCACCTGTCGCAAGCATTGGATCTACGACTAGAGCAATACGCTCGTCGATGTTAGATGCAAGCTTGTTGAAGTATGGTACTGGCTCAAGCGTTTCTTCGTCACGGTAGATACCAACAACACTGATACGTGCACTTGGGATGTGCTCAAGAACGCCGTCCATCATGCCTAGACCAGCACGTAGGATTGGCACTACAGTTACTTTTTTACCTTTAATTTGGTCAACTTCAACTGGACCGTTCCAACCGTTAATCGTTACGCGCTCAGTTTCAAAGTCTGATGTCGCTTCGTATGTTAGAAGGCTACCCACTTCTGTCGCTAGCTCACGAAAACGCTTAGTGCTAATCTCACCTTCACGCATCAGGCCAATTTTATGTTTTACTAGCGGGTGTTTCACTTCAACAACTTTCATTTCCAACTCCGGCAATATTTAAACAAACCTGTAGATTATACACGAACTTTGTGGTTATTTCAGAATCTTTATTCTAATAAAAAAAACCGCGCAAACGTTTGCTCTTGGTAATCAAGCCCTGTTAGAATAGCGCCGTTTTCACATCCAACTTAAGTTCGAGGACTATCCCGTGAGTGGTAATACTTCTTCTCTAAGCTACAAAGACGCTGGTGTTGATATCGACGCAGGTAATGCACTAGTAGACCGTATTAAAGGTGCTGTTAAACGCACTCGTCGCCCTGAAGTAATGGGCGGTATTGGTGGCTTTGGCGCCCTATGTGAACTTCCAACGAAATACAAAGAGCCAGTACTTGTTTCAGGTACTGATGGTGTTGGTACTAAACTTCGCCTTGCTTTGGATCTGAAAAAACACGACACCATTGGTATCGATCTAGTGGCAATGTGTGTGAACGACCTAATCGTTCAAGGTGGTGAGCCGCTATTCTTCCTAGACTACTACGCAACAGGTAAGCTAGATGTAGATACAGCAGCAGACGTTGTTTCTGGTATCGCTGAAGGTTGTGTTCAAGCTGGTTGTGCACTAATCGGCGGTGAAACGGCTGAAATGCCAGGCATGTACGAAGGCGACGACTACGACGTAGCTGGCTTCTGTGTTGGTGTTGTAGAGAAAGCTGACATCATCGACGGTACTAAAGTAGCAGCAGGTGACGCACTTATCGCTGTTGGCTCAAGTGGTCCACACTCAAACGGTTACTCTTTAATTCGTAAAGTTCTAGAAGTTTCTGGTGCTGATAAGAGTGAAGAACTAGAAGGTCGCACTATCGGTGAGCACCTACTAGAACCCACTAAGATTTACATCAAATCGGCACTTAAGATGATTACAGAGCATGACATTCATGCTATCTCGCACATCACAGGTGGTGGTTTCTGGGAAAACATCCCACGCGTACTTCCTGAAGGTACTAAAGCAGTCATTGATGGCAAGAGCTGGGAATGGCCTGCTATCTTCAACTGGCTACAAGAGAAAGGTAACGTGGAGACATTTGAAATGTACCGCACTTTCAACTGTGGTGTAGGCCTAGTTGTTGCTCTACCTAAAGATCAAGCAGACGCTGCTGTTGAACTACTGAAAACTGAAGGCGAAAACGCTTGGGTTATCGGTGAGATCGCAAACGCTGAAGCTGGCGAAGAGCAAGTTGAAATCAAATAAGTGATACGCGCACTTACTTAGTTAATCAATGAGGACCTAATGGTCCTCATTTTGCTATTTAGCCCGCAGAAAACCTTAGTTTATGTAGGTACATTGTAAACAGTCCCGTTAATCAATCGTATGACCCACTCTATGAAAAACAATCACTCAAATAAAACCAGTCACTCTAAGAAAAACATCGTTGTGTTAGTTTCAGGAAGCGGAAGTAATTTACAGGCAATTTTGGATGCCTGTGATAGCAATATGATTGATGCTTCAGTTAAGGCGGTCTTCTCGAACAAAGCAGAGGCTTTTGGATTAGAACGAGCGAAAGCCGCAGGTGTTGACGCACATTCAGTGAATCCAAAAGACTTTGGTTCACGTGAAAAGTTTGACCATGAATTGATGATTCAGATCGATGCCTACCAACCCGATTTAATCGTACTAGCAGGATACATGCGTATCCTAAGTTCAGAGTTTGTTCGTCACTATGCGGGTAAAATGGTCAACATCCACCCTTCCCTGTTACCTAAATATCCAGGTCTACACACCCACCAGCGTGCTATTGATGCGCAAGACAAAGAACACGGTACTAGCGTCCACTTTGTTACCGAAGAACTTGATGGTGGCCCTGTGATCTTACAGGCTAAGGTTCCAGTATTTGAAGATGATGATGCTGATATGCTGGCAAGCCGAGTGCTTACTCAAGAACACTGCATTTACCCTATGGTCTGCAAATGGTTCGCGGAAGATCGTTTATCAATGCTAAATGGGCAGGCTGTCTTAGACGGTAAGGCATTGGGCAAACACGGTTACGCAGAAGAGTAATATCAGAGTGATCCGCTAAACAAACCGACAATCACTCAAATAGAAAACAAAAAGGCCGCTTACTGACTTATTAGTGCAGTAAGCGGCCTTTCAATGTTCTGGTTAAAGCAATATGATTTATAGCATTAACTTAATGGCTCTGTCGGTGCTTGGCTCGCGACCTTTTTCGGCGCATAAGCAACATCTTCCAACGCTTGATGGTTATTACCAATCAGCTCACCAAAATGAAACAGTGCATATTCGCCCGGCTTCATTCTAAACCACTCTTCATTGTCAGTTAGAGGCTGAGTTGCCACCACCGTTACCACATCATTAGGCGTGGTCTCTTCTTGAAAGTTGATCTCAACATCTTCATCAATCAGACTCGCATTGCCAAAAGGCGCACGTCTTGTTATCCAGTACAAATGGTTAGTACAGTATGTCATCACATACTCACCATCACTGAGTAACATGTTAAAAACGCCTTTCTCTCTTAGCTGGTCACAACACTCAGCCACAAAGCGAAACATGCCTTCCATATCTTGAGGTGGTTCCGGAAAACGCTCTTCGAGTTGTTTGAGGAGCCAACAGAAAGAGAGCTCACTGTCTGTCTCACCAACCGGTCTGAAACGACCACTAACCAGATCGTCGTAATCTGTTAACTGACCATTATGAGCAAAGGTCCAGTATCGGCCCCACAGCTCACGGGTAAAAGGGTGTGTATTTTCTAGATTAACACCACCACGGTTCGCTTGACGGATATGACTGACAACGGCTTGGCTTTTAATTGGATAGTTTTGAACCAACTCAGCGATCTTAGATTCACAGCTAGGGTTAGGATCTTTAAATGTACGAAAACCCTTTCCTTCATAGAAGGTAATACCCCAGCCATCGCGATGCGGGCCAGTATTGCCTCCACGCTGCATAAGACCAGTAAAGCTAAAACAAATATCAGTTGGCACATTCGCGCTCATACCGAGCAATTCACACATGGTTTAATCTACTCCCTATTAAAACCAATAGAGCCACAAACCTAGGCTCTAAATATCTGTAAAATTATTATTCCATCTCTTTTTCGACAAGCTGAATCACAATATGAATGATCTTAATGTGAATCTCTTGGATACGGTCTGCGTAACCAAAATGTGGCACTCGGATTTCGATATCAGCACAACCAGCCATTTTACCGCCATCTTTACCCGTCAATGCAATCGTCTTCATGCCTTTAGCTTGAGCGGCTTCAATCGCTTTTAAAATATTGGCCGAGTTACCTGAAGTCGACAGACCGAACAACACATCACCTTTACGACCTACCGCTTCTACATAACGCGAAAATACGTGGTCGTAGCCAAAATCATTACTCACGCAAGACAGGTGGCTTGGGTCTGAAATCGCAATGCCAGCGTAACCTGGGCGGTTTTCACGGTATCGGCCAGTAAGCTCTTCCGCGAAGTGCATTGCATCACAGTGTGAACCACCGTTGCCACAAGAAAGCACTTTGCCCTCTTGCTTGAATGAATCAGCAATCAGTTTTGCCGCCGCTTCAATTTGAGCGATGTTATGGTCATCACTCAGGAACTTATTCAGAACGTCAGCAGCTTCGTTCAATTCACTTTTGATTAGGTCTTGGTACATAAGGCTTATCTCTTATATTTTTTTACGCAACTTAAAGTACGTGAAATGAGAGCTGAGGGTTTTCCCCTCTTTATATCTGAGTTTACCCACAAACATGAAATAGTGTCGACACTTAAGCCCAAAGATTGCCACCTTAATTAGGGTCTCACTGTAAATCCGTCCAAATATTCGCCACCAACCTCTCACAATTAGAACTTTAGCTCTATTGAGATCACTTTTTATTCACTTTGGAGTTTTACAAATATTTAATATTCTGTTTACACTTGACTGGTTAGACCTCTTACCTAAAACTTAATAACAATAAGTGATCTCTGAAAAGGAAATCGATCATGAACATATTGCTCTCCCTACTCGGCATGACAGCCATCTTAGGCGTCTGTCTTTACCATAGAGTTAGTCTGGTACGTGCGTTAGTTGTATTAACCGGCGCAATGGTAGCATTAACAATGTTTGGCGGCGTGGCAGTCACTGGCTGGCTTTGTTACTTGTTAGCCGTTGCGATCTTTGCTGTACCGACCATTCGTCAGACCCTAATCAGCCAAAAAGCGCTCTCTTTATTTAAGAAAGTTCTTCCGGCGATGTCTCAGACAGAAAAAGAAGCACTAGAAGCTGGCACTGTATGGTGGGAAGCAGAGCTGTTCAAAGGCAAACCTGAATGGAAGAAGCTTCAGAACATTGCTGACCCGAAACTCTCTGAAGCCGAGCAAGCATTTTTAGATGGTCCAGTGAATACCGTGTGTGAAATGGTCAACGATTACCAAGTGACACATGAGCTTGCTGATTTGCCACCAGAAGTATGGCAATACCTGAAAGACCATAAATTCTTCGCCATGATCATCAAGAAAAAATACGGCGGTTTAGAATTCTCGGCTTACGCTCAATCTTTGGTTCTTCAGAAGCTAACCGGCGTTTCTAGCGTATTGTCATCAACGGTTGGCGTACCTAACTCATTAGGCCCTGGTGAGCTATTACAACACTACGGTACTGAAGAACAAAGAAACCACTACCTGCCGCGCCTAGCGGAAGGTAAAGAGATCCCTTGTTTTGCCCTAACCAGTCCAGAAGCCGGTTCAGATGCAGGTTCAATCCCAGATTACGGTGTTGTATGCAAAGGCGAATGGCAAGGCGAAGAAGTATTGGGCATGCGCCTAACTTGGAACAAGCGTTACATCACCCTAGCACCTGTCGCGACGGTATTAGGCTTGGCTTTTAAACTGCGTGACCCTGATGGTCTGCTTGGTGATCAAAAAGATCTAGGCATCACTTGTGCGCTTATCCCAACAGATTTAAAAGGCGTAGAAATTGGCAACCGCCACTTCCCGCTAAACGTACCTTTCCAGAACGGTCCAACGCAAGGCGACGATATCTTCGTGCCTATCGACTTCATCATTGGTGGCCAGAAAATGGCAGGCCAAGGCTGGCGCATGCTGGTTGAGTGTCTGTCGGTTGGTCGTGGTATCACACTGCCTTCAAACTCAACGGGTGGTATTAAATCAGCAGCGCTTGCAACAGGTGCTTACGCTCGTATCCGTCGTCAGTTCAAACAACCGATTGGTCGCATGGAAGGGGTTGAAGAGCCACTTGCACGCCTTGCAGGTAACGCTTATGTAATGGACGCTGCGAGTAACCTAACCGTTGCAGGTATCGACCTTGGCGAAAAGCCTTCAGTTATCTCTGCAATCGTTAAGTACCACTGTACTCACCGTGGCCAACGCAGCATCATTGATGCGATGGATATCGTTGGCGGTAAAGGCATTTGTTTGGGCCCCTCGAACTTCCTAGCTCGTGGTTACCAAGGTTCGCCTATCGCGATTACGGTTGAAGGCGCAAACATCCTAACTCGTTCAATGATCATCTATGGTCAAGGGGCGATTCGTTGCCACCCTTATGTTCTTAATGAAATGGAAGCGGCTTATTCTGAAAGTAGTGATGCGCTTGATAAGTTCGATTCAGCGTTAGCAGGACACGTTAGCTTTACTATGAGTAATCTAGTCCGCAGCTTGTGGTTTGGTTTAACCGATGGTCGTGGTTCAGATGCGCCAACACCTTCAAATAAAACAGATAAACAGACACAACGTTACTACCAACAGCTAAACCGCTACAGTGCAAACCTAGCGCTACTGTCTGATATCTCAATGGCAGTTCTAGGTGGCTCACTTAAGCGTAGAGAACGTTTATCAGCAAGACTGGGGGATATCCTGAGTCAACTTTACCTCGGATCAGCAACGCTGAAACGCTTTGAAAGCGAAGGCAGCCACGCTGAAGATCTGCCGTTAGTACATTGGGGTATGCAAGATAGCTTACGTCAGACTGAAGTGGCGATTGATGAGTTCTTAGCGAACTTCCCTAACCCTGTGATTGGTCGTCTACTTCGTGTTGTGCTAATGCCATTTGGCCGTATCCGTCGTGCACCAAACGACAAACTGGATAGCAAAGTCGCGCACATTCTACAAACACCAAGTGAAACACGCTCTCGTATCGGTCGCGGCCAATACCTGGAAGCAACGGAATACAACCCAGTAGGTAAGATTGAAAAAGCGCTAGAAGTGATTCTTCAAGCTGAACCTCTGTTCGACAAAGTCTGCAAAGAGACACATCAAAAACGTGCCTTCTTACGACTTGATCTTGTTGCTCAGTTAGGACTTGAAAAAGGTATCTTAACGCAAGAAGAAGCGAACCTTCTGATTAGCGCAGAGGAACATAGACTGTACACGATTAACGTGGATGACTTCTCACCAGAGGAGCTTGCAGCAAAGTCTCAGTACCCAGAACAATCGATTGATAACGTCGCCTAGGCTCTGGACTAGAACAAAAGCGGGACTCCTATGAGTCCCGTTTTTTTTATTCTCAGCACTATTATGTGCACGAATGTTTTTAATCTCCGAATAGCTCAATGACGCGAACGAATTACTTTGGTGCCTTGAGCTGCATCTCAGGTAGCGCTCTTTTCTTGGCTGTCACTTTACGAATCACAAACCAAATCAGTAAACCCAATAGAATCGCGACCACATTACCCACCGCAATAATGATCATACTTCGTTGTCGGTCATCTTCACGTTTTTGAAGGATCATCAACTCTGTTGCGATACGCTTCTGTTCAGCAAGTGCTTCTTCTTGAAGACGTCGTGACTCTGCTAAGTCGATATCTTCAACAACGCTGTACGACTGCTCGGTAATTGGAAAGGTCAGTGGGCGCTGACTTGAAGTATCAGTGGCATAAACCATCCCTGACCAATTATATATCCCTAAATCGCCATTGTAAGGCACCTCTAAAGCGACTTTCATTGCGTCAACTTCAGCTTGCCCCTGCTTGTACATCACATACTCATCAGGAGCCTTGTGCTCAACATGAACCGCTAACGAGCTCGGTGCGATCATCCCCTGCTCACCAGACACCACAATAGTATGAGGTAAGCCCTCTTTTCGTGACTGAATGAAGGTGGTAGTAATTGGTGTTGGGTAAACCAAGACTTCTTGCTCTTGCGCTCGCAGGAAAACGCCATTGCCAGAAGTAATACGCGCTCTGTATTTACCAGGCTCGATATCAATTGGTAAAGAGACAGTGAACACACCATCTCCGGCTTTTTCATCAAGATCAGCGCCATCATCGGCAAACTCGCCCATCACAACAGGCACCGGGCGCGCTTCTCTTACTAAAGACTCTTCGTTTTCAACAAACTTAGTAAAGGTGACTTTAAGCTTCACGCGATCGAGAAAATCGCGTAGCACAAGCGGCTTACCATCAGAAGTCAGTCGAGCGGTAAATTTGATGCGTTCTGTCTGATACAACTTGTCGGGAAACTCATTAGCATCTAAAACTAGGTGAGATAGGAGCTTGATATTGTTCTTAGGTGAGACATTACCTATTGCTTGCCAAGGGCCGGGCATCGGGTTGTCGATAGAGATAATGTCCATGGACGATTCTTCGTACCAACGGACATTATCAGCATTGCGCCAAGAGTAGTATTTCTTGCCATCCGGGCGAACCAAAACGACAGATTTAGAGTTATCGGCTCGATAAATCACAAAGGTGACTTGTTCAATACTGGGATCAACTCGAAAACGGTTGTCCAATAAACTCATTACGGATTCTGTTGCTGCATGTAAGCCAAAGCTTAACAGCAATAAGCAACCGGTAGCCAATACCCTTAACATACTTTCTCCCTACTGACGCCAGAGGCAGCTTCCGCTTTTCTCGACGAGATCTAAACGACTTTGATGCGCTTCTACTTCATCGGCCGTAGCTCGTAAAACCTTTAGGGATTTTCGACCACTTTCTACTCTTCGTATGCTTTCCGCTTCGCCTTCCTGTTGACCAGCGTTAAATTGCAGCGAAGTTTGACCACCCGTCATCAATAAGTAGACGTCGGCGAGGATCTCCGCATCGAGCAATGCGCCGTGAAGAGTACGGTGCGAGTTATCAATACCATAACGGTCACATAAGATATCTAGGTTGTTTCTTTTACCTGGGAATATCTTCTTCGCCATCGCCAAGGTATCGGTAACTTTACAGTAGTCATCCGTTTTACCTATCGCTGGATTAAGCTTCTCAAACTCATAGTCCATAAAACCCGTATCGAAGGGCGCGTTATGAGCCACCAGCTCAGCACCTTTGATAAAGTCGAGAAACTCTTTATGTATGTCTTGGTACTCAGGCTTATCAATCAAGAATTCATCGGTAATACCGTGAACGCCAATCGCCTCTTCTTGAATCGCACGATCAGGCTTGATATAGACGTGAAAGTGACGTCCGGTCAACCTACGGTTGATGATCTCTACTGCACCAATCTCAACGATGCGGTGCCCCATATAGTGAGGACCACCTTCTGTATTCATACCGGTGGTTTCGGTATCGAGTACAACAATACGCTTATTTTCGTTCGAACTGTTTTTTTCGTTCGTGCTTTGTTCTGGAGTGCTACTGGTATTCATAAGGATAACTGTGTCAGACTATGCCGATAATGTGCTTGAGGTAATAGTATCAAATCATGACGAAACAAGTTGAAATTTTCACTGATGGTTCTTGTTTAGGTAACCCTGGTCCGGGTGGCTATGGCATCGTACTTCGCTACAAAAAAGTCGAGAAGACGCTAGCAGAAGGCTTCACGCTAACAACCAATAACCGTATGGAAATGCTCGCCGCTGTCGTTGCTCTCCAAGCCCTCAAAGAACCTTGCTCTGTGATTCTGACCACAGATAGCCAATACGTGCGTCAAGGCATCACACAGTGGATTCACAACTGGAAAAAGCGTGACTGGAAAACAGCCGATAAGAAACCGGTTAAAAATGCCGATCTGTGGCAAAGGCTCGATAAAGAAACCGCTCGCCATAGCGTGGATTGGCGCTGGGTAAAAGGACACGCAGGACACAGAGAAAACGAGATGTGTGATGATTTAGCAAGAAACGCAGCGGAAAATCCGACTCAAGAAGATACGGGCTATCAACCAAGCTAATCATCTTTTGAAGTTAGACGTACATTTCAGAAAACGATTTATTGTTCCTGGAACTAATTGATAACGCCTTAAACTATTGGATAGTTTCTTAACAGAACTAATAGATGAAAAGCCGACAACTAGTCGGCTTTTTCTGTTTTTAACGGATATGAAGCTTTAGCTGAATCCATTGTACGGCGCGTGTTGGTTCTAAAACTCGCTCCAACAGGCGAGAAGCGTCGCTTAAGGTGCCAATGCGGCTTGATAGGTTTGAGCGGGTAAGTACGCTTGCGAGCAACAATAAAGTATTGGCTGCCAGCAAAAGATGCACAGCCACCTAAAGCGTTCTCCAACCACGTCCACATCGCTTGATACTTACTCATAGGAAACAACGCGTAGGTATCACAATGAATCACTTCATAATTAAGCACACCGAGCCAGTCTTTAATTCGATTTGGCGTGTACATGCGCCCACTCCAAGGCAAGCTGTTCTTTCGCCAAGGCATCAAACTGGCGAGCCCCGTCACACTGAAAGGGTTGAAGCCAGTAATGATGATATAGCCATCGTCCATCATCACTCGGTCGACTTCTCTCAATAATCGATGCGGGTCATTGCTATAATCTAATTGATGACTGAGCACCACAACATCAAAGCTTTTCTCCAAAAAGGGCAAATTATAGCCATCTGCTATCACATTATGTAATGGGTTCTGGATATCTAGGTTTACTTGATGTTGAATGTTGCATGTGCAGCTAGAAATCTCACTACTGAGGCCGCCGAGCTTGAGCATATGGTAACCAAATAGCTTTGGGCACCACTCATCGAGTCGAGTTTGAATAGATTCTCTCAACCAGTCCCCATTGTGCAACTGTGCCCAAGTGTAGGGATGTTCAAACTTCTTTCTGCTACGTGCTGGCTTCATCAATAATCTGTCTCACTTATTCTGTCGCACTGAAAGTGACTGGAGAACCAATAATGTTACATATCAAAAGCATACCTGCATTTAACGACAATTACATCTGGCTGATTGAAAATAGCGATCGCCGTTGTGCTGTCGTCGACCCTGGTGATGCGGCTCCAGTATTAGAGTACTTAGCGAACCATGAGCTAACTTTAGATGCAATCTTGATTACACACCACCACCACGATCACATTGGTGGCGTTCCAGAGCTGGTAAGACAATTTCCCGGCGTCGATGTTGTTGGCCCTCGAAATGAACCTATCCCGACATTAACGCATCCGGTTGATGATGGTGACCAGTTAGAACTGTTTGGTGAAGTCTTCCTCGTGTTAGGACTAAGCGGACACACTGCTGGTCATATTGGCTATGTGGGTGATGCCAAACTATTTTGTGGTGATGTATTGTTCTCAGCAGGCTGTGGCCGAATCATGGAAGGCACACCACAACAGATGTTCGATGCGCTGAATAAGATCACAGCGCTGCCTCAAGAAACCGAAGTGTATTGTGCACATGAATACACTGCTGCCAATATCGCTTTCGCATTAGCGGTTGAGCCTGATAACCAACATTTGCAGCAATATCGCGACCAAGTGAACCGACTGCGTGCCCAAAATAAGTCGACCATCCCCACAAATTTGAGACAAGAGAAGTTTGTTAACCCCTTCTTGCGCTATACCGAGCCAAGTGTAGTGAAATCAGTGTCTAATCGTACTGAGCAAACTGATCCTTTATCAGTATTTACCGCTTTACGTGCGTGGAAGAACGAATTTTAACAAATACAGACTTGTCACTCATAGGGGGTGGCAAGTATTATCATCGGCCGTTTATTAAAAAGGCTGTAACATGCGAGTTAAGTACAGCTGGGCTTTGGTATTACTACTTTCTGGTTGCCAATTAACTCAGTCAGAGAATCCAGACCAAGCTTCCAAGCAAACCAACACCTCTCCTACTAAAGAAGTTTCTCAAGCGAACGTTTCACCAGATGCGACCAACAAAGAGCCAAAAGTTGAAGCACCTGTCGTTACTCCACAAACACAAGAAGATGTTTGGAAACGTATTGCTATGCAACTTGAAATGGAAGTGCCCGACCAAAAGAAGGTCGACTACTACCGAACTTGGTATCTTAAACACCCTAGTCATCTAAAAACCGTATCAAAACGTGCTGAGCCTTTCCTTTATTTGATCACCACCAAGATTGAAGAAAGAGACCTGCCTTTAGAACTGGCACTGTTGCCCGTTGTTGAAAGCTCATTTGATGCATTTGCGTATTCTCACGGTAGCGCCGCTGGCTTATGGCAGTTCATTTCAGGCACCGGTGAAGCTTACGGGCTAGAACAGAACTTCTGGTACGACGGCCGCCGAGATGTTGCCGCTTCAACCGATGCTGCATTGGATTTCCTAACCGACCTAAACAAACGTTTTGATGGCAACTGGCAACACGCAATCGCTGCCTACAATAGTGGTGGTGGACGTGTAAACAGCGCAATCCGCAAGAACAAGAAGCTTGGTAAGCCAATCGACTTCTTCTCACTGGACCTGCCAAAAGAGACTAGCAGCTACGTACCTAAACTGCTGGCACTGGCCGACGTAATTGCCAACCAAGAAAAATATGGCATTGATATTCCTGCAATTCCAAACAAGCCGGTGCTGACTCTAGTTAACCCGGAAGAGCAACTGGATTTAGCAATCGCAGCTAACTACGCAGGCATTCCAGTAAAAGAGCTGCAAGGCTATAACCCTGCCTATAACCAGTGGGCGACGGCACCAGAAAAACACCAACAATTACTGCTTCCCTTAGATTCAGTTGAAAAGTTCAACAGAGAAGTCACGGCCAATAAAGGCAAAGGCATGAAGCTAGTACGTTACAAGGTTCAATCTGGCGACAGCATCAGCGTACTGGCAAATAAATACAACACCACCAGCAAAGTGATTCGCTCAGCGAACGGTTTGACCAACAACAATATTCGTATTGGTCAGCACCTACTGATCCCGACTTCGACTAAAGATGATAAAGCTTACGCTCTCAGCGCTTCAAACCGTCTAGCAAGCACACAGTCAAAGAGTCGCGGTCAATATAAGCTAACCCACAAAGTAAAAAGTGGTGACAGCTTATGGACGATTGCACGCGCAAATAAGGTATCTCACCAATCACTTGCTAAGTGGAATGGTATGGGGCCACGCGACACGTTACGAGTTGGTCAAGAGTTGGTCATTTGGAAGAACGGTTCTGACGGTGCCATCATCCGCACCATCTTCTATAACGTAAGATCAGGTGACACAGTCAGCGGTATTGCATCAAAGTTCAAAGTAAAAAGTGCAGATGTTGTAAAATGGAACGCTTTGCAGAACAAGAAATACCTACAGCCAGGACAAAAACTGAAGCTGTATGTTGATGTAACTAAGGTAAGTGTATGAACCCGTCAAGTAACCCACTCGTCATGCTGTTGGATATATTCCGTTCACCAACAGCGTGTTTCTTAGCGCTTTATCAACGAAGTGCTTGGGGATGGCAACCCTACGTCGTATTAATGCTCAGCCCCTTTTTGTTTTGGGGTGCTTATTTTTCGAATGTAGATTTTGCATGGCTAAGTGCTGAATTGTCACAACAACTGGCTCAAACTAACCCTGACCAATTGGCGTTACTCGACAGCAACACCCTACTCGCAAGTGAAATCATCAACGACGTATTTAGCCGAACGCTAACCATCGTTTTGTTGGCATTCTGGTTTAACCTCGCAACTAAGCCAAGTCAACATCAACATAGCTTTTGGCGATGGTTTGCAGCGGCATCCGTTATCATCTTCCCTGCAGTTTTAGGCGACATTGCGAGCTACGCAAGCCTGATACTTAAGCATGGGCATGTGATGAACTACGCTGCTGACTTGAACAGCTTAAACGGCTTAATTAAGTTACCACTAACCAATGAGTGGTCACAGTTTGCTAGCTCGTTGCCACTATTATTACCATGGTACATCGTACTGGGTTATGCAGCGGTATTAACTTGGACTGAGTTTGAACGTGGTCAAGCATTGGTAATTTCTGGCTTACCATGGATTGGCTACTACCTAATCTGGGCGCTCTACATTTTAATCTTCTAAGCTGAAGAGATAAAAAGAAGGCTGGCGAAAATTCACTCGTCTATTTAGCCTTAAACGTCACTCGCATTGGGTTATGATCAGAAGCGTCCGTAATGGGCGCTTTTGCTTTTTCTACCTCGAGCCCTCGATAGAACACATGGTCTAGCACTAAACCCGTAATAAATTGAGTGCGATCATCTGGATCAAAAGCAACCTCTGTCAAACCAACCTTTTCCAACGCATCTTTCAATACAGCGAAGCGAGCCTCACTCCAACTATTAAAATCCCCAGCAAAAATAACAGGCCCACGATACTTTTGCAGATTGTCAGTTAAGCTCTTGAGCTGAGCCTCGTAATCTTCGGTACCAAAGGTAAAGTTCACAGCATGAATATTAATCACCGCCAGTTCTTCGCCATTACTGAGCAGGTAACGAGACCAAAGCGCGGATTTAGGCAATTGAAGCCAAGGTTCTTCATGAGTATAAGCACAAGCTTCGATCGGTAAATGCGTCGCTAAGTTAAGTACACCAGCACTTTTCTCAAAGGCTTCAAACGCATTAACTCGTGTACTTCCCCACTGACCACTTGTCACCCACTGGCGAAGCCCTTCTGTCATACTCGCTTCTTGCAGCAAAACTAAATCGCTACCTGCTGACAGCTTATTCAACTCACTCTGCCAATTACTGCGGTTTTGCTTGTAGATATTCCACACGGTAATATCTAAGCCGTCAGACACATCAATCGCTTTCGGTGCAGAGTTTTGGTAACAGCTGTAGATGTCGTTGCTGGTACTTTGAGAGGAAGTGATCAGGTTGGGTTTATTCGGTATCACAAAGATAAAATGAAAACTAACGACAACAAGCGTTATCAGCAGTGTGATAACAATGATGGTTTTCTTAAACATACAGCACCCTACCAGAAATGAAAAAGGAGCGATAAACGCTCCTTTTAGGGTAATAGTTTTTTTATACGGCGTCTTCGTCTTCTTCGCCAGTACGAATACGTACCACACGTTCAACGTCAGTAATGAAGATCTTACCGTCGCCGATTTTACCTGTTTGCGCTGTTTCGATAATGGTATCAACACACTGGTCAGCCACTTCGTCAGTCACAACAATTTCCAATTTCACTTTAGGTAAAAAGTCGACCATGTACTCTGCGCCACGGTATAGCTCAGTATGACCTTTCTGACGTCCAAAGCCTTTAACTTCAGATACTGTCATACCCGTAATACCCACTTCTGCAAGTGCTTCACGTACATCATCAAGTTTGAATGGCTTGATAATGGCTTCAATCTTTTTCATGTTCATCCCTTAAACTGTGCGAATGGCTCATTATCGGTTAGCTATAGTAAACATTCAATGAAAAAAGCCAGAGCATTAAAGCTCTGGCTCGAAATTTATCATCTTGTTTAATCAGCGCTTTAAGAAGGTTTTACTTAAGGCTTGCGTAGTAAGCGGCTAGATTAGCAATATCTGCATCATTCAGCATTGAAGCTTGAGCCTGCATTACAGCAGCCAAACCGCCGGTGCGCTGGCCGTTCTTATATGCGTTAATTGATGAAGCGATGTATTGCTCGTTTTGACCTTTAAGGTTTGGGTAGCCTGGGATCACTGCGATACCGTCAGCACCATGACATGCTGCACAGATTGCTGCTTTAGCTTGACCCGCAGCAACATCACCCGCCAGAGCGTTACCACTCAATAGTCCAAATCCAAGAACTAATCCTAGTGTAATTTTCTTCATTGCATATTCCATTAATTATTTTTATTAAAGTGACGGTGAATTGTGACACAAACTTTTTCTACTTGCTCCAAAGCGCTTCACAATCTTGACCTTCGTAGTTTTTATCTACGAATAAGCCTAAAACAGCGATCACTCGATCGCCATCCATTAATATCGGCGTTCTGCGTCTTAACCAACTGGGTACTTGGTACTCTTGAAACAACTTCTTCAGCTTCCTGCTATGACCGCGCCCAACAGGGTGAACCGATAATCCTTCGGGGTTAAAGGTAACACGTAATACCGCATTTTGGTTTGGTAAGCTGAACGTTTGTACACGACGACTAGGTTCGGACTCAGGTCCCCCCACTTGCAAGCTGACATCTCCCAAGCCATCAGGCAGAACCAACCTTCCTCCAACAGAAACGTCACCTTGCCAGCCCGATAGATCTTTAGTCTCTCGAACCAAATAGAGTTTTTGATTAAAACGCCTAACTTCAACGCCGTTTAACACCAGCTTAGGGTTAGCATCAAGCTGAGCACACGCCACTTCCTCCCAGATAAGCTGGAGTTGCTTTTGACTCGGCATCGGTTGATTACAATGGTTAAGCCACATTCTTAATAAACGTGCGCGTAGTAAATCAGAGTACTGGTATAACGCTTCAATGCTTAAGCTTTGATTCTGGTTGCCACCTAAAGCTTGCTGTAAGTGGGATTCTAACAACTCATCCAACAGTAACTCTTGCTCTGCACATAGCTGAGCGCTGCGACTGACCGACTCTCGGAAACTAGGCCAACGCTCGGTCAGTGCCGGAGTGACTTGATGACGAATAAAATTGCGGTCAAAGCGAACGTCTTGATTACTCTCATCTTCTACCCAAGTTAAAGCCATATCGCGCGCCGCCCCTTCAATATCCGTTCTCGTCACCGACAGCAGTGGGCGAACGATATAAGCATTAGCAAACGGCATCACTTTCGCCATTGAAGAGAGCCCTTTCGGACCACTGCCACGCTTCAACGCCAACAAGAAAGTCTCGACTTGGTCATCGATGTGTTGACCTGTAACTAATACATCACCTTGTCTAATATGCTTTTTAAAGGCTTGGTATCGCGCGTCTCGAGCCAGCTTCTCAACGCTTTCTCCACTGCTGATATCTAGCGAGACTCGTTCAATGAACAAGGAAACCGACAAAGCATCACACCATGCTTGGCACTGCCCTGCCCAGTGATCAGCATTGTTGCTTAAGCCATGATGAACATGTACCGCACAGCACTCAATGTGATGGGACTTAGCGTATTGTGCAGCTAGCTCCAACAAAACTCGTGAATCGACACCACCACTAAAAGCAACCACCAACCGACAGGGTTTGAGCTCGCTTTGGCTAAGTACAAATGTGAAGGTATCAATTAAGTGTGTCATGAGACTAATAAACCAAGAAATCGTGTGTGACGGGATAATGTCTTAATAATAAAAAAGGGTTGGCACTGAGTCCAACCCTTTCATCTTTTGTTCGTATAGCTAGGCTTATCGCTAAGGCAACTTATCAGCAGTAGCCGTAGCTCATTAGGCGCTGGTAACGACGCTCAAGCAGCGTTTCGTTGTCGAACTGCTCTAGCTCTTCTAGCTGTTTAACTAACATGTCTTTCATATTCTGAGCCGTTTGTGCAGGGTCACGGTGCGCGCCGCCTAGAGGCTCTGGAATGATTTCGTCGATAAGCTCAAGCTCTTTAAGACGAGGAGCAATCAGGCCCATCGCTTCAGCTGCTTGTGGTGCTTTATCTGAATCGCGCCATAGGATTGAAGCACAACCTTCTGGAGAGATTACTGAGTACGTAGAGTACTGAAGCATGTTCACGTAGTCACCAACACCAATCGCTAGTGCACCACCAGAACCGCCTTCACCCACAACGTTACAAATAACAGGAACTGAAAGGCCAGCCATCACTTTTAGGTTTTTAGCGATAGCTTCAGATTGACCACGCTCTTCAGCGCCAACACCTGGGTATGCGCCCGCAGTGTCGATGAAAGTAATAATAGGCATGTTGAAACGCTCAGCGGTTTCCATTAGACGAAGCGCCTTACGGTAACCTTCTGGCTTTGGCATACCAAAGTTACGGATCACTTTCTCTTTAGTCTCACGACCTTTCTGGTGGCCAATAACCATAACAGGACGGCCATTTAGACGAGCCATACCACCCACAATAGCTTTGTCGTCAGCGTAAGCGCGATCACCCGCCATCTCTTCAAACTCTGTGAATGCATGCTCCAGGTAATCTTTGGTGTAAGGACGTTGAGGGTGACGAGCAAGTTGAGCTACCTGCCATGCACCTAAGTCACTAAAGATTTTCTGTTTAAGCTCTAAGCTTTTTTTCTCTAGTTGTTCGATTTCTTTGTCTAGATCTACCGCTGTGTCACCACCGTGACGCGAAACGTCACGTAGCGCTTCGATTTTTGCTTCAAGTTCAGCGATAGGCTTTTCAAATTCTAGAAAGTTCAGGCTCATCTATGAATCCTTGTTGATTCAGCTCCGCATTCACGAAGCTAAATTTTAGTTAAATTCGAGTTCTACTTGGCTATTTCCAAGCAGCTGTTTTAATTCGTCTAGTAATGTATCACTTGGCGTCACACGCCATTCTGTGCCCAATGTTAACCGCGCTCTAGCGTCGGCACGCTGGTAGTATACATTGACTGGGACCGTTCCGGCTCTATAAGGTTCTAAGATTTGACTAAAGCGTTCAAAAAATTGACCGTTAATTTGGGATTGGTCGATAGATATCGACACCCCACGAGCATATTTCTCACGGGCGCTTCCTAAGTCCATGACCTCGCGCGCGGACATTTTAAGCCCGCCATTGAAATCATCAAAGCTGACCTGTCCGGAAACGACCACAATTTTGTCTTTTTCGAGCAATTCTGCGTAGCGATCGAGCGCATCCGAGAACAACATCACTTCCATTCGGCCCGAACGGTCATCAAGTGTCATCAAACCGATTCGCGTACCGCGCTTTGTCGTCATCACTCTCGCAGCAATCACCAAGCCAGCAATCGTTAGTGATTGGTCACGACGCGTTGGCGTGGCATCTTTTAAGCGACAGCTGGTGTATTTCGCTAACTCTTTGATGTAAGCGTTAACCGGGTGACCCGTTAAATACAAACCAAGCGTTTCACGCTCCCCCTCAAGCCAAACCTTCTCAGGCCATTTAGGCACTTGGGTATACTTGTGCTCAACCTCTTCCGGAGCGTCGGTCAACACACCAAACATATCAGATTGACCAAAAGACTCGGCATGGTGATGTTGGCTCGCCGCCTTCACCGCATCTTTCAAAGATGCCATCATCGCCGCTCGGTGAGGACCTAATCTATCTAAGGCTCCGGATAGAATCAACTTTTCGATAACACGTTTGTTGACCTTCTTCAGATCAAGGCGTGCACAGAAGTCGAATAAGTCTTTAAAATAACCGCCTTTGTTTCGCGCTTCAATGATCGCTTCAATAGGGCCTTCACCGACCCCTTTTATCGCACCGATGCCATAAACAATCGCGCCATCTTCATCGACGTTAAAGCGGTACAGACCCGAGTTGATATCTGGTGGCAAAAGCTTGAGCTTCATACGGAAACATTCATCAACAAGGCCGATAACCTTCTCGGTGTTATCCATATCCGCCGTCATTACCGCAGCCATAAATTCCGCTGGGTAGTGCGTTTTCAGCCATAGAGTTTGATAAGAAACCAGTGCGTATGCAGCCGAGTGAGATTTGTTAAAGCCGTAGCCCGCAAATTTCTCTACCAAGTCAAAGATCTTCATGGCAAGTTCGCCATCAACACCGTTGGCTTCAGCGCCCTCTTTAAAGGTACCACGCTGTTTCGCCATCTCTTCTGGCTTTTTCTTACCCATCGCACGACGCAACATATCCGCGCCGCCAAGCGTATAGCCTGCCAGAATCTGTGCAATCTGCATTACCTGTTCTTGGTACAGGATGATGCCGTAGGTAGGTTCTAGTGTCTCTTTCAGTGATTCGTGTTGCCACGTTTCATCAGGGTAAGATACCGCTTCACGGCCGTGTTTACGGTCGATAAAGTTATCTACCATGCCTGATTGCAGAGGACCCGGACGGAACAGGGCTACCAATGCGATGATATCTTCAAAACAGTCGGGCTGTAGACGTTTGATCAGGTCTTTCATACCACGCGATTCCAGCTGGAATACCGCAGTGGTTTCAGAATTTTGTAATAGATTGAACGACGCTTGGTCATCAAGAGGAATCGACTCGATACGAACCGGTTCTTTACCCTCTTTCTTCAAACGTGGGTTCACTAGGCCTAACGCCCAGTCGATGATGGTCAGGGTACGCAGACCCAAGAAGTCGAACTTAACCAAGCCAGCTGTTTCAACGTCATTCTTATCGAATTGCGTTACTGGGAAGTTACCTTCAGCATCGGCATAAATTGGTGCAAAATCGGTGATCGTGGTAGGTGATATAACAACACCACCCGCATGCTTACCGGCATTTCGCGTACAACCTTCAAGGATGCGACACTTATCAATTAGCTCACGGACTTCTTCATCGCCATCGTAAAGCTCTGGCAATGCCGGTTCAGCAAGGAACGCTTTTTCGAGCGTCATGCCCGGATCTGGCGGTACAAGCTTTGAGATTCGATCGACGAAACCAAACGGGTGACCCAGTACACGGCCTACGTCACGGATTACCGCTTTTGCCGCCATGGTACCAAAAGTGATGATCTGAGATACCGCATCACGACCATACATTTCAGCAACGTGATCAATTACTTGGTCACGTTTATCCATACAGAAGTCGATATCAAAATCGGGCATCGATACACGTTCTGGGTTCAAGAAACGTTCGAAAAGTAGATCGTACTCAAGCGGATCAAGGTCGGTGATATCAAGCGCGTAAGCCACCAAAGAACCGGCGCCAGAACCACGCCCTGGACCTACGGGCACATCGTTGTCTTTTGACCACTGGATAAACTCCATTACGATCAAGAAGTAACCTGGGAAACCCATGTTATTGACAACTTCGAGCTCGATCTTAAGTCGCTCATCGTATTCCGGCCTGCGCTCAGCACGAACTTTTTCATCTGGGAATAGGAACGCTAGACGTCGCTCAAGACCTTCTTCAGATTTCTTGATCAGGAAGTCTTCAATCGCCAAACCTTCCGTTGGGAAGTTAGGCAGGAAGTATTCGCCCAGACGAACCGTTACATTACAACGCTTAGCGATCTCAACACTATTCTCAAGTGCTTCAGGTATATCTGAGAACAACTCGCACATCTCTTCTTCGCTACGAAGATACTGTTGCGCGCTGTAATTTTTAGGACGACGAGGATCGACCATCGTGAAGCCATCATGAATCGCCACGCGGATTTCATGGGCATCAAAAAGGTCTTCAGTAAGGAATACTACTTCGTTGGTCGCAACAACAGGCAAGTCTTCTTGCTCAGCAAGCTCTAACGCGAAGTGCAGGTAAGACTCTTCATCCGGACGTCCAGTACGAATCAGTTCCAAGTAAAAACGATCGGCGAAGTACGTTTTGTAAAACTCGACGCTGCTTGCCACTAGCTCACGGTTGCCTTTCAGTAACGCCTTACCAATCTCACCTTCCTTCGCACCCGATAGGATAATTAGGCCTTCGGCATTCTCAATTAGCCACTCTTTATCAATAACAGGCTGATGCTGAACATGACCGCGAAGGTAGGCTTTTGAGATAAGCAGCGTTAGATTGTTATAACCTTTATTGTCGGTTGCAATGACGGTGAGCTTGGTCAACTCGTCACCGAACTCTGGAGACTGCATTAGGAAGTCAGCACCAATAATTGGTTTAACCCCGCACCCATGAGCAGTACCGTAGAACTTAACCAAACCACACAGGTTGGTAAAGTCGGTAAGTGCTAGAGCAGGCATACCCATTTCAGCGACTTTTTTAACTAATGGAGGCACCTTGGATAGGCCATCCACCATCGAAAAGTCACTGTGTACGCGTAGGTGAACAAATTTTGGATCTGACATTATTTTTCCTGAGTTCTAGGTTTGAGCCTAGGATTACAACTGTGTGTATTCTATTTTTTTCTACCGCAAGTTAGCAACTTTATTCGAAGCCCAGCTCTAGTTAACGTAAGCTCTAGTCTATATAGAGCTTAATCAATACGCTCTAATCTATGCCAAGAATACGTTTTACTGGCTTAAAGCTTTTACGGTAGTGCTCGGTTACGCCATGTTTTTCAATCGCTTCGAAATGCGCTTTAGTCGGGTAACCTTTATGTTTAGCAAAACCAAACTCTGGATGAAGTTTATCAAGCTCTTCCATCTCTTGGTCTCGAACGACTTTAGCGATAATCGACGCCGCACTGATTTCAGCCACTCGCAAGTCACCCTTTACAATAGCAAGACCGTCCATTGGCAGTTCTGGGACACGGTTTCCATCGATTAGTGCCATATCAGGTTGAACGCTCAACCCTGCGATAGCTCGCTGCATAGCAACCATCGTCGCTTGCAGAATATTCAACTCATCAATTTCTTGTGGAGAACAACGACCAACAGACCATGCCAGAGCTTTCTCTTTAATTTCTGGAAGCAAAGCTAGGCGCTTTTTCTCAGATAATTTCTTTGAGTCGTTCAAGCCTTCGATTGGGTTGTTTGGATCGAGGATAACCGCAGCGGTCACTACATCGCCAACCAAAGGGCCACGGCCTACTTCATCCACACCAGCAAACAACTGGTAACCTTGCGGGTACTCAAAAGGAGGAAGCTCTTTTTTCTCTTTTACTGCCATAACTAATCTCTTAATGTTCTGTAAGTAAGCGCTTTATGCTTCAACAAAAGGTCGGTCAATCAACTTCAATACCGCGTTAGCGGCTTGTTTGTCTGCGTCTTTGCGGATCCAATGATGCATCTCAGTAAAACGTTCGATCAAGGCACTGTTATCGGCTGATAGCATCTTATCGACAGATGGGAACAAAAAGTCTGGGTGACACTCTTCAAGAATATGCTCTTTGACGATCTCTTCCCCAGCCAAGATATTCGGCAATGATACAAACTCAGTGATCGCCAACTTCTTAACAATGTAACCTGTCAGCTTATTTACTTTGTAACCAACCACCATAGGGCGCTTAAGTAACATACATTCAAGAGCCACGGTACCTGAAGCCAAGAGCACAGAATCAGCAGCGGTAATCACGTTGGTTGCCGTATCTTCGACTAACGTGAATTCAAGCTCAGGTACGGTCGATTGCCAGATTTCAGTAAACTGCTTTTTACGCTGCTCATTAACGAGCGCAACAACAAAATTGATATCCGGATACTTATGCTTAATACGCTGGCAAGTTTCGATAAATGGTTGAGCAATCAAACCCATCTCACCACCACGACTGCCCGGCAATACGGCCAACCACTGCTTGTCTTGATCAAGACCTAAAAGCTCTCGCGCATTCTGTTTACTTGGCTCTAAAGGAATCGCATCTGCCAACGTGTGACCAACAAACTCACAGGCAACGTTATATTTATCGTAGAACGCTTTTTCGAACGGCAAGAAAGCCAATACCAAGTCAGTTGCTTTATCGATTTTAAAGATACGCTTTGGACGCCAAGCCCATACTGAGGGGCTCACGTAATGCACCGTTTTGGTACCAGCATTTTTAAGGTCTAACTCAAGCCTTAGGTTAAAGTCGGGCGCATCGATACCTACAAACACATCTGGCGGGTTTTGAGTGAAATACTTAACTAGCTCTGCTTTTACCTTCAACAAACGAGGTAAACGGCCAAGTACTTCAACTAAGCCCATAACGGCCAGCTCTTCCATCTCGAAAAGAGACTCACAACCGAGCGCCTTCATTTTTGGCCCGCCAATGCCAACGAACTCAGCATTTGGGTACTGTGATTTGATCGCTTTAATAAAGCCTTCACCAAGCGTGTCGCCAGAGAGTTCGCCGACAACAATACCTACGCGCAGTGGTTCATTCGAAACAAAGTCCGAGCTATTGGTTGCTGCTTCTTGCTGTGCCATAGTTTTCCAATTCCCTTCTTGCCTAAAACAAAAAAGATCGCCTAACAAGTAGCGATCTTTTTGTTATACCATTCTGATGAAGTAATTATTGTCATACTCACATTGATTGGTACATAACCACATCAAGTATTAACGAATAATACCGCGCTCAGAGCTCTCTAGCATTTCTAGCATAGGAGCTACCGAAGCAAACTCTTTTGCCATTTCAACTAAAGCCACTTTCGCTTCTTCAAGTGTTTTACCTGAACGGTATAACTCTTTGTATGCTTTCTGTAGTGCACGAATTTCTGGTTTCTCAAATCCGTTACGCTTCAAGCCCACTAAGTTAAGACCGAATGGAGCAGCATGGTTACCCTGTGCAAGCACGTACGGCAGTACATCTTGAACTACAGCAGAACAGCCACCAATGTACGCGTAAGCACCAATAGAACAGAATGGGTGAATCGCAGAAAGCGCCATCACACCAGCGTAGTCGCCAACCGTAACGTGACCGCCAAGAATAGCGTTGTTACCAATATGAGTGTGGTTACCAACAATAACATCGTGTGCTACGTGAGCATTAACACAAAGTAAGTTGTCATCACCAATTACTGTGGTTGCTTTGTCTTGAACCGTACCACGGTGGATTTGAACCGCTTCACGGATCACGTTGCGATCACCGATCACAACTGTTGTCTCTTCACCACCGTATTTCTTGTCTTGGTTTTCTTCGCCAATAACAGCATGTGGGAAGATACGGTTTTCTTTGCCAATGGTTGTATGACCTTTGATCACAACATGCGACATCACTTCAGTGTCGTCACCAATTGTCACGTTACCAGCAATGTAAGTGAAAGGCCCAACTGTCACGTTAGCACCGATAGTTACATCACCTTCGATTACTGCTGCCGGGTGAATTTTCGCTGTTTCATGAATCATATTAAAACTCTCTACGAGCACATTTAAGTTCAGCTGAACATACAACTACGCCGTCAACTTTAGCAACACCGTTAAACGATGCGATGCCACGACGCTCTTTTAAGAATTCTACTTCGATAACCAGTTGGTCACCTGGCACTACTGGCTTACGGAATTTAGCTTTATCTACACTAGCAAAGTAGTACAGCTCGTTACCAGAAGGCGCACCGAAAGATTTAAATGCTAGAAGGCCTGTTGCTTGTGCCATTGCTTCTAAGATCAACACGCCTGGGAATACAGGAAGCTGAGGAAAGTGGCCTGTGAACTGAGGTTCGTTAACAGAGACATTCTTAATTGCAGTCAGTGTTTTTTCTTTTTCAAAGCTAGTCACACGATCAACCATTAAGAATGGGTAGCGATGAGGTAATAGTTCCTGAATTTCAGTAATGTTCATCGTTGTCTGTTCAGTAGTCAAAGTCGTATTCCTATGTATATTCTTTATTTAATTAGAAGGATTATAAACGAAAAAGACTCGCTGTACGCGAGCCTTTTATTAGAAATGCTGGAATTATGATTCCGCGCTCTTCTCGATAAGTTTTTCAACGGTTTTCAAACGCTTGTTCATTTCATCAATACGATGAACACGCGTTGCTGTTTTACGCCAATCTTTGTTTGGCTGTAAAGGAATACCCGAAGAGTACATGCCTTTCTCAGTGATGCTGCGCATTACCATCCCCATACCGGTGATTGTAACGCCATCAGTAACTTCAATGTGACCATTAATCACACTACCACCACCAATAATACAGTACTTACCTATCGTCGTGCTGCCTGCAATGATAGTACCACCAGCAAGAGCTGAACCATATCCGATGTGAACATTGTGAGCAATCTGAAGTTGGTTATCTAGGATAACGTTGTCTTCAATGATTGTGTCATCTAATGCGCCTCGGTCGATGGTAGTACACGCGCCAATTTCTACGCGGTTACCAATGCGAACAGAACCAACTTGTGGGATCTTAACCCACTCACCTTTCTCGTTCGCATAACCAAAGCCGTCAGAACCAATAACAGTGCTTGATTGAATCAAACATGCTTCACCAATCACAACTTCATGGTAAACGCTTACGTTAGCCCATAGCTTAGTGCCTGTGCCAATTTTCGCATTCTTACCAATAAAGCATCCAGCACCGATGATCACATCATCACTTAGTACCACACCAGACTCAATCACGGCGTTCGCACCAATAGACACATTTTGCCCAATGGTTGCATCGCTAGAGATTGAAGCAGAATCAGCAATAGTCGCTGCGGGTGCAGGAGTAGTATCAAGCGCTTGAGCTACCTTAGCAAAAGCAACGTAAGGGTCACTAACCACAATAACGTTGGTCTTACACAGTTCGCGCTCACTCTCTTTAACCATAATAGCAGATGCTTTACAGTCACCTAGGTGCTTGCTGTACTTCACGTTAGAAAGGAACGTAATGTTACCTTCTTGCGCTTTATCCATAGGAGCGACTGCTGAGACGGTAATCGTACCGTCTCCGTGTAGCTCTCCCCCAGTAATCGTTGCCAATTCGGCTAAAGTCAGGTTCTTCATAAAACTTATTTCAGTGATTTAATTACTTGCTCAGAGATGTTGTATTCAGGCTTACCGTATTGTAGAGCTTGAATATCAACGATCATGTCGTAGCCTTCTTTCTCGGCAACTTTAGTTACAGCATCTTGAATCACTTTGAACAGCTTCTGCTTCTCTTGTGCTTCACGACGTTGACTTGCTTTTTCTAGTGCTTGAGCTTTGATTTTGTACTTGCTGTCTAGTTGGCCTACTTCAATACGAAGCTTCTCAACTTCGTCAGGACCAAGTAGTTCGCCATCACGCTTAAGCTTTTCAATCTTAGTCTTTGCTTCAGCTTGAATGCTCTGTAACTCAGCCGCTTTATCTTTGAACTCTTCCTGCATTTTTTGAAGAACAACTTCACGCTGAGGTAGAGCCTGGAATACTTGTGCAGTGTTTACATAACCCACTTTTTGCGCAGCTTCGGCAGCTGTTGCAAAGAAAGAAGAACTAAGAACTACAAGGCCTAAACCTGCTGCTTTAATCATATTTTTCAAAATATTGTCCTTTAAATATTAGAAAGTTCTACCAATGGTAAATGTGAAGAATTCCTCATCATCACCTTCGTAAATTTTAACTGGTTTCGCTAGAGAGAAAACCAGTGGGCCCATCGGTGACATCCATTGCAGGGCAGCACCATAAGATGAACGGTAATTTGTTGGATCAGAGTAATCGTAGTAGTACTGACTGCCACTGTTAGGTGCGCCACGGTCTACGAACTCTGTATCCCATACACTTGCCATGTCGAAGAAGACACTGGTTCGAATCTGGCTGCGCGCTTCATCAGAAGCAAACGGCGTTGGGACAATTAACTCTAAACTGGCCAAAGCAACCGCGTTACCACCAACTGAATCATCGGTTGCAGAGCTGTACGTAGGGTTATTTCCTGTGCTGCTTCCGTAAACGGCTTTCGGACCTGCTGAGTTAGAACCAAAGCCACGTAGGGTTGTAAAGCCACCCGCGTAGTAGTTCTCGTAGAATGGGAACAAGTTATCATTACCATCCGTTTGACCATAACCATTACCATAGCCTAATCGGCCACGCATCAATAGTGTGAACTCATGCTTTTTGGTCAGCGGGATGTAATGTTTTACATCGTACTGTGCTTTGAAGTACTTAGCATCAGAGCCTGGTACTGTCATTTTAGCGAAAGCACGTTGGTGGTTACCCTCAGTTGGGAAGAAACCACGGTTCAAGTTGTTACGCGTCCAAGAAATATTGATATCGAAGTCATCAGTTAAGATGTGCTCGTCACCATATTGGTCAATACTTCTCGCAAACTGTTCAACTTGGATATAGGTCGGAACGTTACCGATTTTGTTGTGTGTATAGCCAACACCAAACTCGATACGGTTCAGCTCATCCATAGGGAAACCCCATGTTAGGCTAGTACCATAACTTTGGTTGGTATAGTCGACAATACCCGCTTCAGAGGCTTCGAATTCGTTGTAGAAGATCTTACCGCCTAGACTCACACCATCAAGGTTCCAGTATGGGTCACGGTAGTCTAAGCTCACGTTCTTTTGGTAATCGTTCATCATGGCACTTACACCAACACGGTTACCTGAGCCTGCAAAGTTGTCTTGTTGTAAACCAACTTGGAAACTGACACCTGATTCCGTACCGTAGCCGACACCAAAGTTGATGCTGCCTGAGTTAGCTTCCTTAACGTTGTAAACCAAATCAACTTGGTCTTCACTACCAGGAACACGAACTGTTTGTACATCAACCGTTTCAAAGAAACCTAAACGGTTAAGACGGCTCTTACCAGTATCAATTGACTTAGAGTTAAGCCAACTGCCTTCCATTTGACGCATTTCACGACGAAGAACTTCATCTTTCGTTGAGTTATTGCCCGTGAATCGAATGTCGCGAACATAGATACGGCTACCCGCTTCTACATTGATAACTAACGACACTTCTTTGGTCTCATCATTGAATTCAGGAATCGTACGAACTTGTGGGTACGCATAACCAGATTCACCAAGAATTCGTTTTACGCTCTCTTCTAAAGACGTTACCGATGAACCGTTATAAGTATCACCGTCTTCAAATGGCACTAGCGCTTCAAAATCAGCCTCACGGCCGATGAGTTCACCACGAAATGCGACATCTTTAACGGTGTAGGCTTCGCCTTCATCAATACCAAGCGTGATATAAACGCCTTTCTTATCTGGAGAGATCGCAACCTGAGTAGAGTCTACCTTAAACTTAAGGTAACCACGGTCGAGGTAGTAAGATTTCAGCGCTTCGATATCACCCGCTAATACTTGCTTCTGATATTTTTCATCCGCAAGGAAGTTCCACCATGCAACATCAACATTCAGATTAAAGCGGCTAAGTAGCTCAGCGTCTGAGAAGACTTCGTTACCGATAAAGTTGATTTGCTGAATCTTAGCAGATACGCCTTCAGTAAAGACAAACTTAAGGTCAGAACGATTACGAGGCAAAGGCGTCACAACCGCTTTTACTGTCGCGTTGTACTTACCAACACTGTAGTAAAAATCTTCAAGACCTTTCTCGATGTTGCTTAGCGTAGTACGGTCAAGGGCTTCACCTTCACGAACGCCAGACGCATCTAGGTTCTGTTGAAGTTGTTCTTCTTTGATCGCTTTGTTACCCGAGAATGAGATACTTGCGATAGTCGGTCGTTCTTTCACTTGAACAACTAAAACACCTTCATCGCGAAGGACTTTAACATCCTCAAAGTTACCCGAAGCATACAATGCACGAATGATCTCAGATACATCGCTTTCATCCACTTCATCGCCAATACGTACTGGCATTTTCAGTAGAGCTGCACCAAGTGCAACACGCTGTAAACCTTCAATCTTGATATCTTGAACTACAAAGTTTTGTGCTCCATTCGCTGCCACACTAGTGGCTAATAGACTTGCGAACAGAATTTGCTTAATCGCCATACTTATTCTAATTATTCCTTGCTACTACCAATGCCTGTGAGAAACCATTCACAGACGAGTAAAATCATTAAATATTGCCAGAGCCATCAAAGAGAAGAGGATTGCACCTCCCACTCTGTATCCCATTTCCTGAACTTTCTCAGGGACTGGTTTACGAGTAATGGCCTCAATAGCGAAAAAGAGCAAATGTCCGCCATCAAGCATAGGCAGCGGAACCAAATTAATAATACCCAAGTTAACACTAATCAGAGCCAAAAAGCCTAAGAAGTAAACCAAACCGTAATCGGCGGTTGTCCCTGCACCTTTAGCTATTGAAATCGGGCCACTCAAGTTATTTAAGCCAACATCACCAACGATGAGCTTCTTAAGCATTGTCAGCGTCAATCCAATGATTTGACCTGTTTTATCAAATGCTTTTCCTACAGACTCAATTACACCAAATTGTAACTCAAAGCGATAATCTTCTGGCCATTCTGCGACTTCTGGAGCAATACCTGCATAGCCAATTGTCGAACCATCAGAAAGCTCGCGACTTTTTGGCGTCATAACTAATGGCTGTTCAACCCCATTTCGCAATACGACCAAGTCCAATGATGTCATTGGATTTGCACGAATTAACTCAACAACCGACTGCCACTGTTGAATAGGCTGTCCATTAATCTCAACAATTTTGTCACCAGCCTTTACTCCGGCATCGTATGCCGCACCGTCATCAATGACTTGAGCAAGCACTGTCGATATCTCTGGAGAATACGGTCTAAAGCCCAGCGTTGTCATTGCAGATTCAGTTTCTGGGTTGAATGACCAGTCTGAAATATCCAATGTCATCTGCTGTTCAAAGCCGATATCGTCTTGAGAAGAAACCGTTACAGTCATGGACTGATCACCAATATGTGATATCAAACCCATATTGACTGATTCCCAATCTGCGGTTTTGATTCCTGAAATAGATTTAAGTTCCATTCCAGTTTCAATTCCGGCTTGTGCAGCAATAGATTGCGGAGTGACTTCACCGATTACAGGTTTAACCGCCGGCACGCCAATCAGAAACACTAGCCAATATGCAAAGACGGCAAAGATAAAGTTAAACGCAGGACCTGCACCAACTATCGCCGTTCTTTTCCACAATGGCTTCTTATCAAAAGCGTATTGTTGTTCGTCTTCAGAAAGGTCGTCAACACGACCATCAAGCATCTTAACGTAGCCGCCCAATGGAATGACTGACAAGCTGTATTCCGTACCATCACGGCCAACTTTGCTCCAGATTGATTTACCAAAACCAATCGAGAATTTCTCAACTTTCACACCACAGCGACGAGCAACCCAGAAATGTCCAAACTCATGAACAGCGACCAGAATGCCAAGCGCTACTATAAAGGATGCGAAGTTCCACAGAATTCCACTCATGCTAGCTGCTCTTTAATAAATTGATTGGCTAATTGACGAGACATATTATCTAGCTCGAGAAGGCTTTCCAAGCTATCTAAGCCCTCAGAGTTATGTTGTTCACATACTTTGCTCATAACATGTTCGTTAATGACAGCAATATCGGTAAACTTCACTCGATTGTTCAAGAAAGCATCGACGGCAATTTCGTTTGCCGCGTTAATTGCGGTTGTAGCATGCTGACCCAAGTAGCAAGCTTCAATCGCTAACCTTAAACATGGGTAACGACTAAAGTCTGGTTCTAGAAAAGTAAGCTCGCCCACTTTAGTGAAATCCAGAGGCTTAACGCCCGCTTCTGTTCGCTCAGGGTAAGACATCGTTAAAGCGATTGGCGTCGCCATATCCGGTTCGCCCATTTGAGCAAGCACAGAGCCGTCCTTGTACTGAACCATAGAATGAATCACAGATTGAGGATGAATAATCACTTTCAACTGTTCTTGAGAGGCATTAAATAACCATTTCGCTTCAATGTACTCTAAGCCTTTATTCATCATGGTCGCTGAATCGACAGAGATCTTAGGGCCCATAGACCAGTTAGGGTGTGCGATAGCGCGTTCAGGAGTCACTGATTCCAACTCAGCCACATCGGTATAACGGAAAGGACCACCAGAACCAGTTAGTAGAATATGGTTAATACCGTTGGCTTCTAAATCACAGCGACCTAGATTGGTTTGGACGTTTTGCGACAAACACTGGAAGATAGCATTATGTTCACTGTCGACAGGAAGTAGCTCAGCACCGTACTTTTCCACGGCGTCTATAAACAACTGTCCAGACATCACCAAGGCTTCTTTATTAGCAAGCAAGATACGCTTACTAGCCTTAACCGCAGCCATAGTAGGAAGCAAGCCTGCTGCGCCAACAATCGCAGCCATAACAGTGTCTACTTCATCTAGGGAAGCGACCTGACACATGCCTTCTGAGCCTGAAAGCACTTTGATGTTTGGGTAATCCGAAGACAACACATCACTCAGTTGAGACGCTGCATCGGGGCAAGCCATCGCAACATAGCTTGGTTGCCACTTTTCAACTAGCGCCAGCATCTTTTCAACATTCGAACCGGAGGCTAGTGCCACGACCGTATAAAGATCTGGGTTTTGCTCAACGACTTTTAGTGTACTTGCACCAATAGAGCCGGTAGCGCCAAGGATAGTTAGATTTCGCATCACATATGACCGTAGAAATGTAATAAAGGGCAGAATCACTGCCCTTTTTTATTAGAATGCTAAATAAAGCAGAGCAAAGACAGGGAATGCAGCCGTTAAGCTATCTATTCTATCTAGTATACCACCATGACCAGGAATCAGATTACTGCTGTCTTTCACCCCAGACACACGCTTAAACATGCTTTCAACAAGGTCACCAAGAACAGAGATAACGACGGTCACAAGAGTAATAACAATCATGTGAAGAGGACTTGTGAATTGGATATCAAACAAGTCAGCAAAGATCCAAGCCACGATCACTGCAGTAATGATGCCACCAATAAGACCTTCAATCGTTTTATTCGGGCTTACCGCCGGGGCCATTTTGCGCTTACCAAAGCTCTTTCCTGAAAAGTAAGCACCGCTGTCCGCCGCCCAAACGAGCAAGCAAACAAACATCACCAATTTTGCACCGTGGTAGGGATCAACATCGATACCGTTAGCACGCAGGATAACCACACTCCAGAAGAATGGCAGCAGAGTCAGCACACCAAAGGCGTGACGAAGAAGAGAAGAATCTTTCCATGCAGGCATAGACTTAGGATAAGTCACCGCCATACCACTCGCTATTACCCACCAAATTGAGCCAATCGTTAGAATGGCGTAGTGAGCAGTAGACAAGTTATTAAGGCTAAATGCATCAAAAGGGATAAAAGCAAAACTTGCGGCACTAACCACAACCGTTGGAATCAACGCTAAATAACGCGATTTGCTTTCAATAAACTGAGTCCACTCCCAAAAACCTAATAGCGAGATCACCGCTAATGAAAGAATAAATGTAGGAAGTGATAACTCGAAAATGCCTAGAATAACTAGGGGAGCTAAAATCAACGCCGTAATAATTCGTTGTTTCAAACCAAAAAATCCTTATTAACTGTCCATCAGAGCTTTGATTTGCTCACCGGTGCATCCAAAACGACGCTCACGGTTTACAAACCAAGTCACAGCTTCTACTAAGCTGTCTTCATTAAAGTCTGGCCAGAATTGTTCAGTGAAATACATTTCGGCGTAAGCCAACTGCCAAAGCATAAAATTACTAATGCGGCATTCACCACTGGTACGGATAAGTAGATCGACTTCAGGAATATCTGCCATCGTCAGATGCTGTGTAATCATAGCTTCATCAATGTCATCTACATTAATATCACCAGACTTTACCTGTTGAGCAATAGAGGTCATTGCTTGCTGAATATCCCACTTACCGCCGTAGTTAGCCGCAATATTAATAACCATACCGGTATTGGTGCTAGTCAAAGCTTCCGCTTCTTCTATCTTCTTTTGTAGTCGATCATTGAAACGACTTTTATCACCAATAACACGAAGTTGTAGATTATTTTTATGAAGCTTTTTTACTTCACTCGATAGCACTGAAATAAACAGTTCCATCAAAATACCGACTTCTTCTTCAGGACGACGCCAGTTCTCGCTACTAAACGCAAAAAGAGTAACGGCTTTAATGCCAAGTCTGGCTGCAGAAGAGATAGTTTTACGAACGGCTTGAACACCGTTTTTATGGCCAAAGACGCGAGGCTTGCCCTGAGCTTTTGCCCAGCGACCATTACCATCCATAATGATAGCAATGTGTTTAGGAAGAGAGTCTGTGAACGCTTGAGAATTATGCATAAAAGAGTGAATCAAATTCTAATAGTCGAACAGAGTAGCATAAAAAAACGCTGCACCGTGAGTACAGCGTTTTTCCGGAAAGAAAAGAATATGGAAAATTAAACTTCCATCAACTCTTTTTCTTTAACAGCTAGAACTTCGTCTACGTTCTTAACCGCAGCATCAGTTAGCTTTTGAATTTCGTCTTGTGCTTTACGATCTTCATCTTCAGAGATTTCTTTATCTTTAAGAAGTGCTTTTAGATCGCCATTCGCGTCACGACGGATGTTACGGATAGCAACACGGCCACCTTCAGCTTCGCCACGAACGATTTTAACTAGGTCTTTACGACGCTCTTCCGTTAGCGGAGGAAGTGGAACACGGATAACTGTGCCAGCAGACATAGGGTTTAGGCCTAGGTCAGATGTCAGAATTGCTTTTTCAACTAGAGGAGTCAGTGTTTTATCAAACACTGTAATAGCTAGTGTACGTGCATCTTCAGCGATAACGTTAGCTACTTGAGTCAAAGGCGTTGGAGCACCGTAGTACTCAACAGTAAGACCAGAAAGTAAGCTTGGGTGCGCACGACCTGTACGAATCTTTTGCAGGCTGTTTTTTAGTGCATCAACACTTTTTACCATGCGCTCTTGAGCGTCTTTTTTGATTTCGTTAATCACAATTTCACCTTGATTATGTTCTTTCTTCAAGAAAGCTTTTTATTTGAGTGATAAGGATAAGCTTACCAAAGTCTAACACCTCAGTAAGCCCGAAAAATTAGTCAGCGTCGCTGATTAATGTACCTTCAGTTTCACCCATAACCACGCGACGTAGTGCGCCTGGTTTATTCATGTTAAATACGCGGATTGGCATTTTGTGATCACGTGCTAGCGTAAATGCAGCCAAGTCCATTACTTTAAGTTCTTTATCAAGAACTGTGTTGTAAGACAACGTATCATACAGCTCTGCGTCTGGGTTTGCTACAGGGTCAGAAGTAAATACACCATCTACTTTTGTCGCTTTTAGAACTACGTCAGCTTCGATTTCGATACCACGTAGACATGCAGCAGAATCCGTAGTGAAGAATGGGTTACCAGTACCAGCAGAGAAGATCACAACGCGACCTTGACGTAGTTGGCTGATTGCGTCTGCCCAGTTGTAGTCGTCACACACACCTTTAAGAGGGATTGCAGACATTACACGTGCGTTTACGTAAGCACGGTGAAGAGCGTCACGCATTGCAAGGCCGTTCATTACCGTTGCAAGCATACCCATGTGGTCACCAACAACGCGGTTCATACCTGCTTCAGCAAGGCCTGCACCACGGAAAAGGTTACCACCACCGATAACAACGCCTACTTGAACACCTAGTTCAACCAATTCTTTCACTTCTTGAGCCATACGATCAAGGATCGTCGGGTCAATACCAAAACCTTCTTCGCCTTGTAGTGCTTCACCGCTAAGTTTTAACAGAATACGTTGATACGCCGGTTTAGGGTTCGTAGTCATGGAGTTTACCTTCCAAAGAGTTGATGATTAACAGTCATGGATAAAAACTGAATAGCTCAGTTTGCATTCATAACAGCTAAAAAATAATTCACTATTCATAAAAAGACCGCAGCATTTGCCACGGTCTCTTTTCAAACAATACGCTAAGGATTAACCTTTTTGTACCGCTGCAACTTCGTCAGCAAAGCTCATTTCAGCTGCTTTCTCGATGCCTTCACCAACTTCTAGACGTACGAAGTTAGATACTGAAGCGCCTTTCTCTTTAAGGATAGCGCCAACAGTTTGCTTAGGCTCCATGATGAAAGCTTGACCAGTTAGAGAGATTTCGCCCGTGAATTTCTTCATACGGCCAACAACCATTTTCTCTGCGATTTCAGCTGGTTTGCCTTCGTTCATAGCGATTTCAACTTGAACTGCTTTTTCTTTAGCAACTACGTCTGCAGGTACGTCTTCTGGGTTTAGGAACTCAGGACGTGATGCAGCAACGTGCATTGCAACGTGCTTAAGAGTTTCAGCTTCGCCTTCACCAGCAACAACAACACCGATTTTCTCACCGTGACGGTAAGAAGCTAGTGCAACACCTGAAACGTACTGTACGCGACGGATGTTGATGTTTTCGCCGATTTTTGCAACTAGAGCAACACGAGTCTCTTCGAACTGTGCTTGTAGCTCTTCAACAGTTGCTTGAGAAGCTACTGCAGCAGCTGCAACTTCTTCTGCGAATGCTGTGAAGTTAGCATCTTTTGCTACGAAGTCAGTTTGGCAGTTAACTTCAAGAAGAGCAGCTACGCCGTTCTCTTCTTTGATGATGATTGCGCCTTCAGCAGCAACGTTACCAGCTTTCTTAGCTGCTTTCGCTGCGCCAGACTTACGCATGTTTTCAATTGCTAGTTCGATGTCAGCGTTTGCTTCTACAAGCGCTTTCTTACATTCCATCATGCCAGCGCCAGTGCGCTCGCGAAGTTCTTTAACTAGAGCTGCAGTTACAGTTGCCATTCTCTATTCCTCAGTAAATTCTAAAAAAGATAAAAAACAGGGGCCTAATTAATTGGCCCCTGATATTGACTGTATTCAGTCCGTTAAGCCACCGATTATGACCGCTTAATATGAACTAAATATGGCTCAGAGCCGCTATTATTCAGCTTCTACAAAACCGTCTTTTTCAGCAGCTACAGCAGCAACATCTTTGTTGCGACCTTCTTTAACCGCGTCTGCAGCAGCGTTTAGGTAAAGCTGTACTGCACGGATTGCATCGTCGTTACCAGGGATAACGAAGTCAACGCCGTCTGGGTTAGAGTTAGTATCAACTACAGCGTAAACTGGGATACCTAGGTTGTTTGCTTCTTTAACTGCGATGTGTTCGTGATCAGCATCGATTACGAATAGAGCGTCTGGAAGGCCGCCCATGTTCTTGATACCACCAAGAGATTTCTCTAGCTTCTCCATTTCACGAGTACGCATTAGAGCTTCTTTCTTAGTAAGCTTGTCGAAAGTACCGTCTTGAGCTTGCGCTTCAAGTTCTTTCAGACGCTTGATAGACTGACGAACAGTTTTGTAGTTCGTTAGCATACCGCCTAACCAGCGGTTGTTAACGTAGAACTGGTTGCTGTTGATAGCAGCTTCTTTAACAGCTTCAGATGCAGCGCGCTTAGTACCAACAAAAAGAACTTTACCTTTCTTCTCGCCAACTTTAGCGATTTCAGCTAGAGCGTCGTTGAACATTGGTACAGTTTTTTCTAGGTTGATGATATGTACTTTGTTACGAGCACCAAAGATGAATGGCTTCATTTTTGGGTTCCAGTAACGAGTTTGGTGACCGAAGTGAACACCAGCTTTAAGCATATCGCGCATTGATACAGTTGCCATTTTAAAATCCTCTATGGGGTTAGGCCTCCACATCCCCCATGAATCCGACCCCTAACAACTAACCACTTTTCAGCCGTTATTTGTGTTGTTGAGGCACCCCGGAACATGTGTCGGAATGTGTGTGATTTAAAGAAATAAGTTAGTGGACACAAAGCTTGTTTCGCCAATTGGAGAAAACACTCCTGATGTCCGGCGCGCTTTATACCATATTTTGTCTATCTATGGCTAGAAAAAAATCGAAAAATGGCGACTGCTATACTGACCTCTAAAGACGAATTTCCTCTATAAATGGCATCCATATCAAGTTGCTTCTACATCTTTTAACCGAACATTATTTACTCAGGTTAAACAGTATCCATCGGTATTGTGCGGATATGGGAATGTTGCGCTAAAATGCTGCACTGATAGAATAGCCCCAATATGCACACTTAGGTGCTACCCAATTAAGAGATATGCAATGGCTGTAAAAATTAAAACTGCTGAAGAAATTGAAAAGATGCGCGTCGCCGGCAAACTGGCTTCTGAAATTCTAGAGATGATTGAACCTCATATCCAAGTAGGTACAACGACAGAAGAGCTAAACCAAATCTGTCACGAGTACGCTACGGAAAGAGGCGCATACTCAGCACCACTTGATTACCACGGTTTCCCTAAGTCAATCTGTACGTCTATCAACCACATTGTGTGCCATGGTATTCCAGCATCACAAGACGAAACTGGTAGCACAGGTCAATTCAAACCGGCTGTATTAAAAGATGGCGACATTCTTAACGTTGATATCACGGTAATCATCCCTGATGACGAAAACGCAGACCTAAGCGTTCGTCCACAAGGTTACCATGGCGACACCTCTAAGATGTTCCTTGTGGGTGAAGTTTCACCAGCAAACAAGCGTCTATGTATGGTTGCTCAAGAAGCACTTTACGAAGGCATGCGCCAAGTAAAGCCTGGTGTCCAGCTTGGCCAAATAGGTACTGCTATCGAGAAGTACATCAAAACAAACAATAAGAACAACCCACGCGCAAAATTCTCAATTGTTAAAGATTACTGTGGTCACGGCATTGGGGCTGAATTCCATGAAGACCCACAAGTCGTTCACTACAAAAACAACGACCGCACTGTATTAAAAGCAGGTATGTGCTTCACTATCGAGCCAATGATCAACGCAGGTAAATTTGGCTGCCGTCTTGATGACCAAGATAGCTGGACCGTTTACACAGCCGACAGCAAGAACTCGGCGCAGTGGGAACACACACTAGTTGTGACGGATACTGGTTGTGAAGTACTGACACTACGCAGCGACGATACGATTCCACGCATCATGAAGAACGCTTAGTTCGCCGAACTGAACGCATCCGCCTTTTAAAAATATCCTCGCATTATCGAGGATATTTTTTTATCCGCTCAATTTCGACTTTCCATCAGCTTCTGTTAAATTGTTTACTATTCTCATTTGCTTGCACGGATAGCAGACTATGCCTTATCAATGCCCTCTTACGTTCAATGACGAACAAATTGAAATCTGCGAATTAAAAAATCAGCTCGAGATCTTCACGCAGTATCAAAAAAATGAATTTCTGAATCACCACCCAGTTACCGACTTAGTTCTGTTGCGCTCCGAGTACATGGATTTGCTTCTCAGTCGATTATGGGATCACTTCGGATTCAGCAAACTGCCTCATATCTCACTGGTCGCAGTGGGCGGCTATGGCCGTGGCGAACTTCACCCCTTGTCTGACATTGATATCCTTATCGTCTCGCAGAAAACATTGCCACCAGCACTCGGCGAAAAAGTCAGCCAGTTCATCACCCTACTCTGGGATTTGAGACTCGAAGTTGGTCACGCGGTACGTACCATTGCCGAATGTCTTGATATAGGCATTGATGATTTAACCGTTGCTACCAACCTGCAAGAGTCACGCTTGTTGTGTGGCAGCGAAGACACCTTCCAAGAACTGAAACTGAAGATTCACTCTGATTCATTTTGGCCTAGTGAAACCTTCTACAAGGCTAAGATTCAAGAACAAAGAGAGCGTCACGCTCGCTACCACGACACCACTTACAATCTAGAACCCGATATCAAATCGACTCCGGGTGGATTAAGAGACATCCACACTCTGAGCTGGGTTGCGCGTCGCCATTTCGGTGCGACCTCTTTGTTAGAGATGAGCAAATACGGCTTTCTAACCGATGCGGAGTATCGTGAATTAGTTGAGTGCCAAGATTTCCTATGGCGCGTTCGTTTTGCGCTGCACATTGAACTGCGCCGTTACGACAACCGTCTCACCTTTGCCCATCAAGCCCAGGTAGCTGAACATCTGGGTTATACGGGCGAAGGGAATCGTGGCGTCGAGATGATGATGAAGGAGTTCTACCGCACGCTTCGTCGCGTAGCTGAGCTTAATAAAATGCTTCTGAAACTGTTCGATCAAGCGATCATCAATGGCGGTCAGACCCAAGATGCGGAGATTCTCGATAATGACTTCCAACGTCGAGGGTCATTGATCGAAGCGCGTAAACCAGCTCTATTCCAAGCAAGACCAGAAACGATTCTCGATATGTTCATCCACATCGCGAATGACTCTTCCATCGAAGGTGTTAGCCCTCCAACATTACGACAACTGCGTACGGCGCGTCGTCGATTGAACCGATTCCTACATACCATTCCTGAAGCTCGAGACAAGTTCATGGCGTTAGTTCGCCACCCGAATGCACTGCACAAAGCCTTTAGCTTAATGCATAAACTCGGCGTGCTCTCAGCGTACTTACCGCAATGGAGTCAGATAGTAGGTCAGATGCAATTCGACCTGTTCCATGTTTACACCGTGGATGAACACAGCATTCGCCTACTCAAGCATATCAACCGTTTTGGTCAAATTGAAAACCACGATAAGCACCCTATCTGCTGTGAAGTGTACCCACGAGTACAAAAGAAAGAGTTATTAATCCTTGCTGCTATCTTCCACGACATCGGCAAAGGCCGTGGCGGAGACCACTCTGAGATTGGTGCAGTTGAGGCTTATTCTTTCTGTATCGAGCACGGGCTATCGAAACCTGAAGCTAAACAAGTGGCGTGGTTGGTACAAAATCACCTGTTGATGTCAGTAACGGCTCAGCGCCGTGATATCTATGACCCAGATGTGATCACCGAATTCGCCAAAAAAGTTCGTGATGAAGAGTCACTCGAACTATTGGTTTGTTTAACCGTGGCTGATATCTGTGCGACGAACCCTGAGTTATGGAACAGTTGGAAACGGACCCTACTCGCAGAGTTATTCCACTCAACTCAGCGTGCGCTGCGCCGTGGCTTGGAAAACCCGGTCGATGTTAGAGATCGTATTCGTCACAATCAACAAATGGCATCGGCACTGCTGCGTAAAGAAGGCTTCACAGCTCGTGAAATTGAAGTGCTATGGCAGCGTTTCAAGGCCGATTACTTCTTACGTCATACGCACAAACAAATCGCTTGGCATTGTGAGCACTTACTTCGCCTGGAAAATCCAAGCCAACCATTAGTACTGATCAGTAAGAAAGCGACACGGGGCGGTACCGAGGTGTTCGTTTACTGTAAAGACCAAGCGGCACTGTTTGCGACCGTGGTTGCCGAACTCGACAGGCGCAACTTTAACGTTCATGACGCGCAGGTCATGGTCAGCAAAGATGGCCATGTTTTGGATACCTTTATCGTACTAGACCAACATGGTGAAGCGATTGATGAAGCGAGACACAAAGCCGTTGCTAAACATTTGACTCATGTATTGGCTGATGGCCGCCCGACGAAGATAAAGACGCGTCGCACGCCACGTAACTTGCAGCACTTTAAGGTCAAAACCTTAGTTGAGTTCCTGCCAACCAAGAGCAAAAAGCGCACCTTGATGGAGTTAAGAGCCCTTGATACGCCGGGGTTATTGGCTCAAGTGGGTGCAACCTTTGCGGAACTAGACATCAACTTACACGGTGCGAAAATCACAACCATCGGTGAACGTGCAGAAGATTTGTTTATTCTGACCAGTGAAGCAGGGGGAAGGCTGTCTGAAGAACAAGAACAGGCGCTAAGAGAACGATTAACCGAGCACGTTTCGGAACTCGCACCTTAGAAAGCTAATGCAGGCTATCACCAGGTTTAATAACTAAATAAGAGTGGGTAAAGATAGAGAGCGATCTTGCCCACAACTTACAATCAATTCACAGATATCAACTATCTAGCTCGTCGTTAGGCTGCTACATTGATCAAGTCAATTACATAAAAGTATTACATTCATAACCTAGAGGTCGCTTATGTATCCAAACCTCACTGGCTTAGGTATCCACGAACCTAAACAGATTGAACGTTACTCCCTTCGCCAAGAAGCGCACAAAGATATCCTGAAGATTTACTTTCGTAAGCAGAAAGGTGAACTGTTCGCAAAAAGCGTTAAGTTTAAGTACCCACGACAAGTAAAAAGTGTGCTTGTTAGCGGTGGCAATAATCAATACAAAGAAGTGACCGAGATTAACCGCAACCTCACTCTTGTAATTGATGAGCTCAACAAAATCACCAAACCTACGCCAACGGCTGAGGTGGATGTGAAGCAGAAGATCCTTACCGACTTACGCCATCTAGAGAAAGTGGTATCAAGTAAGATCGCTGAGATCGAAGCCGATCTAGAAAAGCTAAAATGATCCCGAGAAAAGATAACTAACAACCACGATGAGTTGTTACGCTCAGATCACGCAGACATTAAAAAGGGCTGATATCACTATCAGCCCTTTGTTTTACTTTCTATGCTTACTTAGGTGCGTGTATTTTTACTTAGACGAACACGCTTTAGCATTGATTAAGTTGGTGTCCCACTCAAAAGTTTCAAACAACCTTAACCACGTTTCATCTAGGTTGGCCTTCATTACCAACTCTTCTTTAGTGAAAGGATGAATGAAACGTAATTCAGACGCATGTAGCAACAAACGGTGCGAACCTAAATCATCACGAAACAATCGGTTGTGCTTACCATCACCATGTGAAGTATCACCCACAATTGGGTGTCTTAGGTGAGCCATGTGACGACGCAGCTGATGTTTGCGACCAGTCTTTGGCATCATCTCAACCAAGCAGTAACGGCTCGTTGGGAAACGCCCCGTAGAATATGGTACTTCCACTTTTGCTAGCGGTTCATAAACTGTCACCGCCTCTTGCGCTTCTTTGTCTTCTTTCGCGAACTTATCTGCGATCTTATCCAGTTCAACCTTAAGCGCATAATCGAGCGTATCGCCCTCTTCTATCCACCCACGCACAATCGCATGATAGGTTTTTTGCATCTCGTGGTTGGCGAACATCGGCATCACCTCAGAGGCAACCTCACTCGACAGTGCAAACACCAACACACCAGATGTTGGTCGGTCTAAACGATGCAGAGGAAAGACGTGCTGGCCAATTTGGTCGCGCAGAGTCTGCATCACAAACTGAGTCTCGTGTTTATCCAACCATGAGCGATGCACTAGCATACCCGCAGGCTTATTCACCGCGACAAAATACTCATCTTGATAAATGATCTCTAACATTACGCGCATACCTCATCAATGCTCAGAATCGTCACTAGCAGTTCAGCTTTGTCTGCCTCATTTTTCCACACTTCACCAAAATAAGGATGAATAGCAAAGCCTTTAGGTAGGCTCATTTGTGCATCCATCATTGCATTGATCTTAACGATGAAGATCCACTGCAGCCACTCTTCAGGTTGTAGCGAATCAATAGCGAAAGGTTCAACGCTTACAAGCGCTTCATCCGAAGGCGAAACATCGCTCCACAGCGAACATTGGCGCATTTGTTGTTCTAATTGTTGAAGTAAAGGAGGTAACTTTGTGGCAGCTGTCATTTTTCACCAAGTTATTTATCTAGTGACCTTGAAATTGGGGCATAGAGTACCATCTATTTAGGAAAGAAAGTTAGGAGCTTTATTACTATGGAAACGATTCACACGCTCACTCAGTTACTAAAGAATAGCGGTTGCCAATACGATATCTACGACCTAGGTCGTCGCATTCAGAAGATCGACAACACCTTATTCTCTGATGTTGAGCAAGGGAAACAGCCGTACCCATTTCCACTTCAGAAACAAGCTCACTTAGCGATTAGTTACTGGAACGAACACAAGCAACCTTGGATTTGGTTCCTAAAGTTTAAACTGGACGAAAGAGGCCTATTGCATCAAGGCGATGTAGGCAACTTCCTTAAGTTTGTTATCGAAGCAATGGGCACACGTTTAAACGGCGAGATCAGCGAAGAGCAACAACAAAAGCTGTCTAACAACCCATACACGTTTAAGCCTTCAGAAGACAAGATGGCCGTGTTCCATAGCCAAGTAAGAGCCGGTTTAGATCTGGCGACGAGCCAATACTACGAACACGCTCAACGCTACTTCACTGGCGATCTAGGCTGGGACAACTGGAAAACTGTTGGTCTTCAAGGCATCACCGATATGTGTGCTCGCCTAGGCAGCCAGCAAAACGGTGTCGCGATTCGTAAAGCATTGAACAAACTGCCATCAGAACCTCTATACGCAACACTAGGGGCACTTGAACACACGCAAATCAATGACAAGCTGGCTCAACGCTTACAAGAGATGACTGAAAGCGAGATTAATAGCCAAGAACCGGATCTGTTCTTGCTTTCAGCACTGGTACGTGCCCTTTCTGGCGCAGAGCAAAACACAACGAATGCCGTGATTAATCAAGTCTTGGCTAGCCCACGCCTAAGCCACCAAGAGGTGTTAATTGGTTTGGCTGGTCGCAGCTGGCACGCACTACAAGATCCAGCGATTGCTGAGCAATTCTTGTTGCGCCTCGCACAAACAGGCAACCAGAACCTGTTCAATCAGTTATTTGCAGATTTAGTGATGATTCCGACACTGAGAATGGTATTTTTACCATTATTGAACTCGAACCCATCACCAGAACTCGCCAATGCACTTGTTGAGTTACAACAAGCGGCTAAGTCGCAATAGTCGAATAAATCAAAAGCTGAACGACTTAATAGCAGTCTGGCTCAACCCCAATAGCTCGTAAGAATAAGCTCAAATCACGATTGGAATAGAGAGATAAAAGGAAGTATGGATTAAATGATAGATAACTTATTGGCTATTTTGATGCTGTGCTTCTTTTGCTTTCTATTTTGGCAGCAGCGCAGGCAATCAGAGCTTGCGAAGGCTGCCATTGCGAGAAAGTGTAAAGAGCTGGATTTACAATTGTTGAGTGTTGCTTTCAGTGGCCATAAGCTTAAGATGCGCCATGAGTTAACCACGATTTGGCGCTGGCATACAGTGTACCAATTTGAATTTTCAGCGTTAGGTGATGACCTGTACCAAGGCAAACTGACTATGGTAGGCTTCCGCTCTATGCGGTTTGAGCTACAGCCTCATAGAATGTAACGTCACAATACGCGGTATAGAGATATTCATGGTAAGGGCCAAACTGATCTTGTTTGGTCTCTTTAAATGCAAAGCCTAATTTTTCCAATAATTTAATTGATGGGTTATGGCCAACATTTACAGTCGCGACAACATTCGTTAGACGTTCTTCAAAACACACCAAACTAAAGAAAGGTTTTAGCACCTCACTAGCAAGACCTTGATTCCAGTATTCTTTATCCAAAATAAAACCAAGTTCATGCTTCCCCTCTTCCGATGAAACAAAGACATGCCCAAGATATTCACGGGTTTGGTTGTGGATGATCGCACGGCAGAAGCCGACGTTGTCTTGCAGTATCTCTTGAAATAAGTGCTTAGCAGAGGCAATAGAGTGCGGCCCATTCATTTCAGCACGATTAATGGGGCAGCAATTCAACTTGATAAAGTCGTGTTGTAGCTGTTCGGTATAAGGAACCAACAGCGTTCTTGAGGTTGCTATCGTCATAAAACACTCCTTGTGTTGACCATTAGCAGAAAGCAGATGTAGTGCTCTTAAATAAAGAGCAGCGCCTAAATAAAACGCCAAGAAAAGAAAAGCCCCGACACCGAAGTGTCAGGGCTAGGGTCTTACTCGCAGCAGTCCGGCTACTAATTAATGCTCCATGCATCATCCATAATAGTGGCTGTAATCCTTCAGCTCTTTCCTTTACTTCGCCGTCCTAGCGGTGTCCAATCTTCCTGAAAGCTAACAATCCTAGTTAGCGCACATCACTTGTTCCGTGAGCGGTGTCCTTTACATCATCCTGATGCTAATCCAACCCTTTAATCCTAAAGGTGTCCATTGTCATTCCGTTGCAGCTAACTTCCTGTTAACTGACTGTATCCCTACAATATCCTTACGCTCCATGCTTGATCACTCAATCCTAAGTAACCAAATCTTCATCCTGAAGATAACCAAATCCTTGGTGCTTTCCTGTTCCGTGTCAGAATCCTTCCGACAAGGTTTAATTTACGCGATTTAGGGTTTCGGACAATAGATTTACATCACATTTTGAATCCGAAAAAGTTGTTAATTATATAAAACAAATAAAATTCAATACCTTAACTATATGCACATCAATCTCTCTAGCGATGTATTCGTGTTATCTCACAGCCTTTGTAAGAGATCTCTCACAAGCCATGGGCGGTTTTATGATTCGCTATCATTCACCAGAGCGAGTAAAATGACTGAAGACTAAAAATGGAGATCAACATGCTGACAAAAGATGTTTCTGAAGAGTTGAAATCAGTGCTTGAAGGACTGCAAGCGCAAGGCAAAGAACCGACAGTTGCTTTAGTTAAGGCTCGTATGAGCACATCCGTTCCGATGCCAGCTTTAATTACGACCATCAAGAGCTGGAAAAGCGCCAATCGCGTTCCTAAAGTTGAAGTCGCGACACAAGAAGAGCCTGCACTTGATCGTGTTAGCCAACTGGAAAAGCAAATCCTTGAACTCACTGCTCGCGTTGCCATGCTTGAAGCTAAACTAACTGATCAATAAGGCAACTGAGCAATAAGTTGACCGATAAATAAGCTAACAGAGAAATTAGAACACTATGAAGATATGGGTTGATGCGGACGCTTGTCCAAAGGTTATCCGAGAAACAATCGTACGCGCAGCTGAGCGCACAGGGGTTGAATGTACCTTTGTGGCAAACCATCTGGTTCCCGTTCCTAAACGCAATAACATTCACTCGATTCAAGTGCCAAGCGGATTTGATATTGCTGATGATGAAATCGTAAAACGCACTGAACCTGGCGACCTTGTAATTACATCCGATATCCCTCTGGCCGACGAAGTGATCACCAAAGGTGGGCAAGCACTCAGTTCTCGTGGCGAGCTTTATACCAAAGAGACCATCAAAGCACGTCTGAACATTCGTGACTTCATGGATACTATGCGCTCAAGTGGCATCCAAACTGGCGGACCAAGTACCCTTTCTCAAACCGATCGTCGAGAGTTTGCCAACCACCTTGATAAAATCCTCGCTAAGCGACCAAAATAGCCAATTTATTTTGTGTGCACCATTTTGAAGCCGGTCAAGATGGTGCTCCAAGCCTTATCCCAACAAAGATATACAGTTAACACATATCAGATATTGAAACTGATCATTACCTCCTCGTAGCACAGACATAGATACTCCCTCTTTTAGTGAACACATGAGTGCACCATGCTACATAAAACAACGACTATTTTTGGCTCGTTGCAATGGATCTGCTCCCTGCTCCTTGGATTCTCTTCTACTTCTTTAGCACAAGAAGATACAGTTCTCCCCTCGCCACCAGATAACAAAGATAACGGATTATTTTCACTGCTTGGGGGACCAGCTTACATGCCTGAAACTGGCTTTATGCTTGCCATCGGAGGATTGTACTCATTTAACACCACACCGGAACAACCGAGCAAAACTCAACGCTCTTCTATCACATTAGTGGGTATCGCCAATGAAATGGATAGCGGTGTAGGGTTTGGTGTTCGCTCTAAGCAAAAAATATTTTCTCCACAGAATCGACTTCGTTACTTCGGCCAATTATCGATGGGAAAACAAAGCTTGTACTATTTCGGTACAGGTTATCAATCGGGGGTAAATACCGGCAAAGATGAAGAGAACTTAGTCGACTATGATTTCGTCACTTACAATGCCGATCTAGGAATGCACTTAGGTAACAACATTTACCTAGGGCCAATACTTCGCCTGCAGTACAAAAAGGCCATCGAAGAGTCGATTTCATCAAACGTCGCTCAAGATGCCGATTTTGTCTACGGTCAAGATAATCCCTTCACTTTAGGGCTAGGGGTAGCCTTACAGTGGGATACTCGAGACATCGCAGTAAATGCACGTCAAGGTCAGTTTCTAAGCCTTGAATACGCGAGCTACCAGGACAACTTTGGCAGTGACTCCAATTTTGAAAAAGCCGAAGCCGATTACCGTCTTTATTGGACACCAATCAAAGGCGCCACCTTCGCTTTTCTCAATACTGCCAACCTAAGTACAGGCGATGTGCCCTATTACGAACTGCCGACCTTTGGCGGCCAAGATTCTATGCGTGGCATCTATTACGGACGCTACCGTGATATGCACAGCATCGAGCACACCATGGAGTATCGCCAGTCATTTATGAACAATGGTGATTACACCAAACATGGCTTTACGATGTGGGCAGGTCTCGCTACAACAGCTGAAAACACCAATGACCTGTATCAAGATAAAATTTACAGCTATGGCGTTGGTTATCGCTATGAACTACAACCTCGTATGAATGTTCGTGTTGATCTCGGGTTTGGATCCAATGATGCCCAAGGCCTTTACTTGTCGATCAACGAAGCGTTTTAAGAGGCCATCATGACGAAATTCACAACGTTAGGTGCCGCTGTCGCATTGGCTATAGGCTCAACACCAAGTAAGGCAGAGGACGGTGCACGAGTCGATTTCCCTGATGCTGAAACACAGCAAAAGCTGAATAAAAAGTGGGAGCATGCTTTGCCCTTTCATGCCCAAAAAGCAATTGATCTAGGTTACGCTCTGCCTCTACCATTTTCTGTTTCATTTATAGGTAACGCTTCTAAGCAAAACATCGAAATGTATGATTTGGGCGTGCAAGTTGGCGATGTAGATTTAGGAGACAGATACGAGCTTTCTCAGGTGTCCTTTGGTACTCCTGAGATCGAGAGCAAAAGCATGCAACTGCGCGCTGCGACTTGGGTGTTTCCTTTCTTACAAATGGGTGTGCATGTAGGCCGTTTCTCGGGAGGAACACAATTAACAGCCGAAATACCGACCTCACTCTTTAAAGCTTGCGACAATCATCCAAGATTACCCACTTGCGCTAAAGAATCCGTCAGCACTCCGGAGTTTTATCCCGATGTTGAAGGTTCGAATTGGGGTTTCTCAATGAATATTGTAGGTCAAGTTGGGGATTTCACTTATGTGCTTCCGGCCAGTATGACGCACTCTCGCACTGATGATGAGCGTACTAACACCAAAACAATGTTGTTCAGTCCACGAGTTGGCCAACTTATCCAAACTGAAAACTGGGGTAACATTTTCCCCTATATTGGTGCCGCTTACATGCATAGCGAAGGGCTAACCCAAGAAAACAACGCGCTAGGTGTGGATGGACTGTCTTACCAATTATCTCAACAGAGCGCTGAAGACTACTCTGCAATCATCGGAGCAAACTGGAATATCACGAAAACTTACGGAGCTAATTTAGAGTTTATCGGAGGCCCGGGTAGAAAAATCATCAATGTCATCATGACTTACTCCTACTAGTTCCCAATGGCATAACGAAAAAAACCTGCGATAAACGCAGGTTTTTTTGTTCTCTAATAGAGAACTGTCTATAAGAACGAACCGTCTATAAACAAATATAGTACTCAAGACTAAGGCGTGTAGTACGTTGCAGCGCCCGGACCTACTGGTAGGCCAAATACGAATACCCAAACGTAGAACATTAAGCTCCAACCAACCAAGAACACGATTGAGTATGGAAGCATAGTTGCAATCAGAGTACCGATACCTAGGTTCTTCATGTAACGCGTCGCTACCGCAAGGATAAGACCGAAGTAGCTCATCATTGGAGTAATGATGTTGGTTGTTGAATCACCGATACGGTAAGCCGCTTGAATCGTTTCAGGAGCGTAACCTACTAGCATTAGCATTGGAACGAAGATAGGCGCTGTTACTGCCCACTGAGCAGAAGCTGAACCGATCATCAGGTTAATGAAGCCACACATTAGGATGAATGCGAAGAACAACATTGGACCCGTTAGGCCGATATCTTGTAGGAAAGTAGCACCTGCAACTGCGAATACTTGACCAAAGTTAGTCCACTTGAAGAAAGCGACAAACTGAGCAGCAAAGAACACAAGTACGATGTACATGCCCATTGAAGACATCGACTTAGACATTGCCTCGATCACATCACGGTCTGTTTTCATTGTGCCGGTAACTTTACCGTAAACAAAACCAGGAACCGCGAAGAATACGAAGATGAACGCTACGATACTTTTCAGGAATGGAGAACCTGAAACCGTACCTGCGGCTGAACGTAGAACACCATCAGCTGGAACAATCGTCCAAGCAAGAAGCGCTGAAACCGCTAGCACTGCGATACCCGCAAGCTTAAGGCCTTTCTTCTCAACGTCTGTTAGCTTGCCCATTGAATCATTTGATAAATCTTCAGACGCTTCTTCGTCGTTGTACTTACCCAGTTTTGGCTCAACAATCTTCTCAGTTACAAATGCACCTGTAATAGCGATGAAGAAAGTAGAAACAAACATGAAGTACCAGTTTGATTCAGGACCAACGCTGTAAGTCGGGTCAATCATTTGTGCTGCTGTTTCTGTGATACCAGAAAGCAGTGGGTCAACCGTACCGATCAGAAGGTTTGCAGAGTAACCACCAGATACACCAGCAAATGCTGCCGCTAGACCCGCTAATGGGTGACGCCCCAAAGAGTGGAAAAGCATTGCTGCAAGCGGGATAAGTACTACATAACCCAGCTCTGAAGCCGTGTTAGAGATGATACCGGCAAAAACTACAGTTACCGTAACCATGCGCTTAGATGCGCCCATTACCATGCCACGCATCGCAGCAGATAATAGACCTGAGTGCTCAGCAATTGCTACACCTAGCATTGCAACCAGCACGGTACCTAATGGCGCAAAGCCAACAAAGTTTTTAACTAGATTAGTTACGATGAGTTGTAAGCCTTCAGCATTCAGTAAGCTTACAACATAGATCATTCCGTCAGCAGAACGACCTGGAGCACCTTCTGGGCGAGGGTCCATAACAGATACTTCAAAATATCCAGCGATACCTGAAGTAACTAGAATAGCGACACAGAAGATTGCGAAAAGAGTGATTGGGTGGGGTAATAGGTTCCCCAAATATTCAACACCATCGAGAAAACGGGTAAAAATAGGTTTCTTTGGCGAGTTGTTTTTTATTGAAGCTGATGAACTCATCAGTTCCCTCCTTGTAGTGATTCCTATGCAATTGTGACAAAAATGTTCAAATTGCCAGCGAAGGGTACGCGACAAAATTATCAATTAGAAATTCAAAATGTTACAAAATGTGTAACAAACGGTGATTTTTAACTCTATTTGAACAATTAATTAGCAAATAAATCTACATTAAATACAAAATCTAGATTTATAATTCACAACCACGCATTCACTACAAATATATCTAACGATATAACCTATTGATTCACTTAAAAATAAAACACATCGTACGCTAAATAAACACTCTATCTTTAATCCGGTTCCTCTTGAGGGAAAAGAAAAGCAGTCAAATGAATGAAGTTTGACTTTCCCCTCGTTTTTTACACACGTGTCACATCAAATTGACGGCTTATTTCTGAACCGCTTTGAATCTCGGATTAGTTTTACAGATAACATAGTGACGGCCTCGGCGTTTTACTATCTGACAATCCGGGTGACGGTTCTTTGCACTTTTCAGTGATTTCACGACTTTCATTTATTTCGCTCCCTTACCTAATTGACCAAAACGACGAGTGAAGTTCGCAACACGTCCCTCTTTATGTAGCACTCTCTGTTTACCGGTATAGAAAGGGTGCGACTTTGACGATACTTCAATCGTGAAATAAGGGTAAGTATTGCCATCTTCCCATTCGATAGTACGTTCTGTTTTCAACGTTGAGCCAATCAAGAAGTACTCATCGACACTGGTGTCGTGGAACACCACTGTGCGGTAGTCAGGGTGGATATTCGGTTTCATTGTATTTCCCTAAATACCTAAATTGATACGTTATAACATACCAAATGTTAATTATTATCAAAAGAAAAACAAGCGATTTTGTGATATTTTTCCGTCTTAACTGAAATCAGAGAACACCTTGCTATGTACACCATTAAACCTGTTGGCTTTATTGAGTCTCCTTATAAAGAGAAGTTCGCTGTGCCAAGACAGCCTAGGTTAGTACCCACTTCGACCTCAAGAGTTAGGCTAGTTGAAGCAGCGAACTGCCTTGAGTCTGTTCGTGATATTGAACAATTTAGCCATGTGTGGTTGTTATTTTTGTTCGATAAGAACCTTGAAGCAGGATGGAAACCAACCGTGAGGCCACCTCGCCTTGGCGGTAATGAACGTATTGGTGTATTCGCGTCTCGTGCCACATTCAGACCCAATGGAATTGGCATGTCTGCGGTTGAACTCAAAGGTGTGTCTCAAGAGAAAGGGCAAACTTGGTTGGATCTCGGCAGCGTCGACTTAGTAGACGGCACACCGATCATCGACATCAAACCTTATATTCCCTACTCGGATTCGATTCCAGATGCATTCGGAGGGTTTGCCGCCGAAGAGCCAGAGGTGCTAGAAGTTAGCTTTTCTCAGCAAGCACAAAGTAAACTAGCAAACCATCCACAAGCCCGTCATATCATTCAGGTGATCAAAGAAGTGCTTGGCCAAGATCCACGTCCGGCCTATAAGAAAGGCAAACCAGACAACAAGGAATATGCGGTAAATTTGTTCGATCTTAACGTAAAATTCGTTGTTGAAACGCTTTTCATCAATGTAACTGACATTGAGCGCTTTTGAGATCTCAAATAGGCTGATATTATATGCGGCTATATCAGATTTGCTGTAGTCACTAACCACAGCAAGTTTTCTTTTATCAATGATGAAACGGATACCATAGAATGCGTACCAGTAACTACCTTCTTTCTACTTTGAAAGAGACTCCAAACGACGCAGAAGTTATCAGCCACCAGCTGATGCTACGTGCAGGTATGATCCGTAAGCTAGCTTCAGGTTTATATACTTGGCTACCTACTGGTCTACGTGTACTGCGTAAAGTCGAAAATATCGTTCGCCAAGAGATCGATAATGCAGGTGCCGTTGAAATCTTGATGCCCGTAGTTCAACCGTTTGAGCTTTGGGAAGAGACTGGCCGTTCTGAAAAGATGGGCCCTGAGCTACTTCGTTTCACAGACCGTCACTCTCGTCCGTTCGTTCTCAGCCCAACAGCTGAAGAAGTAGTAACGAGCCTAGTACGTAACGAGATCAGCTCTTACAAACAGCTACCTCTAAACCTGTACCAAATCCAGACTAAATTCCGTGATGAGCGCCGCCCTCGCTTTGGCGTAATGCGTGCACGTGAATTCTCTATGATGGATGCGTACAGCTTTGATATCGACAAAGAAGGCTTAGAAAAGTCTTACCAAGCGATGCACGATGCTTACTGTAAAGCATTCGACCGCATGGGCCTTGAATACCGTCCAGTATTAGCTGACTCTGGCGCAATCGGCGGCAGCGGCTCTCAAGAGTTCCACGTTCTTGCTGAAAGCGGCGAAGACCTAATCGCATTCTCAACTGAGTCAGATTACGCAGCAAACATCGAAAAAGCAGAAGCACTCGCTCCTACTGAAGATGCTGCAGCACCAACTCAAGAGATGAAACTGGTTGATACACCAAACGCGAAAACGATCGCAGAATTGGTAGAGCAACACGGTCTAGCAATCGAGAAGACAGTTAAGACTCTATTCGTTAAAGCATCTGATGAAGTAGAAGCAGATATCATTGCTCTAGTCATCCGTGGTGACCACGAGCTTAACGAAGTGAAAGCAGAAAACCTTCCACAGGTTGCTTCTCCACTAGAGATGGCTTCTGAAGAAGAAATCCGTGCTCTTGTTGGTGCAGGTCCTGGTTCACTTGGCCCTGTTGGCCTAGAGCTACCATTCATCGTTGACCGCTCTGTTGCTGTAATGAGCGACTTTGGCGCTGGTGCAAACGTAGACGGTAAGCACTACTTCGGTATTAACTGGGGTCGTGACGTAGAGCTTGCTCAGGTTGAAGACCTACGTAACGTAGTTGAAGGCGACCTTAGCCCATGTGGTCAAGGTACTATCCAACTTAAGCGTGGTATCGAAGTTGGTCACATCTTCCAACTAGGTAATACTTACTCTAAAGCAATGAACTGTAACGTGCTTGGTCCTGATGGTAAGAGCGTAATTCTAGAAATGGGTTGTTACGGTATCGGTGTTTCACGTGTTGTTGCATCTGCTATCGAGCAAAACCACGATAAATTCGGTATCACTTGGCCAGACGCACTAGCGCCATTCCAAGTTGCTATCGTACCAATGAACATGCACAAATCTGAGCGCGTTAAAGAAGCAGCTGAGAAGCTATACGCTGAATTAACGGCTATGGGTATCGAAGTACTATTTGATGACCGTAAAGAGCGCCCTGGTGTTATGTTTAAAGATATCGAGCTTGTGGGTATTCCTCACACTATCGTTATCGGTGATCGCAGCATGGACGAAGGTAACTTCGAATACAAAAACCGTCGTACTGGTGATAAAGAAGCTATCGCAATGGACACGGTTATCGAGCACCTTAAAGCTCAACTAGCTTAGTAATCCGATTACTGACTAGATAAACATTGAAAGGCTGCCATTAGGTAGCCTTTTTTGTTCCTGCTATTAATCACCTAACGTAAAGAAATGTCAGTTAATCCTCTGTTCATCTAACAGTCCGTATATTGGTGCCATCAACTTTTTAGACATGCTCACCATTGGAGGTATCGATGGATATCAAAAGCTTACTTAACCAAGCACTTAAGTCAGATCTCGTTAAACAAGGTACTCAGAAGTTTTCCCAAGGATCTTCGAGTTTAAGCAACCTATCTCAAGGCAGTAGCAGCAATGGCAAAGGTGTCAACAAGAGCACACTTGGCGCCTTCGGTGCAGGCGCAGTTGGTGGTGGACTGTTAGGGGCGTTAATGGGCTCTAAGAAGACCAAGAAAATGGGTAAGAAAGCCGCTGGCATTGGTGGCGCAGCAGCACTGGGCGCTTTGGCTTATAAGGTCTACAACGACTATCAGTCTAAACAAGGGCAAACACCAAATGTCGAACAAGCTCAATTTGATGAGAACGACTCAAACCATAGCGTGCTGATTCTCAGGTCGATGATTGCAGCATCCAAAGCGGATGGTCATGTTGATGAAGAAGAGATGGCCAAGATTGAGCAAGCCGTCGAAAACATGGGTGCCGATTATCAACTGACTAAATTGGTGTCTGAAGAATTGCACAAGCCACTCGATCCAAGTGAAATTGCTCAGCTCGCGACCTCACCTCAACAAGCGAGTGAGATCTACTTAGCGTCTTTGATTGTAGCGGATGAGCAGAACTTCATGGAGAAGGCTTACCTCAAAGAGTTAGCCAAGCAACTCAACCTTGATGATGAAGTTACTTATCAACTTGAACAGCAAATCTCTGGTTAAGCAGTCAATATCCGGCTAATAGGCAAGCTAGCAAAGTGATACGTTGAGCATCAACAGAATGAGATATTGAGCAAGAACAAACTAACTCTGAACTTAATCAGATCCACTTTGTTTTTGCTTATCTCTATGTGTATATTGAGATCAGTTATCATTTGGTTAGGTATAAAAATGAAAGTATACGATTGTTGTGATTTGGTGCGTGAACTGTATTCTCAAATTGGCAGTGGCGACCAAGGCTATATCCCTAAAGCTATCACCTGCGCGGTAAAAACATTGAATGACCTTGCTGCAGATGAATCTCTTCCTAAAGAAGCGCGTGAGCGTGCAGCATTTGCCGCAGCTAACTTACTGATTTCAGATTTCGAGGACTAATATGAACCTCGCTAACTTTGAAAAAATGGATCCTGTGATGTTGATGAGCATCGTCAACATGAAACTGCGTGATGACTTCGGCGGTGATTTGGATCGAGTGGTCAACTTCTACGAGATCGACAAAGCAGCATTAATCGCGAAACTTGCGTCTGCTGGCTTTGAGTTCCTTCCAGAAGCCAAACAGTTTAGATAGCCATTTAGAACAAGCTTGATTTTGAGAGGCCAACCTTAGTGTTGGTCTTTTTATTTTTTGGCCGGAAGAAGGGTGCATAATAGGCCAAAGATCAATAAACCTATTATAAATTATCTGTTTGCGCCTATACTTTTATATCCTAGAGTCAACCTGCGATCCTTGAACCAAAGCGTGTTGTTGTATAGGCTACCCAGAACAGCATATAAAACTCATCACTAAGTTGGATGATATCGAAGGACTAACAATGAAAAGACTCGGACTATTAGCCGTTATCACAGCCGCACTCACCGCAGGGTGCTCTTCAAATACTCAGCAAGATAACTTTCGTGAAGCCTCTTTTGAACTGTGTAATACCGAAGTCGATATCTACTCAGTAAGCCATGATGAGCGAATTCGTATCGTCTGTTCTGATGGTTCTAAATTCGCTTTGAACAGCGAAGATACGCTAGAAGTAATGCGTGATATCAACATCGACTACTGCGATGGCGAAGGCTTAGGCAAATTCAATGAAAGCCGCAGCTACTACTCGTTCAAGTGTAAGTCAGGCACTTTACTGAGCATCAAAAAGTAAAATTAAGACCTGCAAACAACAAAGGGTTGATGTGCAAGCATCAGCCCTTTTTAGTATCAGCCTTTCTGTATTCTCAGATAACCCAACTCCATACCCACAGATACAAAAAAGGCCCCAAAAGGGACCTTTAAACTCTTTTTCAAAGTAGATGAACGAAGTTCAAGGAGCTCACACAGAGTTTGCGCTAGCAAATGAGTATGTGCGACACAGAAATTCGTTCACTCTCTAAGCTTTTCTATACCAATAAAAAAGGGACTCAATGAGCCCCTTTAAAAGTATTTTTCAAAGTAGTTGTTTGAAATTCTAGGAGAGTACGCGGAGCTTACGGATGTAAGTGAGCATGCTCGACAACGAAGTTCAAATTACTACGAAGAAAAAATTAAGCGTAAACAGGTAGACGCTTACAGATATTTAGTACTTTTGCTTTTGTTGCTTCGATAACAGACTCGTCACCCATGTTATCTAGGATGTCACAGATCCAACCTGCTAGCTCTTTCGCGTCTGCTTCTGAGAAACCGCGACGAGTGATAGAAGGAGAACCGATACGGATACCTGAAGTAACGAACGGGCTACGTGGATCGTTTGGTACAGAGTTCTTGTTCACTGTGATGTTCGCTGCACCTAGTGCTGCATCTGCTTCTTTACCTGTGATGTCTTTGTCGATTAGGTCAACTAGGAACAGGTGGTTCTCTGTAGAACCTGAAACGATGTTGTAACCGCGTGCAAGGAATTCAGCAACCATTGCTTTTGCGTTAGCAACTACGCGAGCTTGGTATTCTTTGAATTCTGGCTCTAGAGCTTCTTTGAACGCTACTGCTTTACCAGCGATAACGTGCATTAGAGGACCACCTTGGCCGCCTGGGAATACTGCTGAGTTTAGCTTCTTGTAAAGATCTTCGCCTTCGTTAGAAAGGATAAGACCACCACGAGGACCAGCAAGCGTCTTGTGTGTTGTCGTTGTTACAACGTGAGCGTGTGGAACTGGGTTCGGGTAAACGCCTGCAGCGATTAGACCAGCAACGTGAGCCATATCTACGAAGAAGTAAGCGCCTACTTTATCAGCGATTTCACGCATGCGCTTCCAATCACAAACTTGAGAGTAAGCTGAGAAACCGCCGATGATCATCTTAGGCTTGTGCTCGATAGCTAGCGCTTCCATCTCTTCGTAATCGATTTGACCTGCTTCATCGATACCGTAAGGGATGATGTTGTAAAGCTTACCAGAGAAGTTCACTGGAGAACCGTGAGTTAGGTGACCACCGTGCGCTAGGCTCATACCAAGAACCGTATCGCCAGCATTCAGTAGCGCCATGTATACAGCGTTGTTTGCTTGAGAACCTGAGTGAGGTTGTACGTTTGCGTATTGAGCGCCAAACAGTTCACATGCACGTTCGATTGCTAGAGTTTCAACTTTATCTACGTACTCACAACCACCGTAGTAACGCTTGCCTGGGTAACCTTCAGCGTATTTGTTTGTAAGCTGAGAACCTTGAGCTTCCATTACACGTGGGCTTGTGTAGTTTTCTGAAGCGATAAGTTCGATGTGCTCTTCCTGACGAAGAGTTTCTTCTTGGATAGCTGCGAATAGGTCCGCATCGTAATCAGCAATGTTCATGTCACGCTTAAGCATCTGTATCTCCTGACTCAGATTGTACTGAAAGTTTCAAAAAAACCACACAACGACCGAAAGCAAACGTTTCCGTCACCGTTTTGATGTGACGCATTCTACATAATTTGATCTAGGTCATAAAGAGCTAATTGCAATTTTATCATGCAGTTTTTTCATAATCACAAATAAGATTCATCATGGTTATTAAGCTGATCCAACCAAAGATGACGCTTACTGTCAATTTTACGCTTTACACCCTGTAAAACGCAGATTACATAGGTTTACCTTAATTTTGCACCTCAAGCTACCGAAAGCTAAGGTTTTTATCTACTATGCACGCCTTTATTGGTTAGGTAATTATAAAAACGATGGAAAAACACTCACGTAAAGAAGATTGGGTAGCAATCCTCACTGGCACATTTTTAGTAGCGTTAGGCGTCTTCTTTTTACAGTCAGCGAACCTGCTTACTGGTGGCACTACTGGCTTGGCTCTGCTTTTGAGTCAATTCTTGCCTGTAACCTTTGGTATTTTGTACTTTGTTGCCAACTGTCCATTCTACTTATTGGCATGGAAACGATTCGGCCGTAGCTTTGCTATTAGCAGTGCGATTTCTGGTGCTTTAGTATCTGTGTTTGCCGACCATTTATACTTAGTTATCTCGCTAGAAGTTCATAACGAAATCTACTGTGCAGTTGCTGGCGGCTTGTTAATGGGCTTAGGTATGCTAATCCTATTTCGTCACCGCTCAAGCCTGGGTGGTTTCAACGTATTGTGTTTGTTTATCCAAGACCGCTACGGTATCTCCGTAGGCAAAACCCAAATGGGTATTGATGCCTGTATTCTGTTTGCATCGTTCTTCTTTGTATCGCCTTGGGTGATTGCCGTATCTGTATTAGGCACCGCAGTATTGAACATCGTATTGGCAATGAATCACAAACCAACTCGCTACTCGGTGAATTACGCGTCTTAATACCAATCACCTTATGAATTACTAGCTGTTTTTAATAACAAAAACAGCTAGTATTTAGGTTTTATAAACCGTCGCCTTTTCTATGCAAGATTACCTCTCTAGCGCCAAAGACCAACAAACCTCTATTTATATTGAAGGCTTGGAATTCAACACCAACACACGAGTCTTAAGCTGCGACAAGCAGGTCATCGATTTAGAACCTCGTTCTATCGAGCTATTAGAGTTACTTCTTACCAGCGTTGGTCAGCCGCTCGCTGCCGAGCACATCATTGAATCTGTATGGCAAAGTAACTTCATTTCCAAAAATGTTCTGACAAACCGAATCAGTACCTTACGTTCAGTACTTCAAAAACACCTGCCAGATAGCGACGCAACCAAAATACTGGTGACTTATCCGCGCAAGGGCTACTTCCTTAACCCTAGCTCTGTGAGCTTGGCCAATGCACAGCCCCAACCTCTTGAGGTAACCGAACAGCCTCAACCAAGTAAAAAGACATCACCGTTTAATCTTTTGTTACTGTCACTCTCTGTTGTGCTGCTGATAAGCACTGCGACTTTAGGCTATATGTTTTGGCACTCTTCAAACCAAGCCTCAGAACTTGAACGCACACAGAGGCTAATTCCTAAGGTCGAGCTACTGCTAAACCGTATCGATGCCATTGGAGACAATGCGAGAACGTATCGCAAAGCCGTTAAAGCGCTACTACTTCAACAACAAATTGAATACGCTTATACCGACTTAGCGAATCAAGATGCACCTAGTTACTTCGTAGACCCAATAGACAGTACGCCCTTCTTTCCGGGTGCCAAAAACATGCGCACCAGTGATTACCTGCTCAATATTCAATTAAAGGATCAGGAAGTCGATACACGCCTTGCGGCTAAAGTCAGCCTTATTTACCCAAGTTCAGGCAAACTTGCTTTCCGCGGTGTCTACTCAATAGAGATAGATAACCTCAGTGAAGACTTGATGGAAATAAATAGAGAGCTAGCAAACTACTTTGCTTTGCCTGCGCCGCTATCACCAGAGTGGTCTGTCAGCGATAAAGAACTAAGCCATTTACTTAACGAACAAACGTTAAAGCTGGATAGCGTGCCACTCAACGTGATGACTTCAACATTGATTGCACGACAAATGGCGCTCTTTGAAACTGACCACCAGCGACTGATCAGTTTCACTAGCCTTGTGCAAACACGCTTTAAGTTGATTCCCGACGAGCTCAAACTTTGGCTTGGGATTATTCACTTCAAGTTAAGAGACCTGCAAACCGCGAAGGAATTCCTGACCAACACAGCGGGCAATTCGACCATCGAGAACGCACTGGTCTATATGATGATTTCCCATATTGGTTACAAGCAAGGAGACATGGATAAGTTTCGCCTCAACTACATGGAATCCTTGGTCGCATTATTGCGAGTGGTTCCTTCAGAAGAGTTGTTTGCTCGCTTGTCCAAACCGGAGTCGAAATCAACCTGTCTCCAGCCTTGGAAAAATCTAAAATTGAGCATCAAAGAGCCATTAATCATTAAGCAGTGGGAAAACCTGATGCTTAACTACTGCACGAATGTCGGCCATCAACTTTCCGAATAAAGAAATATAAAGTACTTAAAAACAATGGTTTAAATATAAATTAAGATCTTATGTATCTTCATTTTTTGCCCTATTAACCCTCTCAACAATAGCATTCCTAAAAACATCAGGCCGCTCTAGGCCAACTATATTAGGAATGCTCAACATGAAAAAATCCATGACGCTGCTTGCGACTTCTCTCTTTGCTCTTTATGGCTGTGGCGGCGGAGGTGGCTCTTCTTCATCTGGCTCTACTGGTACAACTCAGTTCGATTACCCGATCAACAACTCTCAGTTTGCACCAAAGAACATCACATTGTTGTCTTACCTAATATCAGAAGATGGCGGTGAAAACATAGCACTGGATATTGCATACCGAGATATCAGTTCACAGCAAATGTTAGCCAATATTCAGTTGGAATTAGATAAGTTAGCGATCTCTAATGAGACTGAAGGTGTAGCTGAATTGGAGAAGCTAAAAACAACGTTAGAGAGCATGGTTAACAGCGGCATCAACGACTTCTACGCCGCGGATATGACGATACAAGGTGAGACGGACAGTGGCCTGTTTTACAAAGGCAGCGATGGCTTTGTTAACTCAGTTGATTCCAATATAGAATTGACTAATGGTGAGGCTGTCGACTTTTTGGTGACCAACCCAGTATTCAAAGATTCAGGCAGTACAGTACAAGAAAAAAGCCCCAATATTAGTCAGAGCAGTAGCTCTGTCGGGCTTTCGTTTGAGGTTACTACTGGACAACTAGAAGCCTTGCTTGATGATTTCTACGAAGGCGATATTGATGATTTAGGATCGTTAGACACACGATGTGACTTCCATTGGCAGCAACAAGTTTCCGAAAATGGTCAGCGCTCAGCGGTAACGGTTCAAGATAAGAAAATTGAAACGGCGTACCTGAAAGTTGAAAACACTTACAACGTGGTTTGTGATGGGTATGATTCAGCTGAATTTCAAAGCAATACTGAAACATGGTTCAACCCAAGCTTTGGCGTTGTGAAAATGATGGACTGGGATGAAAAGAATGGCACCCAATTGAACGAAACGACGTGGACTCTCGATTCATTTACGGTCAACAAAGGCTAGTAGCCGAAGCCTTCCATTAGAGAATAGGAAGGAAAGCTTTGAGCCTGACACATAGAGTTCAGGCTCAAAGCTTATACTCGCATAGGGGAACGAGTATTATTGCTCTATCAAGAGAATTCTTGTTTCATACGGTCGTAAGGCTACCGTGTTTGCAGAAACTGGCAACTGCTCATTAGAGTAATTCCCCAATAGCAATTGCGCTTTATCCAGTTCAAATTCATTAGATAACTCAACCTGACACGCTTCACCGTAGTAGTTATTAACACACAACAAAGTCTGACCATCAGTCTCGCGAGAATACGCAAATACCGATGGGTGCTCTGGCAACAAGTCTTTGTAGCTACCATGAGTAATCACTGGCACTTCTTTACGTAACTCAATCAAGCTCTTGTAGAAGTAAAAAACAGAGTCTTTGTCTTCCAGCGCTTGCTCAGCATTGATCTCAGTATAGTTATTTGCAACATCTAGCCACGGCTGAGCTTGTGAGAAGCCTGCATGCGCTTCGCTGTTCCACTGCATCGGCGTGCGAGAGTTATCACGAGATTTCTGCGCCAGAATCGCCATCATATCTTGATGAGCCACACCATCACGGTTAACCATGATGTCATACATATTGGTGCTCTCAACATCACGATATTGGCTGATCTCGGTGTAACCTGGGTTGGTCATGCCAATCTCTTCACCTTGATAGATATAAGGCGTGCCTTGCATCATGTGGACAGACGCAGCCAACATCTTGGCCGACTCAACACGATATTGCTGATCATCACCTAAGCGGCTCACGACTCGCGGTTGGTCGTGGTTACACCAAAACAATGCGCCCCAGCCCTTGCCGTTCAAACCCGTTTGCCAATGATTAAAGATCGACTTGAGCTGCAAGAAATCAAACGGCGCATTAGTCCACTTCTCACCATTGGTGTAATCCACCTTAAGGTGGTGGAAGTTAAACACCATCGATAACTCGCTGTTATCAATGTTTGAGTACTGTTGGCAATGCTCGAGTGTCGTTGAAGACATCTCGCCTACTGTCACGCTGCCGTATTTCTGGAATACCGCTTCGCTGATCTCTTTCAGGTATTCGTGCACTCGTGGGCCATCAGTGTAAAAACGACGACCATCACCGATATCATCATTGGGGAAGTCTTGCTGTTTCGAAATCAGGTTGATCACGTCCAAGCGGAAACCATCAACGCCCTTCTCAGCCCAGAAGCTAATGACGTCTTTCACTTCTTCGCGTACAACCGGGTTCTCCCAGTTAAGGTCGGCTTGCTCTTTCGCGAATAGGTGTAGGAAATACTGACCCGTCGCTTCATCCATTTCCCATGCATTACCACCGAACTTAGACTGCCAGTTGGTTGGTGCTTGGCCGTTTACAGGATCTTTCCATATGTAGTAGTCGCGGTATGGGCTGTTTTTATCACCCAATGCTGACTGAAACCACGCATGTTCTGTTGAGGTGTGGTTTACCACGATATCCATCACGATACGAATACCACATTGGTGCGCTTCAGCCAGCAATAGGTCGAAATCTTCCATGGTGCCGAATTGCGGGTTAATCGCGTAGTAATCTGAAATATCGTAGCCGTTATCGATCATTGGGGATGCGTAAACTGGGGTTAACCAAATGGCATCCACACTCAAGTGTTTAAGATAATCCAGTTTTGAAATGATCCCTTTGATATCGCCAGTACCTTTACTGCCACTGTCACAAAAGCTCTTTGGGTAGATTTGATAGATGGTTGCGGTTTTCCACCAACTTTCATCATGCTCAGTCATCGCCATCTCTAACACTCACTTACCAGAAAATATAAAATAAAAATCACCATGTGAATCATGGTCGAATAGCCGTTATAACTAAAAGAAAAAGCTATAACTAAGAGAAAAAGCGATGGCTCACTTTGGAGCCATCGCTTATTTAATGCATTACGCGTTGGCGGTTTCTAGCTCGCCTTTCATCTGTGCTCGCTTATAGAAGAACAGTGTTAACGTGACGGGTAATACAATCGCCACCAGTATTGCAACTAGGTAAATCGACCAATATTGAGGTTGAATCGATAGGATGCCCGGCAAGCCACCGACACCGATACCATTCGCCATCACACCTGCACTACCACAGATTGCAGCCGCTGCGGCACTGCCGATCATTGCGCTCAGCATTGGGAATTTGTATTTAAGGTTGATGCCGTACATCGCTGGCTCTGTTACACCTAAGTAAGCAGAGATTGCAGCTGGAACCGAGATATCTCGTTCGCCTTCGCGTTTGCTTAAGATGATGATGCCAACAACCGCTGAAGCTTGTGCAATATTTGATAGCGCAATCAAAGGCCAGATTGGTGTGCCGCCTAAGTCTTGCATCAGTTGTAGGTCGACGGCATTGGTTGTGTGGTGAATACCTGTAATAACCAAAGGTGCGTATAGGAAGCCAAAGACTACTGAACCAAGAATCGCAAAGTCACCCGTCATTGCCGCTTTAGCCGCGAATGCCACGCCATCGCCTAACATACGGCCAAATGGGCCAATGAAAGCGTGCGCTAAAATCACAGACAAAATAATCGATACGAACGGCACGACAACAAGGTACAGGTAAGAAGGAACAATACGCTTAAGGTTGGTCTCGATGAAGGCCAGAGCCACACCCGCTAACATCGCAGGGATCACCTGAGCCTGATAACCAACTTTCTCTATCACGAACAAGCCAAAGTCCCACACTTCAGGTACCGATTTACCTATCATGTAAGCGTTCATCAATTGCGGGGAAACCAAGGTCACACCGAGCGTGATGCCTAAAATAGGGGTTCCGCCGAGCTTCTTAACAGTTGCCCAACACACACCAACCGGAAGGAAGAAGAAAATAGCTTCGCCGATCAACCATAAGAAAGAGTGAACCGTTGCCCAGAATTGACTGATTTCAACTAGGGTTTTGCCGTCGAACATGCGAATGTCGCCAATCACATTACGGAAACCAAGAATCAAACCGCCAGTAATGATGGCAGGCAGCAGTGGTACGAAAATTTCGGCTAAATGGGATATACCACGCTCAAGGAAGTTCATATTTTGACGAGCAGCCAACTTCGCCTCATCTTTTGATGATGCATCTTTACCAGTTTGCTCAATCAAAAGTGCGTACACCTCATCAACCTCGGTGCCAATCACGACTTGGAATTGACCTGCGTTAGTAAAGCAGCCTTTTACCAGTTTAAGCTTCTCTAATTCTGCTTTGTTCGCTTGTTCCGTATCGTTCAATACAAAACGCAGTCGAGTTAGACAATGGCTGACACTCGCAATATTCTCTTTGCCACCGACTAACTCGATAAGACGCGCAACGTCTTGCTTCGCTATCTTACTCATACTACCCCACCCTGGTTTCATTCAATTACTCATCTAAACCATGTAGCTATAACCACTCAGACTTAGATTTAGATTTATGGGAACATTCCCAATTACGGTTATTATAATGCCCACATGAATGATAAATTAAAATGGGAACAGTCCCATTAATTGAAAGAGATCACACTCTAATTTTAATCTAAGCGGTTCAATTTCGCTTAATTGAGTGGATTATAGAATCGGAGATTGAGTGTGATGAGAGATCTCTGAATTGCCTAAAAGCTGAGAGATCAATAGATTAGCAGCCAGTTTACCTGCAGATTGGTAACCAGGATCAATGCTAAATACTCGTGGGAATAAGAAAGAGAGAAGATCATTGCCACCGACACCAGTCACCACCACATCTTCACGTTGTCGCTCTTGCAGACGCTTGATCACACCGAGAGCCAATGTGTCACTAGCACAGACTATAGCTTGGGTGTTAGGTGTTAGTACCTCATCCACCAGCTGATAAGCACTTTCGTGATGAAGTTGACCAGTGCGATAGTTTGCCACCGAACCTGTGTTTTCACACCAATCGAGATAAGCCTTAAGACGCAGTTCACCGGTTGATTTGTCGCTAGGATCAACCCCGATGAAGCCAACCTCAGAGAGCCCCTGATCCGACAGATGCGCTAACGCACTATTGATCACCTGTTGGTTATCATAGTTAATCGACGTCACGTTCTCGGTATCCAGAGCAATAACCACCGCTTTGTGTTCCCAAGCTTCAATCGCAGGAATATCGCAATCAGTAAAACCAAACACGATTATGCCGTCTACATTGCGGCGCTTGAGAACCTGAAGGTGTTCATTGGCTTTTTCTCTATCTAGCTGGCTTTCCATGATCACGACATCGTAATCCGCTCGATACAACTCAGCCAACATAGTGCTAACTGCTTTGTTTTCAGAAGGGGAATCCAGACGAGAAATGATGACACCGATGACTTTTTGACTGCCACCACGCATCGACTGCGCAGACTTTGAAGGCGTGTACCCAGATTCTTGAATTACTCTTTCCACCCTTTCTCTGGTTTCAGGTTTCACTTTTGGATCATTGGTCAGAACGCGAGATACGGTTGACTTACCAACACCGGACAGCTTAGCAATATCGAGAATAGTGAGTTTTTTGCTCATAAAAAGTCTAACGTTAAAGGGAAGAGAAGAAAAAGTGAGGGCATACCCCCTCACTTAACTGTTTGTAAATCCTAGAAGTTAACTATGACTTACTTTCGGCAATTTTTATAGACGACACGACCAAGTTCTAGACGCGCGTTGTCACCTTTAGTGCGTAAAGTGACGCTATTGATCAGTTCAGAGGTTCCATCATCTAAGATGTACTTCGTTCCTGAACCTGCCGATATTTGAGTTAGGCGATATTCATTCTCTGGCAAACGTAATACCGCTTTTTCATTACCAAGGTAAGCGACCTTAAATGAAGCGTCAGACTCACATTGATAAGTCACGAATTGATCGTCCGATACTGCACCATCAGGCGCTGCGGATTTAGAACACCCGAATAACGCTACCGTACATAGAGATGCTATCAACAATGCTTTCATACTGCGTTCCTCATCTTTATATAGTGAACAACACTTATATCTAAGTGAAGGAGACTTAGTGTCTTAACCTTTTAAGAAAGCTGGCACGTCTTTAATGCTATCAAGCACAACGCTCGCCAAGGCTTCACCTTTTTCAGTGATTGGTTTGCCTGTTCTTACTAAGACTTTAGTACCAACGCCTGCTGCTTCTGCAGCCATCATGTCTTCAGCTTTATCGCCGATCATGACCGAGTTAGCCATATCAATCTTCAGAAAGTCACGAGCAGAAATGAACATACCTGGCTTTGGTTTACGACATTCACAATCTTGCTTGTAGTCACCAATACCGTGTTCAGCGTGGTGCGGGCAGTAATAGATGCCATCAAGCTCAACGCCGTTATCAACAAAGTTCCAATCCATCCACTGCGTTAAAGAAAGAAAACGGTCTTCACTAAACATGCCGCGAGCAATGCCTGATTGGTTAGTCACTAGCACCAATAAATAGCCCATATCTTTAAACGCTTTCGCCGCTTCAAACACACCGTCAATGTATTCAAAGTCATGCTCATCATGTACGTAGCCGTGGTCAACGTTAATCACACCATCACGATCTAAAAAAACAGCAGGTTTAGACAAAATTTTGTTCTCTATCAACTCTCTATTAATCATTAATTATTACACGCTTTATTTGCTTCATCACTATCTATTTAGTTTTGCGTTCGTTAACGAATTGTTTCTAGCTTAGCCATACAATCGACGTTTAGCCGTCTAGACGTAAAAATATCTATTGACTTAGATCATAGAACACCATAGCATCGTCTGTAAATCGAGCGAGCTATCGACATATTATTCTGTTCTACCTGCACGGGTTTCTCTATGATTAAAGTGAATCAAGTCAACAAGGTTTTTTATCAAGGTACTAAAGAAATCAATGCCTTAATTGATATCAACCTCCACATTCCTCAAGGTCAAATCTTTGGAGTCATCGGCTCTTCAGGTGCAGGCAAAAGTACCCTAATCCGCTGTGTAAATATGTTGGAAGCACCGACCTCTGGTGAAGTGATTGTTGACGGTATCGACCTAACAAAACTCAGCAAATCAGAACTTAGCGAAGCGCGCCGTAACATCGGCATGATATTCCAGCACTTCAACCTGCTGTCTTCTCGTACTGTATTTAACAATGTAGCACTGCCTTTAGAACTTGCTGGTAAAGATAAAGCGATTATTGAAGCAAAAGTGAGTGAGTTACTTGAACTCGTTGGCTTAGCGGATAAGCGAGACACCTACCCGGCAAACCTAAGTGGCGGTCAAAAGCAGCGTGTTGCGATTGCTCGTGCACTGGCCTCTGATCCGAAAGTACTGCTGTGTGACGAAGCGACCAGCGCATTGGATCCTGCGACCACTCAATCGATTCTTGAGCTACTGCGTGAAATCAACCGCAAGCTGAACATCACTATCCTGCTTATTACGCACGAGATGGATGTAGTGAAAAGCATTTGTCACGAAGTGGCGATCATTGGCGGTGGTGAATTGGTAGAGAAAGGCACAGTTGGTGACATCTTTGCTCACCCTAAAACTGAACTAGCGCATCAATTCATTCGTTCAACGTTGGATCTGACGATCCCTGAAGATTACCAAGCACGCCTGCAAGAGACTCGCGTAAACAGCAGTTACCCGTTGGTACGTCTTGAGTTTACGGGCGCAACGGTTGATGCTCCGCTGATGACTCAGATTGCACGCAAATTCAATATCGATGTCAGCATCCTAAGCTCTGACCTTGATTACGCCGGCGGCGTGAAGTTCGGCATGATGGTTGCTGAACTGTTCGGTAATGAAGCAGATGATAATGCTGCTATCCAATTCCTACGCGACAACAATGTAAAAGTAGAGGTGCTTGGTTATGTCCTTTAGTTTCAACGAGATTGCTGACTGGATCAGCCTTAACGGTAACCTTCTATTAGGTGCAACCGGCGAGACGCTTTACATGGTTGCAGTTGCGGGCATTGTTGGCTTTGCTGTCGGTATTCCATTAGGCGTGATTCTACACACGACTAAAAAAGGTGGCCTGTTAGAGAACACCAAAGTAAACAAGATTCTAGGTGCGATTGTGAACGTGGGTCGTTCAGTGCCTTTCTTAGTGTTGATGGTTGCGATTATCCCACTAACTAAGATGCTGATTGGTACCTTCATAGGCACAACAGCAGCGATTGTTCCATTGACGATTGGTGCTATCCCATTTGTGGCTCGACTTATCGAAAGTGCACTACTTGAAGTACCAACAGGTCTAGTAGAAGCGGCTCAATCAATGGGCGCAACACCAACACAAATCATCAATAAGGTTCTGCTTCCTGAAGCACTACCGACTATTATCAACTCAGTAACGATTACGCTAGTGACACTTGTGAGCTACTCAGCAATGGCGGGCACGGTTGGTGGCGGTGGTCTAGGTGATGTCGCGATTCGTTACGGATTCCACCGTTACGATGTGACCATCATGGCTGTAACGGTAGTGATGTTGATTGTGCTTGTACAAATTATTCAATCAATCGGTGATTCCTTAGTTCGCCGCGTTGACCACAGATAAAGACTCAGCGCTAAAACGCAAACTCTCTAAGACAAGAGTCGTCTGAACCAAATTAAATAGATTTATTAAAAGGAGATTATTATGAAATTTAGCCTTAAAGGTTTACTTACTATCGCAGCAGCGGCATCAGCGCTAGTACTAGCAGGTTGTGGTGATAAAGAAGTTGATACTTCTAAAGTAAAAGTTGGCGTAATGGCAGGTGCTGAAGCGCAGGTTGCTGAAGTTGCAGCGAAAGTAGCAAAAGAGCAGTACGGCCTAGACGTTGAACTGGTTACTTTTACGGATTACGTAACGCCAAACGCGGCACTGGATGATGGCTCTATCGACATCAATGCATTCCAACACGCACCGTACCTAGATCAGCAAGTGGCTGACCGTGGTTACAAACTGACTATCGCTGGTAACACGTTTGTTTACCCTATCGCTGGTTACTCTAAAGAAGTGAAATCTGTCGACGAAATCCAAGACGGTGCTCGTATTGCGGTACCAAACGATCCAACAAACCTAGGTCGTTCTCTACTGCTTCTTGAGCAACAAGGTCTTCTTGAGCTTCGTGAAGGTGCTGGTCTTCTAGCAACAGTTCGTGACATCGTTAAGAACCCTAAAAACCTAACGATTGTTGAACTAGACGCAGCACAACTGCCACGTTCTCTTGATGATGTAGCGCTTTCTATCATCAACACAACTTACGCAAGCTCTATCAACCTGACTCCACAAAAAGACGGTATCTTCGTTGAAGACAAAGATTCTCCTTACGTAAACCTAATCGTTTCTCGTGAAGACAACCTAAACGCTGAAAACGTACAGAACTTCGTTAAAGCTTACCAAACTGAAGAAGTGTACAACGCAGCTTCTGATATCTTCCAAGGTGGCGTAGTTAAAGGTTGGTAATCACCTAAACTTTTCAGCATCGTATAGATACCCGAAGGGGCTGACATAACGTCAGCCCCTTTTTTATTTACGGCAGTTTTTATGTACCGAATTTCGTTAGAAAGGCTCGGCTTACCACCAAGCTTCCACTTGCATACCGACACTCATTTCACTGTTCTTACCTTCACCGAAAGCATTGTCATTTTCAGCATCATTTAGGTAAGTGGCAAAGATACGGAACTCGGGACGAGACCAGAAACCCACTTGTGGAACCCAAGCCTGAGCGATTGTGAATTTACCACCCGCACCATCTTTGTTATCGATAGTTTCAACAAAACCACCAATTTCAAGAATGGTACGCATGCGCTTGTCCCACTTATAAAGCGGACGAATTACCGCACTGAAAGAGTCATCATCACTATTATTGGCGCCAACACCGGTTGAAGCAGCATAACGGACAGTGTGGCCAAACTCGATGTTCTCACCGATCGCAAGCACGCCCCAGTTAATCAATCGGAAGCCATCGGCGTCATTGTTGTTGGCATCACGAACGATGCCTTTACCTGTCCCAAAAGTCGTCATCTGCTCGGCATAACCAGAGTTAGCAACCTGTAGAATAGTTTTGTTGAAGCCACCTGAAAGATTTTGATTCAAGCTTGCCGTTAGCATTACGCTGTCATCCGCATCGACCGTTTGACCCTGCTTTTCATTGGCGAAGTTCATATCAATACCGACCTCAAGGTCTGCATTGTTCCACAATGGAATACCCGCATAACGTATATCAGCAATCATAGCTGTGGTTTCTTTGCCATCAAACACATCACCTGTAACCGTATCTTGAATCAAAGCCACCGATAATTTACCAGGGCCCATATTGATGTGTTCAACCCCCGCACCAATACCACTGACATCCCAGTAGTAGTTATCAACGATGTGTACATCATGGCGTTGGTAGTAGCGCTCACCCGCCCAAATGCCAATATCTTTATCTTCAAAAAGCCCTACCGCTTGAACATTGAGTTGAACTACATCAACGCTTTTATCCGCCGCGTTCTCATCTTGGCCTTGCCAGTACGACAACATGGAATCAACTAAAAATGAAACGTCGTCCTCAGCATACACTTCTTTTCTAAAACCAAACTCGCCATACAGGTCATTTTCGTTGCCGAGTCGGCCAACTTTACTTACCTCCCATTTACTATTTGAACCGCCTTCATTACTCAGGCCAACGCCGCCGCGCATGTAGCCATTAAACTCCAATGGCGTGGTTTCATCAGCGTATAAATTAGGTGCAAGTAAAACAGTAGAGAGTGCAGCAGCAATAGGTAACAGTTTCATCGTCCATTCCTTTAAGATCTAGAATTACGTTATTTTTATAAATGGGAACATTCCCATGGGATCGATCCCATTTATATTGAGAGGAATATAAATTGAAAGAGAACTGATTGATTACTGTGATCCAGTTAACTATTGAAATGATCAAAAGTTGATGGGTGTAGAATTATTTTGGTGAATACATGAGCACTACAGAGAGAGACATACAGCACAGAATGTGTGCATTTAAGAGCTGAATAGGTTCGACAATATTGGCAAAGCCCAATACTGATTAATGCTCAATATGGAGGTTAAAAAAGAGAACGGGAAAGAGAAACAGACGAGAAGCTAGCAGGAAGAAAACCGAGGAATAAGTATCGAAGTATTGATCAACACTTCGATACCTTGAATCGCTAATTAAGCTTTAGAAGTTAGGGATTAGGAGTTATTTAAGATGATCCCAAGAGATGTTTGATACCAGACGGCAGTCATCACACTTGAAATAGAAAATATCGTGGATCGGCGCATCTAGCAGCCATTCGCCACCACATTGCGGACATTTACGCTCTTTTTCAGCTTTTAAGCTGATGCCACCCACGCGGTACAAGTAGTAATAAGTCGGGATCTTCGTGAGATATTCAATGCGTCCTCTTAAGCCCCAACCGCGTTTGAACAACACACTTTTGGTATCACTGATCTCAGTCAGAGTTGCGTGTTCAGCACGACAGCCACCACCCATTTGGACTTCATCACAAGCTTGCCATTCGGTCTGCCATTTCAACACGGCTTTATGGTCACCATTGAAGGTTGGCGGGTTGCGGTACAGAGGGATCGGCAACAAACTGTCGCCACTACGTAGCGGTGAACAGGTATGAACGAACGTCGTGTACAATACCTGCCAGCTAGGCGCTTCGTCTTCTGCTACTTCTTCAGAGTTAAGATCTCGACCAAGCAATCGCATTTTTGGCGCAAGCAGGCTCGCGTTAGACAAGCGATCAAAACACACTTTTACGAAATCTGAATGGTTACGCGGGTGTAAGCTGTCTTGCTCTGGGCAGACAACGCGAACATAAAATTCGCCGTCGCCCATCACGATAGGAAACTCACGACCCAACACTTGCCCGTTATAACGAAGTGCATCCATTAAGCCATTAACAGCCTTGTCGACAGCGCTTACCGTTGTGTTATCAAAACACTCAAATTGAAGTTCTAGTACGTACATCTATTTATACCGCTGGTTGTAGCTTTTCTAAAAATTCGGCCAATGTCTCGGCTAATACATCACGGTTTTTGGTGCCTAAGCGCTCCAAAATCACGTTACCCGTTAGGTTACAGATAGAGATAACGTCTAGCTCTGCATCGGTCGCGGCAATGAAAACCGTTGGTTTTAGCTTTAGACGACGCTGAGTCACTAGATGACCCAAAATGTTTTCTTGTAGACATTCGAAGTCTTCATCACTCCAAATCTGTAATAGAGTCAGTTCATTACCGTCGAAGGTCGCGTTCATGTCTGCGCTGTATTGCGTACCGTAGAAGGTTTTGATGTCTTCGTGCAGCGTCAACTCAATACCAGTTTCAACGTTGGTGAAATCCGCGAATTGCTCACGTGGATAGTGCTTCCATAACACGGCATCGCCGCTCTTTTCTTCTACACATGGCGATACCACGTCCACCAACTCCTCATTGCGAGGTAAGCTTTGGTGTTGCTGTTGCCAAGCGTCAACGTATCGCTGACTAAAAGAAAGTAGTGCGTCTTGAGCACGTTGAGTCATGAAAATCTCCTAAACACAAAATAATAAATAGAATCCAAGCCCTTTCCGAGCCGATTAAGCGATGACTTAATGACAGGGTAATGGGGATTCAGTAAAATCGACCCCATTCTAATCGAATTTGAAACGAAAGTATGAGCAAATATTCTGACGCAAAAGAGCTAGCGGGTTTAACCCTAGGCCAAAAAACTGAGTACTCTAACCAATACGATGCAAGTTTATTGCAACCAGTACCTCGTAGCCTGAATCGTGATGATCTTGCGCTAAACGGTGAACTACCTTTTGTTGGTCATGATATTTGGACGATGTACGAACTTTCGTGGCTAAACACTAATGGCCTACCACAAGTGGCCGTGGGTGAAGTTTTCATCCCAGCAACGAGTCCAAGCTTAATTGAATCAAAATCTTTCAAGCTGTACCTAAACAGCTACAACCAGACTCAATTCGAAAACTGGGAACAAGTAACTGAGCGATTGACCCAAGATTTGTCAGCATGTGCAGGCGAAACCGTCATTGTGAATGTAAACTCAGTAACCGACTACACCAACCAACCTATCGTAACGATGGAAGGTGACTGTATCGACAATCAAGACATCCAAATCACCAGCTATGACTTTGAAGCATCACTGCTTGAAGGCGCTGCTGGCGAACAAGAAGTGGAAGAAACACTGCACAGCCACCTATTGAAGTCGAACTGCTTAATCACCAACCAACCGGACTGGGGCAGCGTTGAGATCGCATATTCAGGTAAGCAAATTGACCGTGAAGCTCTGCTACGCTATTTAGTTTCTTTCCGTGAGCACAACGAATTCCACGAACAATGTGTTGAACGTATCTTCACTGACATCATGAAATACTGTGGCCCATCGAAGCTCACCGTATTCGCACGTTACACGCGTCGTGGTGGTCTGGATATCAACCCATACCGTTCAACAGAGCAAGATAGACCAAGCCACAACAAGCGTATGGCTCGCCAATAATAGGCTCAAGACACACACTTATTGGAACTACCTCATCTTTAAAGGGACATTGAAATGCGTTGGTTATACGTCGTTAGCCTATTTATTTTAAGCTTAAGCACATCGGTTAATGCATCGGTCTATTCATCGGCGCTGCTCAATGAAGCCAATAACCTGGTTGAGATCGAGCCGAGCCAAGCAAAACAAATGGCCAACAGCTACCTAACGCTTCGTGTCCTTTCTGATCAACGCGAGAAAAGCCCTTCGGCGATTTCTCGCGAAGAGACAGACTCTTCGATTCGAACGCCAAACAGCAGCATCGATGCCTACAAGATCTTAGCGAAAGCCGAGTACAACCTTGGTAACATTCGTATTGCGATTCAGCACATCGACAAAGCCTCTGAGCTCGCGAAAACCTATAAGCTTGAGTACCTCAAACTGGATCTCGAGATCCTAAAAGTACGCTTACTTTGGCTAAGTGACAGAAAATCCGCCAAAGCAAAGGCAGATCTCGCCAATATTGAAACAAACCTAGAATCGGTGAATAAAACCTTACGTCTGACGGAAGGCATCACCTACCGCTTGATCATGCTGAAAGCCGATATCGCCTCTTACGATAACAAGATCGATGAAGCGGAAAAGTACTACCAAGAAGCGAAGACCTATCTCGACCAACGTTACTCTGAAAAAGTGACCATCGATTACCACATCTCGGTCGGTGAGTTTTACCTGAACCATAAAGAGTACAATCACGCGCTATCTGAGTTGTTGTATGGCTATTGGAAGTCGGTAGAAGGCAACTTGAGCTCTCGTTTGGCTAAAGTAAACCGCCTCTTGGCACAGCTTTTCTTTGAGCGACAAGTACTAGATAAAGCACTAGAGCACCTTTCTCAAGCTGCTGATTTTTATGATAACTTTGAAAACTCTCCTGTCTTAGCGCAAGTGCTCAAGAAAATGGGTGACGTGTATTTCTATCAAGGAAAATACAACCTTGCCCTTGTGCACTTCTTCAACGTTCTTGATCACGAGAGTACTGACCGAGATATCCATCAAGTCATTGATATTCGCCTAAGTTTATCGGCAACCTATCTGCGTCTTTACAACTACCCATTGGCAGAACAATACCTAACACGCGCCCTTGAACTGCTTGAATATACGGATATTCCCAAGCTAGAAGGTCGTGCTGCATTGCTCTCTGCCGGGCTCGCTTATCACCTTCAGCAGAGTGAGGATGTGATCAAACATGCCACTCGCGCACTGGAGATCTCGCGTCAGGTTGAGAACATGCGCCTTTCGCAGCGTTCGTACTACTTACTCTCTTTAGGCTATGAGCAAGCAGGAAAATCGCAACAGGCTTTAGAGAACCTTAAGCAATACAACAGTTTGGTTTCTTTAGAGCAACAAAAGCTGAACCGCGTTGGTGAAGATGCTTTCCGCCAACAGAAAGAGTTCGCTGAGCAAACTCTTCACTATGCAGGACAAGCCCAAGAACTAGAAAAGTACAAGCTGGAACATCGTAAGTTCCAAAAGATATCGTTCGCCCTATTTTTGTTCAGCATTATCTTATTCTTCTTTGTGCTACGCCGTGGCTACCTCATTCAAACCTTGGCTAAAGAAGTCGACTCACTGCGAACAGACCTGTTTACACACTCACGCTCTAAGCTGCCCAATCTCAGAATGCTGAATGCCAAGCTGTCCAACTCACTAGAACAAACCAGCCAAACCTTCGAACAGTGGCAACTTGGCGAGCTCATTCATGAACCATTGAATGACCGTCTGCGCTTCGTGATGATTGACTTACCTTTCCTACGTAACATGTATACGCAGAATGGCTATAAAGCGGGTCTGGAGTTAGAAGATGCTTTTGGAGAGTTCTTGAAAGAGAAGCTTGAAGGCCCTGCTCGTGTCTATCACTTCTCAGACGCAAACCTGCTTTACATCGAACCTAACTCAGACCGAGATTCATCACCCGAGGCGATGTTTAAAAAGATTCAATCGTGGATTACCGACTTTGAACCGAAACGTAATATCAACCGAACAATTCGTATGGGCATCGCTGACTACCCATTCTTGCCACGAGCTTACACCGCGATCAACGATCAAGAGCTGCTCGATGTGTTATTAATGTCGACTAACCTAGCCCGTGAGATCAGTCTCAAAGAGCGCAGTAGCCAATGGGTATATCTAAAAGCTATCGATAATGCACCCGCAGCGAGCCTTGCAACGGGTAATATAAGAGAAGCCTGTAAACATGCGATTAATCAAGGGCTAATAAAAATACAATCATCGTACCAGAATGAGGACAACATCAAAAAAATGCTAAAAGATGACTGATTTGCGAGCGGTTAAGAGCGGCAAGTCGTGACCTTATTTTTAGTTTTGTTATTATTGATTTAACGGAATTTCATCAAAATGATCGAGATCGGTCTACGCGGCGCTAATTAATACATCTATGGGCATTCTTGAAAAAGACATTCAGGCGCAACTCCACCAGCTGAAATTTCAGTTGGAGCAAGTTCGTTTGGCGCAAAGAGACACCTCGTTCAAATTTCTTAGAGAACAAAAAGTTCTAAAGCGTATCGTCACATCTTTGAGTGATGCATGTGTTGGCAGTAACAGCCATTTAGATGAAAACCTCATTGCCCTTAGGGAAGAGCTAGAAAAGCAAAAAGACATTAGCTCGATGATCCCAAAGCTGGCAGTATTAGAAAGGATGCTTAAGCAGAAAACGTTGGCTATGGATAAACAGAACGGATATCTGGACGATAGCATTAAGCACAGTGGGGAAACGCTGCAACGCATAACTGGCCTTCCAGCACAGCTAAAACGCGACCTACGAAACTTACTTAGCTTCTCCGAATGCAATGGCAGTCAGAAAGTTGACCATGCCATGAAACTACTCGGTATTTATGAGCGTGCCATTAAGATTATGGCGAACAACTCACGCACTCATTTTGCCGATGCTACGCATTCTCCGGAACAGGAACTTCTTTCCGACCTGTCAAACGAATTACAACACCTGATTACTGAACTCGATTTTGAGGGTGAATCGGGGGATTTGCTTACTGATATTAGAGCTAAGCTACTACTTGGGGTTTCCACACAAAACCTACTTGAGCTGACACTTCAGATCCTCAAACTGGTTATTGAAGGCACCAACCTAGAGCGCAAGAAGTCTGAACAGTTTATCGATCAGCTTAATTCCTCTCTAGCTTCCAGCATCAAAACGGCAGACCAAAATGCCGACCAGAGCCAAAGCTACTTTGAGCACCGCCAAGGGCTTAACTCTGAGTTAAATGAACTTGTCGCTAAGAGCCAGAATTCAGTAGAGAAAGCCAAGGATATTGATAGTTTAAAACGGTCAATTAACCCGCTACTCAGTGAAATCGCTTCTCTTTCGGAAAGACTGAACCACGCAGAGCAAAAAGAACAAGCTCTAATAGAGAGAATGAGTTACGGAAAAACTCAGTTAGATTCACTCTATGAAGTCACCCAAGATTACCGTAAGCGTTTGGAAGATCAGGCTCAGCGTATGCTGCTTGACCCTCTTACGAAGGTTTACAATCGTACCGCTTTCACTGATCGCTTAGAGCTTGAGTATCGCCGCTGGATCCGCGCACAACACTCACTGCGCGTAGTACTTCTGGACATCGACAACTTCAAAGCCATTAACGATAGCTTTGGTTATACCGCCGGCGATAAAGCGCTTAAGATCATCGCAAGAACCATCACCAAAGAAGCAGGCACGACCGATACTGTGGCGCGTTTTTCAGGTGAAGAATTTGTCTTACTATTGCCAGAGCAAACCGATGAATATTGTCACCAAGTGATTCAAAACATTCAAACTCAAGTAAGCCGCTTACCCTTTAAGTTCCGTGACCAACAAATCACGATTACTTTATGCGCGGCAAGTACTCAGTTTAAAGAGTCAGATACACCTGAAGAAGTGTTAGAGCGACTCAATACAACACTAAATAAAGCAAAACAACGCGGTAATAACCAACTTGTTTGGCACTAGGCCAGCCCTAGATTTAATTTATTTCATTTTTTCAAATACTTATCACATACCATTTCCCTCAATGTTTGCTAAGCTAATGATTAACATTCGCTTAACAAGCATTCTTGGCAAGCAACGCTGTCGTATCCGTTTCGTCTGGTTAACTCTCCCCCACCTTTAACCAAACACTTTCAACGTTTGCTTCTCACTCTCGAGCCAGAGGGTCACTTCAACGTCCTCTGCTCTTTTCAACAAGGAGGCACTATGATCACTCATATCAGCCCTGCCGGTAGCATGGATTTACTCTCTCAACTTGAGGTTGAGCGTCTTAAGAAAACCGCGTCTAGTGATCTATACCAACTGTATCGTAACTGTACGTTAGCGGTACTCAACTCAGGTAGCCACACCGACAACTCCAAAGAGCTACTCGACAAGTATCAATCGTTTGATGTTGAGGTAGTGCGACGTGAGCGTGGTATCAAACTCGAGCTGAGCAACCCACCAGAGCATGCCTTTGTCGATGGTGAGATCATCAAGGGTATCCAAGAACACCTATTTTCAGTGCTGCGTGACATTGTTTACGTCAACATGCACCTCGCAGATAACCAAAGGCTCAACCTGACTAATGCCACTCACATTACCAACCTCGTATTTGGTATTCTGAGGAATGCAGGCGCACTTACGCCGGGCATCGAGCCTAACCTGATCGTGTGCTGGGGTGGCCACTCAATTAATGCCACTGAATACCAGTACACTCGCGAAGTGGGTAATGAACTGGGCCTACGTGAGCTGAACATCTGTACCGGTTGTGGACCGGGTGCGATGGAAGGGCCAATGAAAGGCGCGGCTATTGGTCACGCTAAGCAACGTTATACTGATCATCGTTACTTAGGGCTGACAGAGCCTTCAATCATTGCCGCTGAGCCACCAAACCCGATAGTAAACGAACTGGTGATCATGCCAGATATCGAGAAGCGTCTTGAGGCATTCGTTCGTATGGCGCATGGCATCATCATTTTCCCAGGCGGCCCAGGCACGGCCGAAGAGCTGCTGTATATCTTAGGGATCATGATGCACCCGAATAACGCCGAGCAGCCAATGCCGATTGTCCTAACTGGCTCGAAAGAGAGTGAAGCTTACTTCCGCTCGATCGATAAGTTCATTGGTGAAACTCTAGGGCCTGATGCACAGAAACATTATGAAATCGTGATTGATGACCCAGCACGCGCTGCGAAAATCATGAAACAAGCGATGCCAGATGTGCGCTCTCACCGTAAAGAGACTGGCGATGCCTACAGCTACAACTGGTCACTGCATATTGAGCCTGAGTTCCAACTGCCATTCGATCCAACACACGAATCTATGGCGGCGCTTGATCTTCATATGGACCAAAAAACAGAGAGCCTAGCCGCTAATTTACGTAAAGCGTTCTCTGGCATTGTGGCGGGTAACGTCAAAGCTGAAGGGATTCTGGAGATCGAGAAGCACGGCCCATTCCTAATTGATGGCGACAAAGAGCTAATGACCAAAATGGACCAACTGCTAAACGATTTTGTTGAGCAACATCGAATGAAGCTACCGGGCGGTACGGACTACGTGCCTTGCTATAAAATCGCACCAAACGATTAAGCACACTCATTAACGAGTAACTAAGTGAGTGATAACCAATTGGCAGACATAAAGTTAATCAGGTTATGACGTTTACGTCGCTAACGTTTCAACTCACCAAGTGATACGTTACTATAAGGGGCTAGCAGCCCCTTTTTTATTGCCTATTTAGTGGAAACTTATGTCTATCCATCTTGTTATTATCGATGCCTTAAACCTCATCCGACGCGTGCACTCTGTTCAGCCGGACCCAACCGATATAGCAAGAACTATCACCACCACTACTCGCACTCTCAATAAGATTCTGACTGAATCAAAGCCAACCCACATCATCGCGGTTTTTGATCATCACTTACAAGACCGAGGATGGCGCGCTGAAGTACTACCAGCTTATAAACAGAACCGTAAGCCAATGCCAGAACCATTGATGAAAGGCCTTGATGCTATCCAACAGGCTTGGTGGGAGTTAGGCATTGATTCACTGCTGTCTGATGGCGATGAAGCAGATGATCTAGTCGCAACACTGGCCAAGAAAGTGGCAGACCACGGAGAAACCGTCACCATCATCTCGACAGACAAAGGGTATTGCCAACTGCTATCACCCACTCTGCAGATCCGAGATTACTTCCAACACCGCTGGCTAGACAAACCCTTTATCGAAGCTGAGTTTGGCGTTAAACCTGAGCAGCTTGCAGATTACTGGGGCTTAACCGGTGTGAGCTCTAGCCAAGTACCGGGGATTCCAGGTATAGGACCAAAAGCTGCAAAAGAAATCTTAACCACTTACCCGGATATCGAAGCGGCCTTTCAGGCGGAAGACTTACCGAAGAAATATCGTAAGAAGTTTGATGAACACATTGAATCAGCACGTGTGTGTAAGCAAGTCTCTGCACTCAAAACCGATATTGATCTTGGATTCAACCTGCAAGACATTCGTTACGAAGCGAAAGTTTAACTCGCTGTGACTCGACGATATTGATATAAAAAATGCTCCTTAAAGGAGCATTTTTTTCACTGACACGCTAACGTAAATATTAGTGCGGTGAGATGTTTGAAAGCGCCTGAATGTGAACCGTGATCTCTTCGCGATCATGATAAAGGTGCTTAGCCTGCATCTTAAACTTCACTTTGTTCTCAATAAGGAACACTTTTAGGTTCTCGATATCTTGCAGTACTTCATCGTAACGGCCTTTCATTGGCAGTTTAAGGTTGAATAATGCTTCTTTCGCCCAACCTTTGATGATCCACTCACCCATAAGGTGTGCAACACGAGCTGGTTTCTCAACCATGTCACAGATAATCCAAGTTACGTTCTTACGATCTGGTTCAAACTTAAAGCCATCTACCATGTGGTGCTTAATTTGACCCGTTTCCATTAGGCTGTCTGCCATCATGCCGTTATCAACACAGTGAACGAACATCGAACGCTTAACCAATTGGTAAGTCCAACCACCTGGACACGCACCTAAGTCAACACCCCACATACCTGGAGCCAGACGCTCGTCCCACTCATCACGAGGGATGAATACGTGGAATGCTTCTTCTAGCTTCAATGTAGAACGGCTTGGTGCATCTGATGGGAATTTCAGACGAGGGATACCCATAAAGAACTGTGAGTTATTGGTTGGGTAAGAGTAACCAACAAAACAGTGACCCGGAGCGATGAAGCATAAATGAAGCACAGGCTTCTTAGCATTATCTTTCGCTGTCATCAGGCCTTTGCCACGCATCGCTTGACGCATCGGCACAGTAAACTTACGGCAGAACTTCAAAAGCTCTTTTGCTTCGTTAGTATCTGGCGTTTCGATACGGATATCACCACAACGAGGGAAACCTTCTTTATCAGAAAGCGCCTCAAGAATTGGAGAAATACGGTCATCAGTTGGCAAGTCTTTAATTTCAACAGCCACTGCCAGCATTTGACGAGCAAAGATCAGTGATTGGAAATCGATCTCTTTGATCAACTTGTCCGCTTCACCTGCTTGGTAACATTCAAACAATACAAAGCCTGTATTGTTCTTTAGGCGAGGAAAACCAAACACTTCCAGTTGTGTTGCCTTGTCTTGAATTTCGCCAGCACATTCTTTTTCAAAACCAGAGCGACAATAAAGTAGTACGTGTTTCACTGAGTTACCTCTTTTATATTCAAAGCAGCGAAGGAGAAGACTCCCCAACCAATGATAAATAGTAGACCACCAAACGGAGTGATAGGGCCAAACCATTTTATTCCTGTCAGTGCCAAGCCATAAAGGCTGCCACTAAAACAAAGGATGCCGATGATAAAGCAAATTGCCGCAATGAAAAAATATTTTTGTGATTTAGCGCCAAGTTTCATCTGTAGCAGAGCGCCACACGCCAATATCGCCAGAGTATGGATAAACTGGTATTGAACTCCGGTCTCAAACACACCTAGCAGATACTCAGGTAAAATAGCTTTCAAACCGTGAGCCGCGAAGGCACCAAGCATTACTGCTATCGCGCCAGAAATGCCGGAAAACGTAAGTAAAGACTTACTTCTCATTGAGCACCTCTTTGATAAACGCCGACAACTTCTCAACGGTTAACGCAATATTCTGCTGCTCTGTGTAACCGGAGCTCTTACGAGGCTTAAAGCTGTGGTCGCCATCGGGAATAAATTCAACACGAATAGAATCAGACAGATCAAAGTCAGCAAACTCTTCACGCTTACCAAAAGTGTCGCGCTCACCCTGTAAAATCAGACACGGCTTTTGCAACTCAGCTAAGTGTTCACCTTTATACTTATCTGGTTTACCAGGAGGATGAAAAGGAAAGCCTAAACACGCCATGGCGGCCACCTTATCAACTTCAGACAAATGGCTCGCCATACGCCCTCCCATCGACTTACCACCAATCACAAGCTTATCGGCATCAACCTGCTCAATAACCTCTTGGTAGGCTTCAAGTAGCTTAGGTGCTCTGTCAGGTGGACGACGCTTACCATCTTCAGCACGCTTGATCATGTAAGGGAAATTAAAGCGGATAACTCGTATCCCTTTAAAGGCTAATCCTTTGGCTACCGACTGCATAAACTCATGATCCATGCCTGCGCCAGCACCATGAGCAAAGATAAAGGTGATAGGATTGTCTTCACCATCAATGATGAGGTTATTCATCGAGTAAGTCCTCTTGTTCGCTTTGCGCTTTCGCCAGCATCCAATCACGGAAAGTAGCGATACGGCCCATATCGGCTTGCTTCTCATGACAAACCACATAGAAGGCGTTCTTACTCACCAACACTTCGTCGAAAGGCGCAATCAAACGACCCGCTTCGATTTCAGGTTGCGCCAACACGTTATTACCCAGTGCAATACCCTGGCCGTGAGCTGCTGCCTGCAACACCATGGTTGAATGACTGAAGATAGGACCGTGATTAACGTTAACCCCGTCGATGCCATTTTGCTTAGCAAACTGTTTCCAATCCTTTCGAGAGGTATCATGCAATAGCGTATGGCATGCTAGATCACTGAGAGATTCTAATGGTTTAGCTCCTAGCAGCACAGAAGGTGAGCAAAGAGGGATCAAGTATTCTTGGTAAAGCTTATCGGCTCTAAGCCCCGGCCAGTTACCTCGACCATAGTAAATAGCCACGTCTACATCATCGGTCAGCGAGCCTTCATCCATATCAACGGCTTTGATTCTTACATCAATATCAGGTTCTTGCTGATTAAAGTCAGCGAGCCTTGGCACCAACCATTGAATAGCAAAACTAGGCGGTAAACTGATGGTCAATGCGCCCTTCTCACTTCGCTCCAGCACTTTGTCTGTCGCTTCTGCCAGTGATGTGAAAATATCTTTGATATCCAAGAAGTAGCTTTGGCCTTCTTCAGTCAGCAGCAAAGAGCGGTTTCTTCGGCGAAACAGCTTCAAAGATAAGAACTCTTCAAGCGCTTTGATCTGATGGCTAACCGCCGCTTGAGTAACAAACAACTCTTCTGCGGCACGCGTAAAACTCAAGTGTCGAGCAGCTGCTTCAAACACTCTTAGCGAGTTTAATGGGGGTAATCGACGAGACATAGTTACTCTCTAAATAAGCATTAGTTTTTTTTATCTGAAACATTATAATTTGTCCATTGCCTAGCGGCCAGAGAAATTCTATATTTCATCCCGCAGCAGCTAGCCTGAACGGCTTGATTCTCTCTAGAATCAATTGGCTTAGCTCCTGCGATGTTGTGTTTGCAAACTCGTTCTTTTCGAGTTGGGTAGAGTTCTACCAAATGTTTTGTTGCAGTTCTATACTGAAACGAGGCATGTACTTCCTGTATTTATTTTGACCTGTCTGTCAAATTTGTTTACACCGCCTTATGGGCGGTGTTTTTTTATGTGCAAAGAAATGTAACAACAAGTTTATCAATAGCTGTACTAATTAATCTTTATTATTTTTCATCGCTAATCACAGAATCAGACACCCACTCAAATAATCAACTGAACACATACAGATAGCACCATTGAGTTGCACTAAAAAGTAACAGAATACTTCAAGATACTCACACTTCTTCGGTACTTATAAACCCGTTTAGAGCTTACTCTTTCTATCAGTAAAAATTTTAAAGCTGAGCATGACGATAGCACGCCCAAACTCACGCCTCTGTCTGACTACTGTAAATCATTCACAATAGAAAATAAAAAAGCCGCTTACTTTTCAGTAAGCGGCTTGGCAAAATGATTAACGGTTGGCCAATGCACCGCTATGGGCGATAAACCTTAACGTTATGGAAGCCTTGCTCTTGTAGGTAAAGCGCCTGTAGACGGCTCATTACACCACGGTCACAGTACAGCAAGTACTCTTTCGCTTGGTCTAGGTCGCCAAACTGAGTCGAAAGCTTGAAGAATGGGATGTGTTTAATTTCAACACCCTCGATCTCTAGTGGGCTTTCGTCTTCTTCTTCTGGGCTACGGATATCAAGAACGATAGCGTGCTCAGCAACAGCTTGAACTTGTTCAACTTCAGGCGCTTGCTCTTGGCTCTCTTTCTCGATGTCACGGATATCCATAACACGAGCGTTCTCGATCACTTGATCCAGCACTTCAAAGTTAAACTTAGCTTCTTCTGCTTCTAGTTTGCCTTTCTTCGCTTTCACTGTTGGCTTCTTAGAGATAACACCACAGTACTCAGGCATTACTTTAGCGAAGTCTTCAGTACCGATGATACGAGAAAGGTCAATGATGTCTTCTTTATCCCAGTTGATAAGCGGACGAAGGATCAAAGTATCTGTCACGTTGTCGATGTGGCGAAGGTTAGTTAGCGTTTGGCTAGAAACCTGACCAAGTGCTTCACCCGTTACTAGAGCTTCAATACCGAAGCGCTCTGCAACCATACCACCAGCACGCATGAACATACGCTTAAGAACAACGCCCATTTGGCCGTCTTCTACGTTCTCAAGAATTTCAGCAACCACTGGTTCAAAGTCTACAGAAATGAACTTCACCTTTGCAGATGAGCCGTATTTATTCCATAGGTAGTGAGCCACTTGCTTAACGCCAATCTCGTGCGCTGGGCCACCAAGGTTAAAGAAACAGTAGTGAACCTTAGAGCCACGTTTGATGTGCAGGTAGCTTGAAACACCAGAATCAAAGCCGCCAGAGATCAAGCTTAGTAGATCTTCTTGGGTACCAAGAGGGAAACCACCTAGGCCTTTGTGGCGAGCTAGAACTTGGTTTAACTTATCGTTAGCCACTTCAACTTTAACGGTTACCTCAGGGTTCTTAAGTCGAACTTTAGCTGACTCAACTGCTTGGTTTAGGCCGCCGCCTACGTAGCGTTCAAGTTCAATAGAGGTAAAGTCATGCTTACCACGACGCTTAGCTCGAACAGAGAAAGTCTTGCCTTCAATGTCAGCACGGCTGCGTTCTAGTACTTGCTCGTAAATATCGTGCAAGTCTTTAAACTCAGACTGTTGAACTTCAAGAGAGTGGTGAATACCTGGAGTGTGAGTCAGAGCCTCTAACACTTCTGCGTAGTACTGGTCACTCTCAGACGTCACTTCGATATGATCGCGACGGTTGAATACCGCAACACTTTCACAGCGACGTTGAATAACGTTACGAATGTTGCACTCTAGAATCCTTGTGAAGCGCTTACGCACCGATTCACTTTTTACAAAAATTTCCGGATGGGGCTTAACAATAAATTTCATAGTACTTTCACAACATTAATGTTCAAAATTTTGAGAACGCTCATCGCCAAGTAAATTAGAGAATTTACACAGCACTTGAAGCAAGAATAGATCATATCTAAATCTAAGGGCGCGAATTATACATGAGAAAGTGAAGCAAGGAAAAGAGTGCTTGCTGTAACACCATCATTAAACCGCTTGTTATTAAAAGTAGCAGGTTTCGAAACAACATAAATTCAGCAAAGAGCATGGTGAAAGACCTACAAACAAAAAGCCCAACCTCATTATAAGGTTGGGCTTTCGATGTTATCTGGATGCTACCTTGTGCACACGTATCGGCTATTCATTAATAACAGGCACTTCGTCACTGTAAAGCGGTTCGCCCTGCATGATGCTGATTTCAACGCGGCGGTTGAGGCTACGTTGCCATTCAGTGTCATTCGGCTCTACTGGCTCGGTATCGGCCATGCCACGTACTCTCAAGCGTTGATGAGAGAAACCGCGTACCTTTTCCATCTCTTGAGCAACAGACACCGCTCGCTGTGATGACAAGTCCCAATTAGAGCGATAAAGCTCTGAATCAAGACGTTGGTTATCGGTGTGCCCTGAGATTCGAACGATACCCGGAACATCTTTCACCAACTCAGCAACCTGTCTCACCAATGGTCGGAACTTAGGTTGTAAGAAAGCGGAACCTGATGGGAACGCGCCTTTTTCACGAATTCGAATCACAATCTGCTGGCCAAGGTTTTCCACCTCAATCGCGCCTTGGTCGATCTCTCGCTCCAACGCCTTCTTGATGCTTTCCATCAAGGTTTCCATCTCTTGCGATTGAGCTTCGGCTTGCTGTTGCTGTTGGTCTGACTCAGAGTTTTGATTGTCGTGAGTCGAGACCTCTGGCGACTTGCCTCCGGTCATCTTGCCTTGGTCACGCATGGTACCACCAGCACGTTCAGATTCACCTTCATGAAACTCAAGCGTTTGCTGCGTAATATCAATCGTCTGCTGCATGATCACATCAATCGGTGTCGGCTCTGGGCGACCAGGGCGAAACTCTTGTGCAATGATGCTAGTGCCTTTAGGAATGTCTTTCACTTCCAAGCGGTTTTGTACACCAAACGCAAATTTCATCGAGCCAGCGATCTGTTTGAACTTCAGTACGTCCATCTCAGAAAATGAGAGCAGCAGTACGAAGAAACACATCAGCAGTGACATCAAGTCAGCAAATGTCCCCATCCATTGAGGTAACCCCGGAGGAGGACATTTACATGGATTATCTTCATCCATCTTAAACTCCTCTTACGCGGGTTCACCATCAATAGTCCGCTTACCTTCGTTTAGGTAGCTCTTGAGGTAACCATCAATAACTCGTGGGTTCTGACCATCTTGAATCGCCAGCACACCATCCATAACCAGACGGCGGTTAAGTGTCTCTTGGTCACGACGTAGCGCAAGCTTATCAGCAATAGGAAAGAACACCATGTTCGAAAGAATCGCACCGTACAGGGTGGTCAAAAGTGCTACCGCCATCGCAGGACCGATCGCTTTAGGATCATCCATGTTCGAAAGCATGGCAACCAGACCAACCAAAGTACCAATCATACCCATCGCAGGAGCAACATCACCAAATGCAGAGAACACTTTCGCGCCCTGTTCGTGACGCTCTGTGGTTAATGCGATATCTTTTTGCAATGCAGCACGCACCACATCACCATCATGGCCATCTACCAACAGGTCGATACCTTTTTGCATGAAGCTGTTGCTGATTTCCATCTCTTCCAATGCTAAGAAGCCACCTTTACGCGCTGCATCCGCCATCTCTACCACTTTAGCGATAAGATCTTCAGGTTCATCGGCTTTAAACATGAATGCTTTGCCAGCAATTTTAGTAGCACCAAAGAACTGTCCCATGGTGAACTTCATTAGAACAACAAAGGTTGAGCCACCAACTACGATCAAAATGGATGTCGTGTCATAGAACATCCCGAGGCTTCCACCTAGGATCATTGCCATGATTACAAAGGCAAATCCACCAATCAAACCTATTAGGGTTGCTAAATCCACTGAGCACTCCTCATGCTTTTTTGTAGCTCTATGTCGACGATAATCTTTGTATCGGCAAGACTATAAGATCTTTTAGTAAATTCTTGGCCTAAGTATCACACTTTTCGTTTTTGAATCCCAACTATTGGCTTACTTTGCTCTTAGACGTAGCGCATAAACTCGATAAAGCTAAGGTTATTCAAGCAAAGTGAGTTCAAGCCCCTTAAAAACGAACTTTCTAGCAAAATTTCTTGGTTACATTTGACCATCTCAGCGGCCTAGGGTAACGTTCGTTCATCTTTCCAAACGCAGATTTATTATGGCTACTAAGAAACCTGAAAATATGAGCTTTGAAGCAGCAATCGAAGAGCTTGATGGCTTGGTTGATCAACTAGAAAATGGTGATCTAGCTTTAGATGATGCGCTTAAAAAGTTCGAACGAGGCATCTCCCTCGCTCGTGCCGGTCAAAGTAAACTAAATGATGCTGAACAACGCGTTAGCATCCTACTGCAGAATGATGAAAATGCAGAGCTGAGTGACTTTAACCCACAACCTGAATAACGAATTGTATGAGATCCCCTATGATCGAGACTTTATTGTCTTATCAAGCACGTAATAACGAGCAACTGAACCTTTGGCTTGATCGCCTGCCACACCAAAATCAGAACCTGATCAACGCGATGCGTTATGGGTTACTTTTAGGCGGCAAACGCGCACGTCCATTTCTTGTCTACATTACAGGGGAAATGCTCGGCTGCACCGCTGAAGAACTCGACACTCCAGCATCTGCAATCGAATGTATTCATGCCTACTCTCTGATTCACGACGACCTTCCAGCAATGGATGACGATGAACTGCGTCGTGGGCATCAGACTTGTCACATCAAATACGATGAAGCAACGGCAATTTTAACGGGCGATTCACTACAAACTCTCGCTTTTACTATACTTGCGGAAGGCACATTAAGTACTGACGGTGAAAGCAATCGCGTTCGAATGATTCAACGCCTAGCAGAAGCCTCTGGTGCACAAGGTATGTGTATTGGACAAGCACTTGATATTGAAGCTGAAAACCGCTCTGTCACTCTAGAAGAGTTAGAAGAAGTTCACCGCAATAAAACGGGCGCTCTAATGAAATGTGCGATTCGTTTAGGTGCGCTTGCTGCGGGCGAGAAAGCGTTTGAAGTGATGCCTCTATTAGACAAGTACGCCGATGCCATTGGATTAGCATTCCAGGTTCAAGATGATATTTTAGATATCACTAGCGATACTGAAACTTTGGGTAAGCCACAGGGTTCTGACCAAGAATTAAACAAAAGCACCTACCCTTCTTTGCTAGGTTTAGAGGGCGCTCAAGAAAAAGCGCGAACTCTGCTACAGGAAGCGCTTCAAGCTTTGGCTGCAATCCCATACAATACCCAGTTACTCGAAGAGTTCGCCCGATACGTCATCGAGCGCAAGAACTAAGACAATAAGCGCGCATTACCTATGACTCTTGATATATCAAAGTACCCAACTCTTGCTTTGGCTGATAAGCCAGAGGATTTGCGTCTACTTCCAAAAGAGACGCTGACACAGCTTTGTGATGAATTACGTACCTATCTTCTTAACTCAGTGAGCCAATCTAGTGGTCACTTAGCATCAGGCTTGGGTACAGTAGAGCTAACCGTAGCTCTGCACTACGTGTACAACACGCCTTTTGACCAGTTGGTTTGGGATGTTGGCCACCAAGCATACCCGCATAAAATTCTTACTGGTCGTCGCGACCGTTTATCGACTATCCGTCAAAAAGATGGACTGCACCCATTCCCATGGCGTCAAGAGAGCGAATACGACACACTTTCTGTTGGTCACTCTTCAACTTCGATCAGTGCTGCACTTGGTATGGCTATCAGTGCAAAGAAAGAAGGTAAGAACCGTAAAGTCGTGAGTGTGATTGGTGATGGCGCGATTACTGCTGGTATGGCATTTGAAGCCATGAACCACGCAGGCGATATTCACAATGATATGCTGGTTATCCTGAACGATAACGAGATGTCGATCTCTGAAAACGTAGGTGCGCTAAATAACCACCTAGCTCAAGTTCTTTCTGGCAGTCTTTACACGTCAATTCGTGAGGGCGGCAAGAAAGTGCTATCAGGCGTTCCGCCGATTAAAGAGTTGGTTCGTCGTACAGAAGAACACCTAAAAGGCATGGTTGTACCTGGCACCATGTTCGAAGAGTTAGGCTTTAACTACATTGGCCCAATTGATGGCCACGATGTAAATGAGCTGATTAAAACGCTTAAGAACATGAGAGACCTTAAAGGCCCTCAGTTCCTGCATATCATGACTAAGAAAGGCAAAGGCTACGAGCCAGCTGAGAAAGATCCTATCGGTTACCACGGTGTACCAAAGTTCGATCCCGCACACTCAAGCCTACCTAAGAGCACCAGCTCTAAGCCAACTTTCTCTAAGATTTTTGGCGACTTCCTTTGTGATATGGCTGCGCAAGATCCTAAGCTAATGGCAATCACGCCAGCAATGCGTGAAGGTTCTGGCATGGTGCGTTTCTCGAAAGAGTACCCAGAGCAATACTTCGATGTTGCTATTGCTGAGCAGCACGCAGTAACGCTAGCAACAGGTATGGCGATTGCAGGTGATAAGCCGATTGTGGCTATCTACTCAACTTTCCTACAACGTGGCTACGATCAACTGATCCACGATGTGGCTATCATGGATCTACCAGTTATGTTCGCTATTGACCGTGCTGGTCTTGTTGGTGCCGATGGTCAAACACACCAAGGCGCGTTCGACTTAAGCTTTATGCGCTGCATTCCAAACATGGTGATCATGGCACCAAGCGACGAAAACGAATGTCGCCAAATGCTATACACAGGCCACCAACACACAGGCCCTAGTGCAGTACGTTACCCTCGCGGTAATGGTATGGGCACTGAGATTCAAAGTGAGTTTACTGCTCTTGAGATTGGTAAAGGCCGTATCGTTCGTGAAAGCTCAAAAGCAAAAGATGGCGCTAAGGTTGCTATCCTAAGCTTTGGTACCTTCTTAGAAAATGCACTTCAAGCAGCTGATGCAATGGATGCCACCGTTGCAGACATGCGCTTTGTGAAACCGCTAGATGAAGCTCTAATCAAACAACTTGCCGCTGACCACGATGTACTGGTGACTATCGAAGAGAATGCGATTGCCGGTGGTGCAGGTGCAGGTGTAATTGAGTTTTTGATGCAAGAAAAACTGCTAATGCCAGTACTGAACCTTGGCTTACCAGACAAGTTTATAGCTCAAGGTACGCAAGGCGAGCTACATGAAGAGCTTGGCTTAGACGCGAAAGGTATTGAGAAGTCTATCTCTGACTATCTTGCTAAGTAGCCTTAATACGTAAGCTCGTAAGCTCGTAAGCTCCGCAAACAAAAAAAGGTTGGCCTAGGGTCAACCTTTTTAGTATCCGTTAATTAGTTTGGTGTATCGCCAACTAAACCTTAATCCTTCAGTGAACTCACACTAACCAACCAGCGAAATGTGCCACGGCATACAACGAAATAGCCGCCATAATGCCCGCTACAATATCGTCAATCATGATACCTAAGCCGCCGTGAATTCGTGCATCTAACCAACCAATCGGCCATGGTTTTACCATGTCAAAAAAGCGGAAAAGCACAAAACCAGTCAGAAGCCATTTCCAGTCATCAGCAGGGATATTCAATAAAGGCACTAGGCCCATGGTGATCCAAAAGCCCGCAAACTCATCCCATACAATAGAGCCATGGTCGTGTACACCCATATCATCAGAGGTCACCTGGCAGATCTTGATACCAATAATGCAGCTTACCACTACGATGGCAACATAAGCTGGGAAAGGTAATTGAACCAACAATAAGTACAATGGAATAGACGCAAGCGTGCCCATTGTTCCGGGAATTATCGGCGATAAGCCACTGCCAAAACCCGTTGCCAATAAGTGCCAAGGATTTTTAAGAGAAATAAGAGAAAGTGGATTTGTCATCAATTAACCTTAAAGTGATCGTAACCAGTTAAGTTCCAGCTTAGTGGTTCACCATTATTGTGTAATTCAAAATATTCTACAGGTCTTATCTGGCCAATGCAGGTGACTTTTGTGCCAGTGTGTGACAAAGCACTTTCCAATGAACCTTTATTTTCTTCCGGCACGGTAAAGCAGAGTTCGTACTCTTCACCACTGGTGAGCGCATACTGCTGCGCAGAAGCGATATCAGAAGAGAATTGACGTAATTCAGCGGAGATAGGCAGCGTGCTCACATCAATGCTTGCACCGACCTGAGAACGCTTAAGGATGTGTTTTAAATCAGCAATAACACCATCAGAGATATCAATGGCAGACGAAGCAAGGTTCACCAGTGCCTGACCAGCCAAAACTCGTGGAGTGCTCAGGTAGTGTCTCTCTTCAAGCTCTCGCGCATAAGGCTTAGCTTTGTTCTGCTCTGGGTTAAGTAACACCTCTAGGCCAGCTTTACTGTCACCTAGGTTACCCGTCACGTAAATCCAGTCACCCACTTTCGCGCCATCTCTGCGTAGTGCTCGACCCTCAGGTACAAAGCCCTGCACAGTAAGTGTTAAACTCAGCGGCCCTTTGGTCGTATCACCACCGATTAGTTGAATACCAAAATAGTCTGCAAGTTTGAAAAAAGAATCACAAAATGGGGCAAGCCACGCTTCATCGACTTCAGGCATGGTTAAGGCAAATGAAACCCAAGCAGGTGTCGCGCCCATAGCAGCAAGATCACTGATGTTGGAAGCCAAGGCTTTGTGTGCCACCCAAGCTGGGTTTGCTTCCGCTAAGAAGTGAGTGCCTGCCACTAAGGTGTCCGTACTGATAGCAATCTGAACATTACTTGGTGCTTTGACCAAAGCACAGTCATCGCCCGCTGCCAGATGTACGTCTTTACGTTGTGGTTGTCGATTTACAAAATATTTTTCAATCAGGTTAAATTCGCCAGACATCACATGCCCTATCTTTAGTATTACAAAAATTTAGTTACAAAAAAGGCCAGCATAAAAGCTGACCTTTAGATTCAATATACGAACGTCTTATTTCTTACGAACGTGCGGTGCAGCTTTATCAAGCACACCGTTAACAAACTTATGGCTGTCTTCTGCTGCAAATACTTTTGCAAGCTCGATAGCTTCGTTGATAACCACTTTGTATGGTACATCTTCGCGACGAGTCATCTCGTACATAGCTAAACGTAGAAGCGCTAGTTCCATCAAATCCAGATCTTGCATAGGGCGAGATACGAATGGACGAAGCTTGCTATCAAGTTCCATGTGACTAAGAGCAACACCAGTTAGTAGGTCGCGGAAGTATGCAACGTCTGTTTCTGGCATAGCTAGAGCAGGTTCTGCGGCATGATGCTCTTCTTCATCATACTTACCACCAGATAAGAACTGTTCTTCAACGGTAGCAATATTTTCTTTAGTAATTTGCCAAGAATAAATTGCTTGTAGAGCAAATTGACGTGCGTTACGACGTGCGGCTGGTTTCACACTGGCCCCCATTAGGAATCGATTTCAGAAAGAACGTTGATCATCTCAAGTGCGCTAAGTGCTGCTTCTGCACCCTTATTACCAGCCTTGGTTCCTGCGCGTTCAATAGCTTGATCGATCGTATCAACAGTAAGAACACCAAACGCTACTGGAAGAGAGTATTCCAGAGACACTTGTGCCAAACCTTTATTACATTCACTACAAACATAGTCAAAGTGAGGTGTACCGCCACGAATTACTGTACCAAGAGATACAATCGCATCGAACTTGCCTGTTTTTGCAACGCGCTGCGCTACAAGTGGAAGTTCAACTGCACCAGGGCAACGAACAACAGTGATGTTGTCTTCGCTTACTTGTCCATGACGCTTTAAAGTATCGATTGCACCAGAAAGTAAACTTTCGTTAATAAAACTGTTGAAACGAGCAATAACGATAGCAATTTTTGCATTTGGCGCTGGGAAGCCACCCTCGATCACTTTCATAAGCCTTCCTTTAACTATTTTCATCAAGTGAGAATCGCCGGATTCTAGCACAAAACTGTGAGCAATATCTAATGGTAATTTAGAAGAACAGACACCGGCAATGTAAAGATGATAATGCAGCGCTGATCCCAAGCATATAGGAACAGCGAGGAGCCAAGTTTGTGTATTGAACACGTTTTGAGTCGAACTTGGCTACTTTGCCCTTTTGGCAAAACTTATCACCAAAAGAGCCACTGAAATCATCGGTAAATTATGTCGCTACAAACGGAGAAACGTCTGCTCGTTGACACATGATTTATTCACAAACGTACTCAACAACGTTAAGACCAAAACCGCCCAATGCGTGGTAACGCTTAGTGCTCGAAGAAAGCAGACGCATATCGTGCACGCCTAGGTCTTGAAGAATCTGAGAGCCGACACCAACACGACGCGAGGTACCCTGCTTCTTAGCCATGGTTGGCTGCTCGTTTTTATCTTGCGCTTCGAATGTCTTCACTTTGTGGATCAAAGAATCAGACGACTCTTCGTTGCCAAGAATAACCAGCACACCGCCTTCGTCGCCAATGCGCTTCATCGCTTTATCTAGCGACCAGCTGCGCTCAGTACCGCGGTCTGAATGAAGCAGATCGGTAAACGTATCATGCAGGTGAACACGCACCAAAGGAGCACCTTCGGTTAAACTGCCTTTTTGCATTGCGTAGTGGATCTGGTTATCAATTGTATCGCGGTAAGTCACAAGCTCGAAATCACCAAACTCTGTTGGTAAATGACATTGTGCAACACGCTCAATCGTTGTTTCTGTGTTGTTACGGTATTCGATCAGGTCAGCAATAGTGCCTAGCTTGATGTCATGCTTTTCTGCGAACACTTCAAGATCAGGGCGACGAGCCATGGTGCCGTCGTCGTTTAGGATCTCAACGATAACCGAAGCTGGTTCACAGCCCGCTAATCGAGCTAAATCACAACCCGCTTCAGTGTGGCCAGCACGCGTTAATACGCCGCCTTCTTGAGCTGTCAGTGGGAAGATATGACCAGGTTGAACTAAGTCAGCCGCTTTTGCGTCTTTCGCTACTGCTGCTTGAACCGTCACTGCACGATCGGATGCTGAAATACCGGTTGTTACACCCTCTGCCGCTTCAATCGAAACCGTAAAGTTAGTGGTGTACTGTGCATTGTTGTCTTGAACCATAGGTGCTAAACCCATACGGTTTGAACGCTCTTTAGTCAGCGTTAGACAGATCAAACCGCGGCCGTACATTGCCATGAAGTTAATCGCTTCTGGCGTAACATGTTCAGCTGCCATGATCAGATCGCCTTCATTTTCGCGATCTTCATCATCCATCAGGATAACCATTTTTCCTAGGCGAATGTCTTCAATAATTTCTTGAGGAGTACTAATTGGCATTGTTCTATATCCTTTGAAATGGTTCTGCTTCCTAGAACCGACACTATTTAAACCTGATGATATTGCTTCGCTTTACAAAGTCTCGCTTAAATACTTTGTATCAACGGTTAGGCAAAACCATTCTGCTGTAAGAATTCCATTGTTAATCGAGATTCAGGCTCAGATTCTTGTTGCTGACCTTGCAGTAAACGCTCCATGTAACGAGCTAATACATCGACTTCTAGATTCACTTTACGACCGACATTGAATTGATCGATGGTGGTTTCTGAAGAAGTGTGAGGAACGATAGTCAGCTTGAATGCGTTCTTACGTAAATCGTTCACAGTCAGGCTGATACCATCGACCGTTACTGAGCCTTTTTGAGCCACGTATTTTGAAATTTCTGCTGGCATTTCTACCCAGAACTCAATCGCACGACCGACTTGGTTACGTTCAACAATCTCACCCACGCCATCAACGTGACCCGATACGATATGACCACCGAAACGCGTGGTCGGCAGCATTGCTTTCTCAAGATTTACCTTATCGCCCGCTTGGTAATCCACAAAACCCGTTTTTTTCAGGGTCTCAAGCGAAAGGTCTGCACTGTAGCTGTGATCGTTAAATTCAACGACCGTCAAACACACACCATTGGTTGCAATACTGTCGCCTAACTGAACGTCAGCCATATCAAGCTTGCCAACGTTAACCGTTACGGTGATGTCTTCTCCGCGGGGAGTGATTGCACTCAATGTACCTACGGCTTCTACAATTCCTGTAAACATTTTAAAACTCTTTTTATTGTCAACGACACGTATGCAGTTGGAGTAACTATTTCGATAGTGGTTTTTCCGCTCTTGGTTCTGCCACAATAGGTTTAGCCGCTATTGGTTTCGCCACGATGCGAATATCCACACCAACCTGTCGAACATCTTTAATTTCTAGGTCAATCACATCAGACATTGAAGTGAGCCCTAATGCGCCCATCAAACCTCGTCCGTCACTGCCCATTAGTTTAGGTGCTAAATAGAGAATTAGCTCATCCACTAGCTGCGCTTCAATCAAGCTTTTTGCCAACGTGGCACCCGCTTCAACCCAAATATGGTCAATATGATTCGCAGGTAACTGACGCATCAAATCGTGTAAGTCCAGCTGACCTGCATCCGTTGTTCCGACTGTAATATCGGCAGAGGCTTCAGCGACTCTCAATACCGATGTTGGGGTCTGGTATAACTTGAGCTCAGGGTGCAGTTGATTTTGGCGATCAAGAATCACGCGAATCGGCTGACGTAGCTCGTCTTCAGCGTAATGAGCTTGAGCGCTACTTGGTAATTCAGCCCAGCGAACATTCAACGAGGCGTTATCTTCAATCACCGTCTGGCTAGTTGATAACACAGCGCCTGATTTTGCTCGGTAGTTCTGAACATCACGACGCGCTTCTGACGATGTGATCCACTGGCTTTGACCATTTTCCAATGCCGTTTGCCCATCGAGGCTAGCGGCCATCTTTAACTGAACGAATGGCATGCCTGTCTGCATACGCTTGATAAATGCAGGGTTCAAGTCGAGAGCGTCTTGTTCTAACAAACCGATTTCCACCTCAATACCCGCATCACGCAGCATGTTGATACCACGACCGGCTACTTTTGGGTTTGGGTCCTGCATCGCGCAAATCACTTTAGCTACTTGAGCCTTAATCAACCCTTCAGCACAAGGCGGCGTTCGACCGTAATGAGAACAAGGTTCTAGGGTGACATAAGCCGTCGCACCTTTTGCTTTGTCGCCCGCCATTCGCATGGCATGCACTTCGGCATGAGGTTCACCCGCTTGAGCGTGAAAACCTTCACCAACGATCTGGCCATCAGTTTGTACAATCACACAACCGACATTTGGGTTTGGCGCAGTGGTATAAATACCGCGCTTCGCTAAATGGATAGCACGCGACATCATTTGAAAATCCAGGGGAGTAAAGTTTGACATGATTGAGGAGTTAATCCTCTAATTTAGCGATTTCTTCGCCAAACTCTCGGATATCTTCAAAGCTGCGGTAAACAGACGCAAAACGAATGTACGCCACTTTATCCAATTCTTTCAATTGGCCCATCACAAGATTACCAATCATCTCGCTTGGTACTTCACGCTCACCAGTTGCACGGAGTTGTGACTTAATCGTACTGATCGCAAGTTCAATCGCATCAGCACTCACTGGGCGTTTTTCTAGGGCGCGCTGTACACCACCCACCATTTTATCTTCATTAAATGGTTCGCGGTTTCCATTCGACTTTATGACTTTAGGCATCACAAGTTCTGCCGACTCGAACGTAGTAAAACGTTCACTACATGCAAGGCATTGACGGCGGCGACGAACCTGATGGCCATCGGCTACCAGTCTTGAATCGATTACTTTAGTGTCGTTCTCTGAACAAAAAGGACAATGCATATCACCTCCAAATAATTGAATATCAGTGTAACGGAATTGCCAAACGTTAGGAAAGAAAAAGGGCCAATTAAGGCCCTTTTGTGTGGTGATTCATTGATTATTGCTACTCGATCGCCATTTCAAAAATGAGCTGAGGAGTAAAATTAACGACCAGCGTTAACCGCGAACTAAATAGTTCGCTTTACCTACCCATTTGTAGCTTGTCAGCTCTTCTAAGCCCATTGGGCCGCGAGCATGCAATTTCTGAGTAGACACTGCGACTTCAGCGCCCAAACCAAACTGTGCGCCATCAGTGAAACGTGTTGATGCATTCACATAAACCGCCGCAGAACCGACCGAGTTAATAAAGCGCTCTGAGCTCTCTAGGCTATTAGTCATGATTGCATCAGAGTGACTCGCGTTGTGTACACGCATGTGATCAATCGCTTCTGCCACATCCGCAACGATTTTCACGCCTAGCGTGTAGCTTAGCCATTCAGTGTCAAAGTCACCTTCAACCGCATCACGTTGGTCTTCAAAACCCGCTAGCAGCGATTTTGCACTAGCATCGGCAACCAAGGTTACCTTGCCCGCTAAACGCTGTTTCAGCTTAGCTAAGAAAGCTTCAGCAACGGCTTCATGCACCAACAATGTATCTAAAGAGTTGCATGCTGATGGGCGTTGAACTTTAGAGTTTTCGACAACATCGACTGATTTTTCAAGGTCTGCACTTTCATCAACAAAGATGTGGCTGATACCGAAACCACCGATGATAACTGGAATAGTACTGTTCTCTTTACACATCTTGTGCAGGCCAGCGCCACCACGAGGAATGATCATATCCACGTAGTCGTCCAGTTTAAGCAGTTGAGAAACTAGTTCACGATCAGTTTTCTCGATGTACTGAACAGAAGCCGCAGGAAGTTCCGCTTTCTCTAATGCAGACTGGATTACTTTAACCAGCTCCATGTTCGAGAAGAAGGTCTCTTTACCACCACGCAGGATGCTTGCGTTACCTGTTTTCAGACACAGTGCCGCAATATCAATTGTTACGTTCGGGCGTGCTTCGTAGATAACACCAACAACACCAAGCGGTACACGACGACGAGACAATGACATACCGTTTTCCAGTACCTTGCTGTCGATTTCGCTGCCCACAGGGTCGTTTAGGCTAATGACATTACGAACGTCGTTAGCGATGCCCGTTAAGCGTTCTTCATTCAGAAGTAGACGGTCAAGCAGTGCGTCCGTTAGACCCGCTTCGCGACCCAGTTCGATGTCTTTCGCATTCGCTTCTAAAATCGTTGCTGCGTTTGCTTCTAGCTCATCAGCGATGATCGCCAATGCTTTATTCTTTTGCGCCGTAGATGCGGTCGCTAGGTGGAAAGCAGCCTCTTTTGCTGCGATACCCATGTTAGTTAAATCCACGTTTAACTCTCCCTAAATTCTGTCTGTCTTTGGATGCAAAAAGGCGATTCGCCTTCTCATCACGAGCTATTCTTGGATTACAACAAGGTCGTCACGGTGAATGACTTCTGACCCGTAATCGTAACCAAGAATGTCGCCAATATCTTTACTGTGCTTGCCTGCTATTTTTGCTAGGTCTTGGCTTGAGTAGCTAGCGATACCACGCGCCACTACCTTGCCTTTACTGTCTGTGACTTGGGTGACTTCACCACGAGAAAACTCGCCTTGAACTCGAATGACCCCTTTTGCCAACAAGCTACTGCCTTTGGTGTTAACAGCGTTTACTGCGCCATCGTCTACCACGATGTCACCTGCAGAAGCAGGGCCCGCTAAAATCCAACGCTTACGGTTTTCAAGCGCTTCAGCTAACGGTAAGAAACGTGTGCCTTGTGGATTGTCGCTCAGAGAGTCGAACACCACATTTTCAGCACTGCCCGCTGCAATAATAACTTCGATGCCTGCGCGACGAGCAATATCAGCCGCCTGCAGTTTTGTCGCCATGCCGCCAGTACCCAACGTAGTACCACTGCCGCCTGCGATCTTACGCAGTGTGTCATCAATCGTTTTCACTTCTTTGATGAGCTCAGCATTTGGATCTTTACGAGGGTCAGCCGTAAACAGGCCTTTTTGGTCGGTTAGCAGCAAAAGCTTATCAGCACCGCATAAAATACCAACCAGTGCCGACAAGTTATCGTTGTCGCCCACTTTAATTTCGTTGGTCGCAACTGCGTCATTTTCATTAACGACAGGAATAATGTCGTGTTCAACGAGTGCATTGATCGTGTCACGGGCATTCAGAAAACGCTCGCGATCATCAAGATCAGCACGAGTCAGCAGCATCTGGCCAATTTTAAGGCCATAGATAGCAAACAAAGACTCCCAAACTTGAATCAACTGACTTTGCCCAACTGCCGCAAGCAACTGTTTGCTCGCCATTGAGTTGGGAAGTGCGGGGTAACCAAGGTGTTCACGTCCTGCTGCAATTGCACCAGACGAAACCATAACCACAGAGTGGCCTTGTTTTTTTAATTCAGCACATTGACGAACCAGCTCAACCATATGAGCACGGTCTAATGCCAATGTTCCACCAGTTAAGACACTGGTACCCAGTTTAACAACGACAGTTTTACGCTGCGCTGTTGTCCCGCTTTGATGATTTGTTGTCATGAAGTCTTTTATGAATAAAACAAATAAGAGGTGATGTTTTAGCAATCAAAAAGGGAATTCACAAGCAGAAAAGGTGCGAAATCGCACCTTTTTGCTTTATATAGAAGAGTAACCTTTAAAATCAGACGAATTCGACAGACTCTTCGTCTAACTGAACGCTGATTTCAAATTTCTTTTGAAGTTCATCAACCAGTTTTTGGTGAAAGGCTTCCTGAGTTCGAGAGACCTCAGCCACCGCTTTTTTCGGTAATGGCAAAGGATCCCAGTTGCCATCGATATTGTATTTACCCGTGTTGTATTTCGCCGAAAATCCGTCTTCCGACTTATCCAACTCCAACCACCATCCCCAGAATTCACGCTCTTCTGGTGACTTTTTATCGTTCACACACACAGACAAGCAATCAAAAATGTAGTGGCCTTCTTCTGATTGCGGTTCCCTCAAGTAAGGCCCGATAGCCTTTAAAACATTCAACAAGCGGTAATGCGTCGGTTGTTGTGTCACTTCTGACATATTGAATCTCCATTTTCAATGTTAAGAATGACGTTACTCAGATTGTTATACGTAAAAACTACGCAATTAGGTTTTATAAATTATCTCTGAGTATCAGGTACTTAGTTTGTACACTTTTCATGCTTAACTAATTTTGGAGAAATGTCATCTAAATAATTCATCCTCAAGCCACTTTATCGCCAATTCGAGGGATTGCTCATAACCTTGTGTAATTGACTTAGCTTTGATTTTCTTCGCTTTTCCGTAATCACTGTAAATAGCAACCAGTTGATTATCCATTGGTGGTGAAACAGGGTCGCCTTCCAAAGCCATTGCCAAAATAGGAACACTGGTTTTACTGTTTGACAGTAAACCTTGTACCTTGAGTGACCACGCCATCAACTGCCCAGAAAGGCTATTGATATCGACCGCCCCTTTACCCAGGCGAGAAGCCAACACATCTAAATGCATCTTAGGCATTTGCTTAAGTTTGTCGGCATGAACAAAGATATCGTGAATTGGAGCACCTAGAGAGATACACGCTTTAAGCTTATGCTGCTCAAGGAAAGATAGTCTCACCATCGCATTGCCACCGAAACGGAAACCAAACAAGCCGACTTTGTGGTGATCGACCCATGGGATATTAGGCAGTTCATTCAGTACGGCTTGGTGCAGGCAAGACGAGTCTTCCGTTAAAGGCCAGTGCGCACTGTGCCCTATCGATGGCATGTCGACTGTTAACATAGCAATGTTCTTTGGTGCTAAGTAATCCCTAAACAAGCGCCACATATCGGTCTGCAAACTGTCTAGGCCAGCACTGACAATCACAACCGGTTGTGGTTTGTCTGTTTTGGTTAGATGTAAGTTCGCTTTAATTTTCTTGTTTTTGTATGGCACTTCAATCTGTTTAACGATCAGCTTGGTGTGCTTAATTGCTTCGGAATAGGCTGCATTTGCTAACACTTGAGCCTGAGCTGCCAAGTTATCGTTTTTAAGATGTGGGTAGCCCGCGATACTGAAACACAACGAAGCTGAAAACAGCTCTTCAGCCATTTCTTCTCCGTTCTTTTCATTAGAACGGTTTTGGTGCTGCATACCCAACTTAGTCCATTCGTATGCCCAGTTACCACTTCGGTAACCCATGACCGTATCAAGCCACTCATCGGTTGTACGAGAGTTATCTGATGATGCGATACGAGCCAATACCGCTTCTTGCTCAATTGGGTTAACGCCTTGCCACACCCACTGAAGACGTCTTAGATTTCGGTACCATGATGAGTTTTGCTGTTCACGCTTCTCATCCAATAACGCTTCAGAGCTTGGCATGTATTGTGTCAACATTGAGGTCTCTTTGGCCTGCTTGTGCTTTACAAACAAGGTTTCCGAAAGGTTCGAGCTCGTTTCTTCTGATTCAGACATTGGGATACTTAATAAGAAATGGTTGTCACTAATAATATAAAAAAAAATGACCCTATAAAGGGTCATTTCTCAAAAAACTAAGTTTACGCTTATTTTGACTTGCGATTTACTGGCTCAACGTAGCTTAGGCTAGTATCCCAAGGTTGCTCAATCCATGTGTCTTGAGCGATATCAACGATGTACTCGTCTAGCAAATCAGCACCAGATGGCTTTGCACATACAGCGATCAGTTTCGCTTTAGGGTACATCTCGCGAAGTTTGCGTGCAGTGTCACCACTATCAACAAGGTCTTCAACGATTAGGAAGCCTTCGCCGTCACCTTCAGGTGCTTTAACTACTGTCATATCACGTTGGTGATCGTGGTCGTAGCTAGAAATACAAATCGTATCTACGTGACGAATACCTAGCTCACGAGCCAAGATTGCACCAGGAACCAAACCACCACGGCTTACTGCCCAGATGCCTTTCCACTGCTCTGCTGGCATTTGCTTTTCGGCTAGTTGACGGCAGTAAGTCTGCATGTTGTCCCAAGTGATAACGAATTTGTTGCTCATAGTATAAAACCTAATAATTTTGTCATGTTATTAGAGGCTATCTCAAACATAGCCTCTTCAGCGATTAAGCAGAAATCTAGACGATTAAGCGAAAATGTATTTAAGAATAAAGATAACCGACATTACCCACACAGCAGGTGAAACGTCGCGACCTTTACCACTTAGCAGCTTAATTGCAGCGTAAGCGATGAAACCTAGTGAGATACCCTCAGCGATAGAGTACGTCAGCGGCATAAGCAGACATGTTACCACGACTGGTGCTGCTTCTGTAAGATCACGCCAATCAATGCCAACTAGGCCAGACATCATCAGAATTGCTACATAGAAAAGTGCACCTGATGTTGCGTAAGCCGGAATCATACCTGCAAGTGGCGAGAAGAAAAGAGCCAGTAGGAATAAGATACCAACAACAACCGCTGTTAGACCTGTACGGCCACCTTCAGCGACACCCGCAACACTCTCAACGTAAGAAGTTGTGTTTGATGTACCTAGCAATGCACCAATAGACGTTGCTGTAGAGTCAGCAAGCAGTGCTTTGTTTAGACGAGGAAGTTTGCCGTCTTCTTTGATTAGGTTTGCTTTTGTTGCAACACCCACCAAAGTACCTGCTGTATCGAATAAATCGACGAACAAGAATGCGAATACCACTGAAATCATACCGATTTCAAATACCGCAGAGAAATCAAGCTGCATGAATGTAGGTGCAAGGCTTGGTGGTGTAGACATGATGCCGCCGTATTGAACGTCACCAATAACAATACCAAGAGCTGTGATAGCTAGAATCGCAATCATTACTGCGCCTTTCACGCCACGGTGAACAAGAGCAATCGTTAAGAAGAAACCAAGTGCACCTAGAATAGGAGCAATCGCGGTAATGTCGCCCAGAGAGACTTTAGTTGCTGGGTTAGAAACCACGATGCCAGCATTGCTCAGTGCAATAAACGCTAGGAAAAGACCGATACCCGCAGAGATACCAACACGCAGAGACATAGGAATCGAGTTGATAATCCATTCACGGATCTTAAAGATACTTAAGAAAATGAAGATTACGCCTGATACGAAAACCGCTGCCAGAGCAACTTGCCACGTATAACCCATACCCATAACCACTGCGTAGGTAAAGAATGCGTTCAAACCCATACCTGGTGCTTGAGCGATTGGGTAGTTAGCAACAAAGCCCATGATGAAACAGCCGATAGCAGCCGCTAAACAGGTTGCTACAAATACAGCGCCATGGTCCATACCAGCATCAGCTAGAATCATTGGGTTTACAAAAATGATGTAAGCCATTGTTAGGAAGGTTGTTAGACCTGCGATGATTTCAGTGCGCACATTGGTGCCGTTTTCACTGAGTTTGAATAGCTTTTCGAACATTATCGAATCCTATAAGGGTAAGAAGTAAACGGTTGCGTAATCGATTGGCTGTGGATTATAAAGTTATCAAATAACAAATTCCAGATAGAATTAAGGCTCTAATCGATATTTATCAGAATTCCGTATGAAACAAAGCGATTAAAAGCGATGTATTTCCCAAGAAATAACCATAATAAACAGACAATTAAGAGCAATAGTCACAATGAAAAATCTTGGTTACTTTTTCGACCATCGGTTATTTTGATAGAGAATCTAGCCATTAAATTCTGAATTCAAACCCACAAGAGTTGTGTATTTTTCAACAGGATCAGTAATAAGGCGCAAATTGATATTTTGGCGTTTAAAAAAACAACCACACAGAAATGTAGGGAAAGTGACAAGATAAAGCGGTTTGGAAAAGTAGCAGGCAAAAAAAACGCCACTCAAAACTGAGTGGCGGTAGAATCTGTCAACCAAAAGGGCTGTAAAAGAATTCCAATATATAGGGGTGAACAAAACTGTTCGAGTTACATGCTTACGGTATTAGTAACCGAAGCTTGTAGGGTATGCAAAGTTGCTAGTGTAAACAGAGCTGTTAAGCCAGAACATTGCAGATGGTAAACCTTTCATAACTATCACCTTAATAAATCAATAAAAAACGAATTTGATTTCTCGGTTCCTTGGAGGCGATAAAACGGACTCATCCTTTGAGCATTTACTCTTCACTTCAGAAGTTGGTTATTAATATACCTCAAAGAAAAAAGATTACAAGTATTTTTTGCTATAGGTCACACTTTTTACCAATTATGGTTATTTTGCAAACTCAATTTCGTAATTAAATTACAGAAAAGACTTAAACAAACGTTTGCTTGCACCATTTATAAGCATCAATACACTTATTCAAGATCAAATGAACAAGATGGCGTTCAAAATTTGAGGCATTTCAGGTTTAGAAGCGCTACTCGTCAAAACGCTCTAGTGGTATGCTGTTGTCATCAAAACAGACCCATATTTTAGATTTTTGTTCTAAGTTTTTACCTATAGAAATCCTAAATATATGGTTATCAAATAAAAAAGGAGTCATCCGTGTCTGAATTCCATTCTGAGATCAGTAAATTATCCCCTGCCCCTATTTGGCAGTTCTTCGATAAGATTTGCTCAATCCCACACCCTTCTAAGCATGAAGAAGAGCTTGCTCAATACATTATTGCTTGGGCAACAGAACAAGGCCTAGATGTACGTCGTGACCCAACGGGCAACGTATTCATCAAAAAGCCTGCAACGGCGGGTATGGAAAACAAAAAAGGTGTGGTGCTACAAGCTCACATCGATATGGTTCCACAAAAGAACGAAGACACAGTTCATGACTTCGCTAAAGATCCAATCCAACCATACATTGATGGTGAGTGGGTTACAGCTAAAGGTACAACGCTTGGCGCTGATAACGGCATGGGCATGGCTTCTTGCCTAGCGGTTCTTGCTTCAAACGAAATCCAGCATGGCCCTATCGAAGTTCTACTAACAGTAGATGAAGAAGCAGGCATGACTGGTGCTTTCGGTCTTGAAGCAGGTTGGTTAGAAGGCGATATCCTTCTTAACACCGATTCAGAGCAAGAAGGTGAAGTGTACATGGGTTGTGCTGGAGGTATCGACGGCGCAATGACATTTGAAATTGCACGTAACGCGATTCCAGCTGACTTCGTAACACGTAAGCTAACGCTAAAAGGCCTAAAAGGCGGTCACTCTGGTTGTGACATCCACACAGGTCGTGCAAACGCAAACAAACTGCTTGCTCGCTTCCTAGCGGGTCACGCAAAAGAGCTAGACCTTCGCATCGTCGAATTCAAAGGTGGTAGCCTTCGTAACGCTATCCCTCGTGAAGGTTTCGTAACGGTTGCTGTTCCTGCGGCAAACCAAGAAAAACTGGCTTCACTATACAACTACTACACTGAGCTTCTTTCAACAGAGCTAGGTAAAGTAGAAGACAGCATCGTGACTTTCAACGAAGAAGCTTCGGTTGAAATGGGCGCTCTAGCAGCAGCTGACCAAGCTCGCTTCATCGCAGCACTTAACGCGGCACCAAACGGTGTGATCCGCATGAGTGATGAGATCGAAGGCGTTGTTGAAACATCTCTAAACGTTGGGGTTATCACAACTGAAGAAAACTCAATCACAGTGCTTTGCCTGATCCGCTCTCTTATCGATTCTGGCCGTAGCCAAGTGGAAAGCATGCTGAACTCTGTTGCTGAGCTAGCAGGCGCGAACATCGAATTCTCTGGCGCTTACCCAGGTTGGAAGCCAGACGCAGATTCAGAAATCATGCACATCTTCCGCGACATGTACGAAGGTATCTACGGTCACAAGCCAAACATAATGGTTATCCATGCTGGTCTTGAGTGTGGTCTATTCAAAGAACCTTACCCGAACATGGACATGGTTTCTTTCGGCCCTACTATCAAGTTCCCTCACTCTCCAGACGAGAAAGTGAAGATTGATACGGTTGAACTATTCTGGAACCAAATGGTTGCGCTATTAGAAGCAATCCCAGAAAAAGCATAGTTCGAGCCATTATGTTTTCGATAGATAGGATTTCGCGGTAAACACTATCCATCGACACAAAATAAAACAGGTACTCAATGAGTACCTGTTTTTGTATCTAATTTTTGTCATCGACTATTTGTAACTAAGGAAGCAATTAAACGCGTGAAGCCGCGTAGCTTTCTAGCTCATCAATTGAAGTTTGTGCCACGACTTCGCCATCGATGAAGTACGTCACCATCTCACCATCGCGAACACCGATTAACGTCGCACGCTCACCAGACTGGTAAGTAATGTCCATTTGGATCGTGTTTTCATCAATCTGCTGCATTTGACCTTTCTCGATCACATCAGCACTTGTGATAGGACCAACAGGTGCTTCCGTTAGAGACGGATCAAGTTGGTGGTTGATATCAAGGTACGTATCAGTCTTAGTATCAAAGATGTGTGGAGCGCCTGTTAGTGGGTTGCTACCTGTCCAGAACTCTAGTGAGTTGAATACTAGGTAATCAGCCGCAACCGTTAGACCGTATGCAGGTGCAAGTAGCATGTTCAAACCACCACGAGCGTAACGGTTATCAACAGCTTTGATGTTGAACTTCATTAGGTAACCCGTTACTGCGTTGCTACCAACACAGCCAGATAAAGCAACAGATACCACTGCAAGTGCTATAACTTTTGAAATTGTTTTTTTCATTTTGATCTCGATATTTTAATTTGGCCGCCAAAAAATGGCGATGGATAATACCAACCAATCGAATGATAAATATCAGCGTTAAATCAATGTTTTGTCAGAGAATTCACAATTTGAAACACCCTTCAATAAGCAAAATAAAAAACTGAAACCAATTCAGAACCCCCTTAATAAAAAACTTTTGTCGTCACCGTAAAGCGATTGATTCGTACTAAAAATCAACGATTGCTACATTCCGTGTTAACGAATTATCACCATGTTGAGAACAACCTAAATGGCAAGACTAAAACCTAATCAACCATTCGAATTACTTGGTTATACTGTTCAGCCAGGACAGCGAATGGAGATTGAACTGCAAGCAGCTCAGCTTTACACGCACTCTCCACTTTCGATCCCGATTGAAATTATTCACGGTCGCCAAGCAGGCCCAACACTGATGGTAAATGCGGCTATCCACGGCGATGAGCTAAACGGTGTTGAGATTGCAAGACAACTGACAAATGCGATTGATCCAAAGAAACTGAAAGGGACATTAATTGTTGTTCCTATCGTTAACGTGTTTGGCTTTATCCATAAATCTCGTTACCTACCAGACCGTCGTGACCTAAACCGCTGCTTCCCTGGCAGTGAGAAAGGCTCGTTAACATCACGCATCGCTTACACCTTCTTTGAGAACGTGGCAAAGCACTGTGATTACATTCTGGATCTACACACGGGCGCGATTCACCGTACTAATCTGCCACAGATTCGTGCGAACCTATCAAACCCTGAAACACTGCGCATCGCAAAAGCGTTTGCAACACCCGTGATCATTGATTCTCCACTGCGTGACGGTTCACTGCGTAGCGAAGCAGAAAAACTTGGTATTCCTGTATTAACTTACGAAGGTGGTGAAGCGCTGCGTTTCGATCACTTAGCGATTCGTGCGGGTTACCTTGGCGTGCATCAAGTGATGAAAGAAATCGGCATGCTGCGCCCTAACCGTAAAAAGTTACCAGAGCCAGTATTGAGTAAATCCACCAGCTGGATCCGCGCTGAATCAGACGGTATTTTGCGTAACATGGTAAGACTTGGCGAACAAGTTGAAGCAGGACAAACCCTTGCTTACATCAGCTCTCCATTGGGTCACCAAGAAGGCCAAGTGATCACAACCAAAGGCGGTATCGTGATTGGTCAGCAAACTCTACCTTTGGTAAACGAAGGTGATGCTGTGTTCCACATCGCTTACTTCAAGCAAGACGATGAAGAAGTCGGACAATCAGTAGAAAGCTACATTGAAGAAGTGGCAGAAGACGATTGGCTAACTGCGTTAAACAACTGATTAAAGCTTAAGAGATCGACGTTAAAAGCGACAAGCTAAAAACGTCGGTCTTAGGCAAAATAGAAACGAACTCCACAAACGAAAAAGCCCCAATATAGGTGACTATATTGGGGCTTTTTTTATAAGTCTGTACCGTCCTAAATATGGTTGACACATTTCCAACATGAAATTGGAGAGTGTCATGAAAACAACAAGTAGACGTACTCAACGAGATTATTCTCTTGCCTTTAAATTGTCAGTCGTAAGCCAAGTTGAAAAAGGCGAAATGACTTATAAGCAAGCTCAAGAACGTTATGGGATCCAAGGTCGCTCTACCGTTTTAGTTTGGCTTCGCAAACATGGTCAACTAGATTGGTCTAAAGGAACAGAACAATCGAGAGCGTTAGGAGCGACTATGTCAAACTCTTCCTCAACTCAAACCC
>NZ_JAKJSX010000031.1:0-677 GCF_050337435.1 Vibrio satsumensis | reverse complement strand
GAGCGCAACCTTGCCAAGGTTGAGGTCATCGGTTCGAACCCGATGTATCGCTCCAAATTCTCTCTTTTTAGAGAACAGAGTCATTAACTTAAATAATGCATCCGGACGCGGGATGGAGCAGTTTGGTAGCTCGTCGGGCTCATAACCCGAAGGTCGTCGGTTCAAATCCGGCTCCCGCAACCACATTACAGTTAGGCGCTATCTGTTGCCCAAGGCAGTAAGAKCAGCGATTAACTAATGCGATACTAGCTCAGTTGGTAGAGCGCAACCTTGCCAAGGTTGAGGTCATCGGTTCGAACCCGATGTATCGCTCCAAATTAGCCTTTTTAAGGCAAGATTCATTGACTTAAACAATGCATCCGGACGCGGGATGGAGCAGTTTGGTAGCTCGTCGGGCTCATAACCCGAAGGTCGTCGGTTCAAATCCGGCTCCCGCAACCACATTACAGTTGAACGTTGATTTGATGCTTCCTTAGCAGACAAGATGAACGGTTAGCTTATGCGATACTAGCTCAGTTGGTAGAGCGCAACCTTGCCAAGGTTGAGGTCATCGGTTCGAACCCGATGTATCGCTCCAAATTCTTTCTTACGCTTTATGCTGAAGATGAAAATGGTTTAGTCTCATTGTCTTAAACAATGCATCCGGACGCGGGATGGAGCAGTTTGGTAGCTCGTCG
>NZ_JAKJSX010000030.1:0-882 GCF_050337435.1 Vibrio satsumensis | reverse complement strand
GCTTAAGGGCTAATCCAATTTCGCTCGCCGCTACTTTCGGAATCTCGGTTGATTTCTCTTCCTCGGGGTACTTAGATGTTTCAGTTCCCCCGGTTTGCCTCCTGCTGCTATGTATTCACAACAGGATACTTACTTATGTAAGTGGGTTTCCCCATTCAGGAATCCCAGACTCAAAAGGTTATTACTACCTAATCTGGGCTTATCGCAAGTTATTACGCCTTTCATCGCCTCTGACTGCCAAGGCATCCACCGTGTACGCTTAGTCACTTAACCATACAACCCGAAAGGGTCTTATGTATGGCAACTAACCAAGGTTTTTGGTTGTCATCAAGAAGGGTTAATTCTTGATAACTGTTTGCCGGACTCAATGTGATTCAAACAAGTTTGAATCGAATACAAGACACTTGAATGTGTTTGTTGTGTTTACCATAAAGRTAAACATTGAGAACTTTTAAATTTGATTGAATTACTCGTAAGTAATCAATCAGTCAGCTTTCCAAATTGTTAAAGAGCATAAAGCAAAAAGCTTTAATCAATAACTTACGTTATTAATTAAAGCTCTGGCTTTAACTAAATCTAAACCATCAATCTGTGTGGACACTTATCGTGAATATCTTCGTATAAGGAGGTGATCCAGCCCCAGGTTCCCCTAGGGCTACCTTGTTACGACTTCACCCCAGTCATGAACCACAAAGTGGTGAGCGTCCTCCCCGAAAGGTTAAACTACCCACTTCTTTTGCAGCCCACTCCCATGGTGTGACGGGCGGTGTGTACAAGGCCCGGGAACGTATTCACCGTAGCATTCTGATCTACGATTACTAGCGATTCCGACTTCATGGAGTCGAGTTGCAGACTCCAATCCGGACTACGACGCACTTTTTG
>NZ_JAKJSX010000029.1:0-982 GCF_050337435.1 Vibrio satsumensis | reverse complement strand
CGTAGTCCGGATTGGAGTCTGCAACTCGACTCCATGAAGTCGGAATCGCTAGTAATCGTAGATCAGAATGCTACGGTGAATACGTTCCCGGGCCTTGTACACACCGCCCGTCACACCATGGGAGTGGGCTGCAAAAGAAGTGGGTAGTTTAACCTTTCGGGGAGGACGCTCACCACTTTGTGGTTCATGACTGGGGTGAAGTCGTAACAAGGTAGCCCTAGGGGAACCTGGGGCTGGATCACCTCCTTATACGAAGATACTCACGATAAGTGTCCACACAGATTGATTAGGTTTAGAAAGTTAGAGCATCTTAGTGTCCCGTTCGTCTAGAGGCCTAGGACACCGCCCTTTCACGGCGGTAACAGGGGTTCGACTCCCCTACGGGATACCATCTTTAAGCGTTCTTTGAAGCCAAAGCCGATGAGAATATTTAAAAATGGTTACTTCGTTATGAAGTGATTCGCTCTTTAACAATTTGGAAAGCTGACTGATTGATTACTTACGAGTAATTCAATCAAATTTAAAAGTTCTCAATGTTTACCTTTATGGTAAACACAACAAACACATTCAAGTGTCTTGTATTCGATTCAAACTTGTTTGAATCACATTGAGTCCGGCAAACAGTTATCAAGAATTAACCCTTCTTGATGACAACCAAAAACCTTGGTTAGTTGCCATACACAAGACCCTTTCGGGTTGTATGGTTAAGTGACTAAGCGTACACGGTGGATGCCTTGGCAGTCAGAGGCGATGAAAGGCGTAATAACTTGCGATAAGCCCAGATTAGGTAGTAATAACCTTTTGAGTCTGGGATTCCTGAATGGGGAAACCCACTTACATAAGTAAGTATCCTGTTGTGAATACATAGCAAYAGGAGGCAAACCGGGGGAACTGAAACATCTAAGTACCCCGAGGAAGAGAAATCAACCGAGATTCCGAAAGTAGCGGCGAGCGAAATTGGATTAGCCCTTAAGCTTTTAAT
>NZ_JAKJSX010000028.1:0-1048 GCF_050337435.1 Vibrio satsumensis | reverse complement strand
TTGTACACACCGCCCGTCACACCATGGGAGTGGGCTGCAAAAGAAGTGGGTAGTTTAACCTTTCGGGGAGGACGCTCACCACTTTGTGGTTCATGACTGGGGTGAAGTCGTAACAAGGTAGCCCTAGGGGAACCTGGGGCTGGATCACCTCCTTATACGAAGATACTCACGATAAGTGTCCACACAGATTGATGGTTTAATAAGTTAAGAGTAGGAAATACTTTTCCAGATGGGGCTATAGCTCAGCTGGGAGAGCGCCTCGCTGGCAGCGAGGAGGTCTGCGGTTCGATCCCGCATAGCTCCACCATCTTTAAGTGTTCTTCCTTAAGAATCTTTAAAAATGGTTATTTCTTTAATTAGGAAAATCTAGCTCTTTAACAATTTGGAAAGCTGACTGATTGATTACTTACGAGTAATTCAATCAAATTTAAAAGTTCTCAATGTTTACCTTTATGGTAAACACAACAAACACATTCAAGTGTCTTGTATTCGAATCAAATTTATTTGATTCACAATTGAGTCCGGCAAACAGTCATCAAGAATTAACCCTTCTTAATGACAACCAAAAACCTTGGTTAGTTGCCATACGCTTATTTGTCTTCACTTTTTAAAGTGAAAGCAAATAGAGACCCTTTCGGGTTGTATGGTTAAGTGACTAAGCGTACACGGTGGATGCCTTGGCAGTCAGAGGCGATGAAAGGCGTAATAACTTGCGATAAGCCCAGATTAGGTAGTAATAACCTTTTGAGTCTGGGATTCCTGAATGGGGAAACCCACTTACATAAGTAAGTATCCTGTTGTGAATACATAGCAACAGGAGGCAAACCGGGGGAACTGAAACATCTAAGTACCCCGAGGAAGAGAAATCAACCGAGATTCCGAAAGTAGCGGCGAGCGAAATTGGATTAGCCCTTAAGCTTTTAATGAGACAGATGAAGGCTCTGGAAAGTGCCGCARTAAAGGGTGATAGCCCCGTAATCGACATCTCATCATCAGTGAAAACGAGTAGGGCGGGACACGTGATATCCTGTCTGAATATGGGGGGACC